>DATJIM010000323.1:0-42154 GCA_035493195.1 Caldimonas sp.
GGACGCCGACGGCGACGAAGTAGAGCGTGTTGCCGAGCGCCTGCCAGAAGAGCGGCGTCTGCAGCAGCCGGAGGTAGTTGTCGAGGCCGACGAAACGCAACGTCGACAGATCGGCGAGCGCGTAGAGGTCGAAGTCGGTGAGGCTGAGCGCGAGCCCGATGACGACCGGCAACGCGAAGAAGACCGCGATGACGACGAGCGCCGGTGCGGCCAGCGTCCAGCCGACGATGCCGGAGCGCGTCATCGCGGGGCGGCGGCGGCGAGGGTTCGCGCGCGCAGCCACCGGCGCTTCTCGAGCAGCGCGTCGACCCAGGCGTCGAGCTCGGTGGTGGCGGCGTCGATGCTCTGCACGCGCTGGACGACGCGCTCGGCGGCGCGCTGCATCTCCTGGAAGATGCGCTCCCATTCGGGAAGCTTCGGCGCGGCGCGGACGCGTTCGAGCTGCGCTGCGAAGGCCTGCGAAGGCGCGTCGTCGGCAAGCTCAGGCGAGCGCCAGGCGGTGCGTCGCGGCGGCAGGTTGCCGGTGAGCGCGTGAAAGCGTTGCATCGTCGCCGGTTCGCTCAGGAACTCGATCAACCGCCACGCCGCCGCCTTCTTTCGCGAGCTCCTGAAGATGACCAGGCTCGATCCGCCGGCGGTCGAGACGCCCGGACCGTCAGGTCCCGGCAGCGGTGCGGTCGCCCAGTCGCCCTGTCGTTCGCGCGGCAGGCGGCGGCGGAACTCGCCGATGTTCCACGGCCCGCTGACGTAATAGGCGAACAGGCCGCGTCCGAATTCATCCCAGACGTTGGCGATCTGCGCGTTCGTCATCGTCGGCGCGAGGCCTTCGGCGAAGATGCCCGCGTAGAAGCCGAGCGCACGACGGAACGCCGGCTGCGCGAACGCGCCGCGGGTATCGTCCTCGCGCAGCAGCGCGCCTTGCTGCAGCGCCAGCGCGAACAGCGGATCGGGTTCGTTGAGCGGCAGCAACACGCCGTACGTTTGCGGGCTGCGCTGCCGCACCGCGCGCATCGCCGCGAGCCATTCGGGCCAGCTCTGCGGCGGCGTCGGATGGCCGGCGGCGCGCACCAGGTCGCTGCGGTAGAAGAGGACGCGGGTGTCGACGTACCACGGCAGGCCGAAGAGGCGGCTGCCGCCCGTGGTCGGCATCACGTTGGTGTCGAGGATGCCGGCGTAGTAGTCGTCGCGAGCGATCGCGGAAGCGTCGACGCGCTCGTCGAGCGGCTCGAGCGCGTCGAGCGCGGTGAGCTCAGGCAGCCACGTGTTGCCGAGCTGGCAGAGGTCCGGCAGCGATCCTCCGGCGTACGCCGTCAGGAGCTTTTCGTGTGCTGCGGTCCACGGCAGCTGCTGCACGTGCACCTCGATGTCCGGATGCCTGGCTCGAAACGCGGGCAGCAGCTCGGCGACGACCTCGGCCTCGCGGCCCATCGCCCAGAAGTTCAACACGCCGTCGCGATCGTCACGGCGGCCGCAGCCGCCGAGCGCCACGAGCGCCGCGCCGGCCGCGAGACCCCGCAACGCGTCGCGCCGTGACCCGCTCCCGAGTTCGCGCAGGCGCATGGCGCCAAGGGTACTGGATCAGCCCGCGTGGGCCAGCCAGCCACCTTCGAAGCCGGCACGCTCCAAGCCGCGCCGCATCGGCGTGCAGTTGCGCATGTCTTCCCAGACGAGCTCGTTGCGGTAGTTGCCGATCATCGCGAGGATCGGCCCCTGGTCGATGCCGATGCTGTCGCTCGCGACCCAGCCGAACGCCGGGTCGACGCGGCCGTCGCTCAGCTTGACGTCGGTCGCGGTGAGGCTCCGGTTGAACGAGTCGACGAAGCCGTACTTGGAATAGATGAACTTGCCGTAGCGGGCATGCATCTCCTCCACCGCCGGAATCACGATCTCGGGTGCGAACGGCAGCGACGACAGCGCTGCGGTCGGCGCGATCGTGCCGTCGTCGATCGTGTGGCGGCGACCGGCACCGCGCGCCGAGTAGTCGAGGTAGTAGCGGAACCGGTTCGTGCGGTCGAATTCGCGCAGCTTTCCCGGCCCGTCGCACGCGGTGAAGCCCCAGACGTTGGCGCCGTATTCGTAGAACCCCTTCGGATTGGCGATCGCGTAGGCGCGCTGGGCGTAGACGGCTCGGCGCGTGTTCTCGAAGTAGTCGATGCCGCGCTTGCGCATCGTCTCGTCCTGGATGCCGCGAAAGTCGATCCAGACGTGCGAGTACTGGTGGCCGAACAGCGGCGCGAAGCCGAGGTGCTCGTAGCCCATGAAGCGGCCCCAGGCGTTGTGGTAGCTCTCCGACCACGCGTGCCAGGCGCCTTCGCCGACCGGATGCGTCGGCGATCCGAGCGCGAGGAGCACGACGAGCATCGCCTCGTTGTAGCCGGCCCAGTCGTAGGGAATATGCCCCTTCTCGGGACTCCAGCCCATGCTGACGAGCGAGCCGCGCACCTGCGCCCACTTCCAGTCGATCCGCCAGTAGATCTCGTCGACCGCCTGGCGGATCTCGACCTCGTCGGGGTGGTCGGAATTGAAGTACGCCTGCGCGTGCAGCATGCCGCCGAGCAGCAGCGCGGTGTCGACGGTCGAGATCTCGCTGCGCCACGCGCGCACGCCCGTCTTCATGTCGATGAAGTGGTAGAAGAATCCCTTGTACCCCGTCCTGCCGCGCGGCTGGGGGCCCTGCGGCGCGTTGCGGAAGAAGCGCACCGTGACGAGCGTGCGCTCGCGCGCCTGGGCGCGCGTGATGTAGCCGCGGTCGGCGCCGATCGCGTACGCGGTCAGCGCGAAACCGACGGCGGCGATGCTCGCGGGAGACGACCTCGGGTGGCGGTCCGGAACGAGGCCGTTGGCGGGATTGCCAGTCGCCCAGAAGAAGTCGAACGTCCGCCGCTCGATGTCGTCGAAGAGCTCGGGCAGCGGCGGCCGCGAACCGAGCGCCGGCGGAACGGCGGCCTTGGCCGCGCTCGACATCGCGTCGGCCGCGCTCGAGTCGTACGCGCGGTCGCGCATCAGGTCGGGAACGAACGGGTCCGGGACCTTGAGGGCGCAGCCGGCGAACGGCGCGAGCGCCGCGGCGCCGCCCGATGCCAGGAGCGCGCGTCGGGTGCGGTCGATCGTCGTCAAGGTGCGTCTCGCGGCTCAGTCGTGGCCAGAACCGCGCCGCGCGATGCGACGACGTCGGCATAGAACTTCGCGCTGTCCTTCGGCGTTCGCTCGAGCGTCTCGAAGTTCACGTGCACGATGCCGAAGCGCTTCGAGTAGCCGAGCGACCACTCGAGATTGTCGAGCAGCGACCAGGCGAAATAGCCGCGGACGTCGACGCCTTGTTCGATCGCCGCGTGCACGGCGCGCAGGTGCCAGCGGTAGTACTCGATCCGCAGCGGGTCCGCGACGCGTCCGGATGGCGCAGCGGGCGGATCGTAGAAGGCCGCACCGTTCTCGGTCACGTACTGCGGGATATCGCCGTAACGGTTGCGGATCCAGACCAGCGTGTCGGTCAGCCCTTGCGGGAAGACCTCCCAGCCGGTCTCGGTGTAAGTGGCCTGCGTCTGCCGCACCGGCACCGTCTTCAGCAGCCACGACGTCTCTTCGTGGCGGACGACGTTGCGCGTGTAGTAATTGACGCCGAGGAAGTCGATCGGCTGGCGAATCAGCGCGAAGTCCTGCTCGGGCCAGTCGGGCCACGCCTCGCCGAAGATCTCCTTCATCTCTTCGGGATAGCGGCCGCGGAACACCGGGTCGAGGTATTGGCGGTTCATGTACGCCTCGGCGCGGCGGGTCGCGGCGAGATCGAGCGGCGTCGTCGACGCCGGGTACTTCGGCTCGATGTTGACGACGAGCCCGACCTGGTGGTGGCCGAGCGCTCGGTACGCCTGCACCGCCTTCGCGTGCGAGCGCAGCAGGTGGTGCGACGCGATCGGCGCCTCGAAGCGGTTCTTGTGGCCAGGGGCGAGCGTCCCGTGGAGATAGCCGGCATCGGTCACGACCCATGGCTCGTTGAGGGTCGCCCACAGCTTGACGCGGTCGTCGAGGCGGCGAAACAGCACGCTCGCGTAGTCGGCGAACCAGTCGGCGACCTCGGGATTGAGCCAGCCGCCGCGGTCGTCGAGCGCGGCCGGCAGGTCCCAGTGGAAGAGCGTCGCCATCGGCTCGATGCCGTTCTCGAGCAGCGTGTCGACGAGCCGTTCGTAGAACGCCAGGCCGCGTTCGTTCACCGCACCGCGGCCTTCGGGGAGGATGCGCGCCCAGGCGATGCTGAAGCGGTACGCCTTGAGGCCGAGCCCCTTCATCAGCGCGACGTCGTCGGCCATGCGGCGGTAGTGGTCGCAGGCGACGTCGCCGGTGTCGCCGTCCTTGGTCAGCCCGGGGGTGCGGACGAAACGGTGCCAGATGCTCGGCCCGGCGCCATCGGCGAGCGGCGACCCTTCGATCTGGTACGCGGAGGTGGCCGCGCCCCAGAGGAAGGATGTCGGAAACGTCGTCATGGCTGCGGGTGCGCGCGAGAATCTATCGCCGCGACGCCGCATGCACAACGGCAGCGACGTGAGTTTTTGCCGAACGTTGTCGGCTCGCTTCAGACCGCGGGGCACCGCCGCAGTTCCCGCGCGCCGGATCGGGAAAACTCCCTGTTTACGCGGTCGCTCCGGCCTCGTCGGCCGACGGCGCGAGGCGGCGACAATGGCGCGATGGGCAACGCGCCGTCCGCGCCGTCGATCGCCGACGTCCGTGCCGCCGCCGGGCGGCTGCGCGGCGAGGTCGTCGACACGCCGTGCCTCGCGTCGCGCACGCTCTCGCAGATCTGCGGCTGCGAGGTCTTTCTCAAGTTCGAGAACCTGCAGTTCACGGCGTCGTTCAAGGAGCGCGGCGCGCTCAACAAGATGGCCCAGCTGACGCCTGCCGAGCGCGCGCGCGGCGTGCTCGCCGTCTCGGCGGGCAACCACGCGCAGGCGGTCGCCTACCACGCCGAGCGGATGGGAATCGCCGCGACGATCGTGATGCCGCGCTTCGCCTCGAGCGTCAAGGTCGAGAACACGCGCGGCTTCGGCGCCGAGGTCGTGCTCCAGGGCGACACGTTCGAGGACGCGCGCGTCTTCGGCCTCAAGCTCGCCGCCGAGCGCGGCACGACGGTCGTCCACCCCTACGACGACGTCGCCGTGATCGCCGGCCAAGCCACCGTCGCGCTCGAGATGCTCGCCCAGCAGCCGGCGATCGACACGCTCGTCGTCGCGATCGGCGGCGGTGGCCTCATCGCCGGCATGGCGACGGCGGCGAAGGCGATTCGCCCGAACCTGCGCGTCATCGGCGTGCAGACCGAGCGCTTCCCGGCGGCGTGGAACGCGATGCACCAGGGGCATCTCGAGTCGCGGCAGGCGACCATCGCCGACGGCATCGGCGTCAAGTCGCCCGGAACGCTGACGATGCCGGTGATCGAGCGGCTCGTCGACGACGTCGTCCTCGTCTCCGAGGACGCGATCGAGCAGGCGATCCTGATGCTGCTCGAGATCGAGAAGACGGTCGTCGAGGGCGCCGGCGCGGTCGGCCTCGCCGCGCTGGTCAACGACCGTGCGCGCTTCGCCGGCCGCAAGGTCGGCCTGGTGCTCTGCGGCGGCAACATCGAGCCGCTCGTTCTCGCCGAGATCATCGAGCGCGGCATGGTCAAGTCGGGGCGGCTCGCGCGGTTGCGCGTCGACGTCCGCGACGTCCCCGGCGCGCTCGCCGAGGTCGCGGCGCTGCTCGCGCGTCTCGGCGCCAACATCGACGAAGTGCAGCACCAGCGGGCGTTCACGTCGCTCTCGGTCGAGCGCGTGCAGATCGAGGTCGTCGTGCAGACGCGCGGCGCGGCGCACGTCGAGGCGATCCTCGACGCGATGCGCGCCGAGGGCTACGACGCCGAGCGCGTCGGCTAGGCGAGTCGCCCATGCATCGACGCACGCTCCTGCTGTCCTCGGCTTCGCTGCTCGCCTTCGAGAGGATCGCCATGGCCGCCAACCGCGCAGCGCCCACAACGCAGCCACCCCGTCCTTCGACCGCCGTCGCCGCCGCCGCCGCGATGGCGGCCGGCACGCTCAGCGCCGAGCGGCTCGTCCGCGACTGCCTGGCGCGGATCGCGGCGATCGACCGCGCCGGCCCGCGGCTGCACAGCGTCATCGAGGTGAACCCCGACGCGGTCGCGATCGCGAAGGCGCTCGACGCCGAGCGCAAGGCGGGGCGCGTGCGCGGTGCGCTGCACGGCCTGCCGGTGCTCGTCAAGGACAACATCGCGACCGTCGACCGGATGAGCACGAGCGCCGGCTCGCTCGCGCTCGACGGCATCCGCGCGCCGCGCGACGCGCACGTCGTCAAGCTGCTGCGCGACGGCGGCGCGGTGATCCTCGGCAAGACCAACCTCAGCGAGTGGGCCAACATCCGCTCGACGCGGTCGACGAGCGGCTGGAGCGCGCGGGGCGGCCTGACGCGAAACCCCTACGCGCTCGACCGCAACACCAGCGGCTCGAGCTCGGGGACCGCGGCCGCGATCGCCGCCGGGCTCGCGCCGCTCGGCATCGGCACCGAGACCGACGGCTCGATCGTCTCGCCTGCGTCGATCTGCGGCCTCGTCGGGCTGAAGCCCACGGTCGGCCGCATGAGCCGCGACGGCATCGTCCCGATCGCGCACACGCAGGACACCCCGGGGCCGATGACGCGCACCGTCGCCGACGCGGCGCTGCTGTACGCGGCGATGTCGGGGCGCGACGGCGCCGACCCGGCGACGGCGAGCGCACCTTCCGCGGCGCCGACCGTCGCGCTCGACGACGGCGCGCTGCGCGGCGCGCGGCTGGGCGTTGCGCGCGCGTACTTCACCGGCAACGGTGCCGTCGACGGGCTGATCGAACAGGCGATCGCGGTCATGAAGCGGCTCGGCGCCGAGATCGTCGACCCGGTCGACCTGCCGCAGCCGCCGTACAACGACGCCGAGCTGCGCATCCTGCTCTACGAGCTCAAGGCCGACCTGCCGAAGTACCTCGCCGCGTTCGCGCCGAATGCGCCGGTGAAGACGCTCGCCGACGTGATCGCGTTCAACCGCACGCACCACGACCGCGAGCTCACGTGGTTCGGCCAGGAGCTGTTCGAGAAGGCGGACGCGCTCGGCGGCCTCGACAGCAAGGAATACCTCGACGCGCTCGCCGAATGCAAGAAGGGCGCGCGCGACGACGGCATCGATCGTGTCCTGAAGGCGAATCGCCTCGACGCGCTCATCGCGCCGACCGGCGGCCCGGCGTGGCTCATCGACCCGGTCAACGGCGACCACGTCGGCGCGAGCTTCTCGACGCCGGCCGCCGTTGCCGGCTACCCGCATCTGACCGTGCCGGCGGGGCTGGCGAGCGGGCTGCCGATCGGCGTGTCGTTCGTCGGGCCGGCGTGGAGCGAGGAGCGGCTGCTCGCGTACGGGCACGCGTACGAGCAGGCGACGAGGTTGCGCAGCGAGCCGACCTACCGCAAGGTGACGACGCCTCAGGACTCGTGAGCCGGCGCAGCATCCGCTTTGCGCTGGTCGCAGCGCTCTCGCTCGCCGGCGCGGTCGCCACGTCGCACGGCGCGCCGCTCAGCGTTGCCGACGCATTGGAGCCTTCTCAGGCGAGTGCCGTGCGGTAGAGCGCGAGCAGCTTGCTCCAGGCGCGCTCGGCGTCGGGCGCGCTGTAGATCGGCGCGCCCGCTTCCTTCGGCATGTCGGGAACGCACCAGCCGTGGCGCGCCGGATAGACCTCGACTTCGGCCGGCAGCTTGGCGGCGGCGAACGCCTCGCGCAGCTGGTCCTTCGCGTCGGGCTGGCGCTGGTCGTCGTTCGCCGCGACGCCGACGTAGACGCGCGCGTGCATCCTTGGCACCAGCCGGTGCGGGCTGTCGGGCTTGTCGGTGACGAGACCGCCGCCGTGGAACGACGCCGCGCCACCGATGCGCTCGGGCAGCGCGGCAGCGGTGCGGAACGTCAGCGCGCCGCCCATGCAGTAGCCCTGGACGCCGGCCTTGCGCGCGCGGTCGACCTGCGGCTGCGCGTCGAGGAACGCGACGTACGCGGCGGCGTCACGCTCGGCGGCACCGGAGGAGGTGACCGAAGACATCAGCGGCCCGATCTTGGCGCGCGTCGCCGGGTCGGAGAAGTCGATGTTGGCGGCCGATTCGAACATTGGCGACTTGCCGACGCGGTAGAAAGGATTCGGCACGAGCACCGCGTAGCCGTCGCCGGCGAGGCGCCGGCCGATGTCGCGCATCGCCGGCCTGAGGCCGGCGGCATCGGGCCAGACGAGCACGGCGGCGTGCACCCCGCTCGCCGGATGGAAGAACGCCGCGTCGCAGGTGCCGTCGGACGTCTTGATCTGGACGTCGCGCTCGCTGACGGCGAGCGCAGCGACCGCGGGATGCGCGGCAGCGCCGAGGCCGGTCGCGACCGAGAGCGCGACGAAGTCGCGCCGCGAGCGGTCGATCGGCGACGAGGGTTTCGGGGGTCGCGTGCGCTCGGTCATCGTCGGTCCTCGTGGATTCGAAGCACGGCAATGATGCGCCACCTCGCGCCCTTCAGCGCGGCGGAGCGGCGTCGCGCATCGCGCCCGTCACCAAGGCGTAGTGCTCGAGCATCCCGTTCCAGCCGTTCGGCGAGCCGAAGGCGTCGCGCATCGCGAGCGCGTCGGCGCCGTACGCCTCGAGGCCGCGGTGCTCGAGGTCGACGCGCGTCGTGCGGTCGTCGATCGCGGTGAAGCGGACGTCGACCTCGGTGTGCAGCGTCGGGTCGAACTTGAACTGCGCGTTCAGCTGCCAGACGAGGACGACGCGGCGTTCGGGTTCCCAGACGAGCACCTGCCCCCACACGCACTCGACGCCGTCGACGCCGCGCTCGTACCAGCGGCCGCCCGAGCGCGGCTCGATGACGACTGCGGCACAGTCGGCGTCGCCGATGTGGTGCGACGCCAGCGGCCACCACGACTCGATCCGTCCCGTGAAGACCTCGAACGCGAGCGCGATCGGCGCGGCGACGGTGACCGACTTGCGGACCGCGATCGCGGCGGCGCTCGCGAGCGTCGGGCTCATGGCTTCTCCTTTGCGGAATGGGCGGCACGGCTGCGTGCCAGGGCTTCGGCCTGGGCCTTGAAGCGGGCGAGCCCGACATCCCACAGGCTGTCGATGAAGTCGCGCATGGTCGCGATGCCGTCGGTGTCGGGTCGGTACAGGTTGCGCGTGCCGACCGATTCGCGCTGCACGAGGCCGGCGTCGGCCAGGACCTTGAGGTGCTGCGAGACCGCCGGGCGGCTCACGGGCAGCCGCTCGGCGACCTCGGCGACCGAGAGCGGCGAGCGTGCGATCAGCGTGAAGACGGCGAGCCGCGTCGGGTCGCCGAGCGCGGCGAAGCGGCGGGCCTGGGCGGCGGAAGCGCGGGTCGAGATCATGGAAAGCGTCTGCTTACCGTAAGCATACTCTTACCGATAGAAGCGCGTCAAGTCGAAGGCGACGTCCGACGTCGGAGGTCATCGATTCGCCGCCGCCGCGCGCGCCAGGCAGCGCGCGTAGCGCTCGTCGACGCGGCGCGCGAACCATTCGGTCGTCAGCGGCCGGGTGATCTTCGGGCTGTGCAGCTCGATCTGCGGCACGATCGCGCGCGGCAGCGGTCGCCGCCCGGTCTGCTCGGCGAGCTCGAAGACGCGCGTGTAGAGCCGCGTCTTCTCGAGGTCGGGCCGGTCCTCGAGCTCGAGCGCGCGCCGGATCGCAGCGTCGTCGATCGCCAGACGCGGCGCGAGCGTGCGCACCGCCGTCTCGGTGCGGCCGACGCTGCCGTCGGCGGGGACGAGGTCGCCGTCGAAGTCGAGCGGCCTTGCCGACGCGACGCTCACCGCCTGCTGGAACGCCGCGTTGCGGCTCGCGTAGCGCCCGGCGTTGAAGTCGGCGAAGCGAAAGATCGGCTGGTCGATGCTGAGCGGGTAGTCGAGCAGGTGCGCGATCCCGAAGTACAGCCCGCCACGGCGCGAGAAGACCTCGTCGCGCAGCGACCCGGTCATGCGATAGGGATACGGCCGCGCCTGCACCTGCTTCTCGGCGAACGCGATGCCGACCTGCATCGGGCCGCCGGTCCGCACCGGGTTGAATCCGGCGAGCAGGCGGTGACCGAGCGGCACCTGCGCGATGAAGTCCTCGAAGACGTCGCTCAGCTCTTTCTCGGTGCGCGCCGCGTCGATGCGCTCGGCCCAGGTGCGGCTGTCGGGCGAGCGCAATCCGAGCGCGGCGTCGACGAGCAGCTTCGGCACGCCGGCGCGGTCGGCGCGGCGGTCGATCTCGTCGCGCGCGATGCGGCCGAGGCCGGGCACCGCCGGGTCGGCGCGGTACGTCGACTCCTGCTCGACGACGGCGAGCACGGCGCACGCGTGCTCGTTGGTCGGCGCGATGCCGAGCGCGGTGAACGCGGCGGTGATGTCGAGCGCCCAGCCGGGGCGGTCGACGACGTTCGCCGGCAGGAGCGACGCGATCCGCGCGCGCACGTCCTCGGGGCGCTCGGGTGCGCGCGTCGGCGGCGAGCCGCAGCCGGCGAGCACGGCGGCGGCGAGCGTCCACGAAGCGAGGGCACGAACGGCAACGTGCATCCGGCCGAGGGTAGCGCGATCGCAGGAAACGAGAACGGTTCGACGCCGGCGACCCCGGAGCGCACCGGCGGCATCGCGCGGCGCGCGGCGACGTCGATGATCGCGCGATGGACAGCGCCCACGCCGCTCTCGACGACGACGATCAGCCGCCGTGGCGCGAGCGGCTGCTCGACGTCCCCGACGACGTGCCGAAGGCGGCCTGGCTCGGCCGCATCGCGCTGCTCGCCGCCATCGCGCTGTGGGGAACGAGCGTCGTCTTCGGTCGGATGACCGATCCGGCCGGCATCCTCCACCTCACGGTCATCCTGTTCCACGAAGCCGGCCACGTCTTCTTCGCACCGTTCGGACAGACGGTCGGAGTCGCCGGCGGCACGCTCGGCCAGCTGCTCGTTCCGCTCGCGTGCGGCATCGCGCTGCACCGCCGCGGCGACAACTTCGGCGCCGCGATCGCGTCGGCGTGGCTCGCGCTCAGCCTGATCGACGCGTCGGTCTACGCGTACGACGCCGCCGATCCGGTGCTGCCGCTGATCGGCGGCGGCACCGGCGCCGACAGCTTCCACGACTTCGTGTTCCTGTTCGAGCGCAGCGGCCAGCTCGCGCACGCGCGCGGCTGGGCCGTGCTGATGAAGGTCGTCGGCGGACTCGGCCTGTCGGCGTCGCTCGCGTGGGCGGCGGTGCTGCTGTTCCTGCAGAGCGAGCGACTCGCCGAGCGCTGAGGCGTCAGCGCTCCGCCTGGCACGCCGTCGGCAGCTGCGCTGCGCGAACGCCGACGCCTCCTGCGCAGTGCCAGGTGACGCTGCCGTCGGCGTTTTCGTCGGGGGTGAAGACGAGCTGTCCGTTCGCCGTGTCGACCGTCAGCGTCATCGTCTCGCTGTCGAGCGAGAGCTGCGAGCCGTCGGCGAGCGTCGCCGCGACGCCGGCCGCTTCGAGCGACGCGGGCACCTCCTTCTTCTCGACGTAGTACGCCGCCAGCGCGCGGCGCGCGACCTCGCTGCTTTGGTAGGCGAACGTCAGCCGCGCCTTCGCCTCGAAGTCGCGGTACGCGGGGATCGCGACCGCGAACGCGATCGCGACGATCGCGAGCACGACGACGATCCCGACCGGCCCGCCGCCGCGGCCGACGTACGGCGTGAAGAGCGCGAACAGATACGCGAAGCCGTTCCGTCCCGGCGGCTCGACGTCGGGGTGGAGGATGCGCGCGACGCGCTTGGTGAGCCACGGGTAGCCGCTCGTCAGCTCGTGGTACGACATCCAGAAGCCGCGCGCGAGGCCGGCCTGCGCGACGTAGGCCGGGAGGTCGACCGCCTGCCAGCGCTCGTGTCCCGCGGCGAGCGCGAGCATCGCGCGCGCCGCCGACTCGGGCGACTCGCAGCACGCGCGGCCGTGGCGATCGCAGGTCGACTCCTTGGCGCGCGAGTACGCGGCGCCGAGCAGCGGCAGCCAGAGCACCGGCGCGCGCCAGAGCTTGCCCGTGAGGTGGTTCATGCGCACGTGGCCGAGCTCGTGGCCGATGTAGAAGTTGATGCCGTCGGGGTGCGCCTGCATCGCGTCGACGACGTCCGAGAGCAGGACGACGTAGTTGCGGCCGAGGAAGCGCGTCGCGAACGCGTTCAGCACGCCGCCGCCCTGGAGCAGGTACGCCTCGGGCTTGTCGCCGTCGAGGCCGAGCGTCGCGCAGCAGGCGTCGAAGCGGTCGCGCAGGTCCGGCAGCTGCTGCGCCGACAGCAGCACGCCGTTGCCGCGCAGCCAGGAGATCAGCGCCGAGTGCGCGAACAGGTAGAAGACGAAGCCGAGCAGCAGGTACACGAGCGCGATGCCGACCGTGCCGACGACGACGACGAGCCAGCCGATCAGGCCGAGGACGAGCGTGATCGTCCCGAGCGTTCGCTCGCGCGGATGGACGAGTGGATCGTGCACGTGCTCCCTCCTGCCCCGGCGCCGCTGTGGTCCGCAGCGCTCGCGGTGTACTGTATGCGCTTGACGATGCGGGAGAGGCAACGATGAGGATCGCGATCGTCGGCGGCGGCCACGGCGCCTATGCAGCGGCGGCCGATCTCGCCGCCGCGGGACACGAGATCGCGCTCTGGCGGCGCGACGCCGAAGCGCTGCGCGCGCTCGGCGCGCGACCGTCGATCGTCCTCAAGGACGCGGGCGGTGCGCGCGAGGTCGCGATCGCCGCCGCGACCGCCGACCTCGGCGCCGCCGTCCGAGGCGCCGAGCTGATCGTCGTCCCGCTGCCCGCGACCGCGCAGGACGACATCGCGCTCGCGCTCGCGCCGCACCTCGCGGACGGCCAGGTCGTCTTCCTGCCGCCGGGCAGCTTCGGCAGCTTCGCGATGGCGCAGATCGTCCGCGCTCGCGGCAATCGCGCGCGCGTCGCCTGGGCCGAGACCGGGACGTTGCCGTACCTGGCGCGCAAGCACGGCCCGCGCGAGGTCAACGTCAGTGCGCGCGCGGTGCGCCTGCCAACCGGCGTCTATCCGGCCAAGGACGGCGTGCGCGCGATCGCCGTGATCCGCCGCGCGTTCCCGAGCGTGCACGGGTGCGGCGACGCGCTCTCGGGGGCGCTGATGAACGCGGGGCCGATCATCCACACGCCGCTCGTCGTCATGAACGCGGCGCCGCTCGAGCACTTCGATCGCTGGGACATCCACGCCGAGGGCACGCAGCCGGCGGTACGCGCGGTCACCGACCGGCTCGACGTCGAGCGGATCGCGGTCCGCGAAGCGCTCGGCCACGGGCCGCCGCACTATCCGCTCGCCGACCACTACGCGAACGACCGCTGGATGTACGGTGATGCGCACCGCCAGCTCGTCAAGTCCGGCGACTGGCGTGAGCACATTGACCTGCACACGCACCGCTACGTCCGCGAGGACGGCGAGATCGGCCTCGCGCTGCTCGCCTCGGTCGCGCGTTGGGCGAGCGTCGACGCGCCGCTCGCCGAAGGACTGCTCGCCGTGCTCGGCGCGATCCTCGGCCGCGACCTGCGCCGAGGCGCGCGAACGCTCGAGGCGCTCGGCCTCGCGACGCTCTCGCCGGTGGCGCTGCGCGCGCGCCTGCACGATGGCGACGACTGAGCCGGCAGGCCCTCCGCCGCGCCTGGTCGCCGTCGGCGCCGGTCGCATGGGGCGCGGCATCGCGATCGCGTTCGCCTGGGCCGGGCACCGGATCGCGGTCGTCGACTTGAAGCGGCGCAGCGCCGCCGAGTGGCAGGCGCTTCGCGCCGAGGCGCGAGCCGAGATCGACGCCAGCCTGAAGAGCCTCGCCGAGCTCGGCGCGGTCGACCGCGCCCGGATCGACGCGATCGCCGCGCGCATCGACTTCATCGACGCCGCCGGCGCAACGGCCGCGCTTGCCGCCGCCGAGCTCGTCTTCGAAGGCGTTCCCGAGCGCCTCGACGCCAAGCGCGAGGCGTTCGCGCAGCTCGGCGCCGAGTGCACCGCCGACGCCATCCTGACGTCGACGACGAGCAGCATCCTCGTCACCGAGCTCGCCGCGCACGTCGCACGCCCCGAGCGCTTCCTCAACATGCACTGGCTGAACCCGGCCTACGTCATTCCGGTCGTCGAGCTGAGCACGCATCCGGCAACGTCTGCAGCAGCGCTGGCGACCACGAAAGCGCTGCTCGAGTCGATCGGCAAGGTGCCGATCGTCTGCGGGCCGACTCCGGGCTACATCGTTCCGCGACTGCAGGCGCTGGTCATGAACGAGGCGGCGCGGATGGTCGAGGAGGGTGCCGCGAGCGCCGAAGAGATCGACAAGGCGACGCGCTTCGGTCTCGGCTTGCGCTTCGCGGCGCTCGGCGTCGTCGAGTTCATCGACGTCGGCGGCGTCGACATCCTCCACCATGCGAGCCGCGAGATGGCGGCGTCGGTCGACGCGGCGCGTTACGCGGCGCCGGCGATCGTCGGCGCGCACATGGCCGCCAACCAGCTCGGCCTGAAGACCGGCAGCGGTTTCTACGACTACGCCGGTCGCGACGTTGCGGCATATCGGCGCGACGTCCTCGCGCGCACGCTGGCGATGGTGCAGCGCGCCGGGCTCTGGCGCGGCGCCGCCGACGAGACGCTCGAATAGCGGCGTCCCGAAGCCGCCGCCGGCCGCCGTCCGGGCTCCCCAGGCGCGCCATTGAGCCCGTCCGGGAAGCGTGCTACGGTGCTCGCGCGGGGCGTGCCAGCTCGGGCGTGGCCCTGCGAAGGGGAAGCACATGCGGATTCGCTTCTGGGGCACGCGCGGATCGATTCCGAAACCGGGCCCCGGCACCGTTCGCTACGGCGGCAACACCTCGTGCGTCGAGGTGAGGAGCGCCGGCGGAACGCTGATCCTGCTCGACTGCGGCACCGGCGCGCACGGCTTCGGCCAGGCGCTGCTCGCCGAGCGCGACGGCCCCAAGCGCGGCCACGTCTTCATCGGCCATACCCACTGGGACCACATCCAGGGCCTGCCGTTTCTCGCGCCGCTCTTCGATCCGGCGTTCGAGTGGGACATCTACGGCCCGCGCGGCCTCGGTCCTTCGATCCGCGAAACGCTCGCCGGGCAGATGCAGTACACGTACTTCCCGATCACGATCGAGCAGTTCGCCGCCAAGGTGCGCTACCACGACCTCGGCGAGGGCTCGATCGAGATCGACGACGTTCGCGTGACCGCGCACTACATGAACCATCCGGCGCTGACGCTCGGCTACCGGGTCGAGGCCGACGGCGCCTCGGTCGTCTACGCGACCGACCACGAGCCGCACTCGCCTGCGCTCGCGCGCGGCGAGCGGCCGCCGAAGAGCGCCGACGAGTGCCACTACGCGTCGTTCGTCGCCGGCGCCGACCTGCTGATCCACGACGGCCAGTTCACGCTCGCCGAGTACGAGCGCCACCTCGGCTGGGGCCACAGCCCGGTCGAGTTCGCGGTCGACCTGGCGATCGCGCAGCACGTTCGCAAGCTCGCGCTCTTCCACCACGATCCGATGCGCGACGACGCTGCCCTCGACGAGCTCGTCGCGATGGCGAGGCAGCGCGCCGAAGGCAGCGGCGTCGAGGTGTTCGCTGCCGCCGAGGGGCTCACGATCGAGCTCGAGCGCGACGTCGCCTCGACGGACGCACGCGACGCGGCGCCGGCGCTGCAGCCGCGGCCGCTTCCTGCACCCACCGATCGCACCGCGCTGATCGCCACCGATCCCGAGCCGGCGCGCGTCCTGAAGGCGGCGATCGCCGCGGACGGCAGCCCGCTCCTCGTCGCGGCCGACGTCCACGCGCTGTTGCGCATGGTGACCGAGGAGCGCCCCGCGGTCGTCATCCTGCAACGGCGCTTCGCCGGGCAGGATGCGCTCGACCTCTGCCGCACGATCCGCGCGCGCAGCGCGTCGGATCCGACGCCGCCCGCGATCGTTGTCGTCGCGGCGCGCCAGGACGAGATGGACGTCGATGCCGGCGTCCGTGCCGGCGTCACCGACTGGCTGCTCTGGCCCTTCAAGGAGACGTACGCGCGCACGCGGATGCAGAGCTGGGTGCTGCGCGAGTCGCTGCGCTGGCGGCCAGCGCCGCTGCCCGAGAACGAGGAGCAGCGGCTGCAGGCGGTGCACGCGCTGCACCTGCTCGACACGCCGCCCGAGGAGCGCTTCGACCGCTACACCCGGATCGCCGCCGAGCTGTTCGACGTGCCGATCGCGATCGTCAGCCTGATCGACACCGACCGCCAGTTCTACAAGTCGCACCACGGCATCGACTTCAGCGAGTCGCCGCGCGAGACCGCGTTCTGCGCGCACACGATCCTCGACAACGCGGTGCTGCAAGTGCCCGACGCGCTCGAGGACGACCGCTTCGCCGACAGCCCGTTCGTCGCCGGCGAGCCGCGCGTCCGCTTCTACGCCGGGGCGCCGCTCGCCGCTTCCGACGGCAGCCTGCTCGGCGCCTTCTGTGTCGTCGACAAACGGCCGCGCCAGCTCGACGAGCAGCAGCTGACGCTGCTGCGCGACCTCGCCGACTTGGTCCAGGCCGAGCTGCTGACGCCGAGCGCCCCGCCGGTCGAGAAGCGCGTCGCGAGCGTCGGCTGAGCGGCCCGGGGCGCCTGGGCGACCGCCGAGAAGGCGCACGGCGGCCGTGCGGGCGCCGGCTGTCCGCTTCAACTTAACATCGGCCAAGTGGCGCCTGCGGGCGCCGTCCCCACTCCCGTCCTCGCATGGCTGAGCGCTCGTTCGTCGAAGAGGTCAAGAAGCTGCGCCTGGGCGCCGGCGAGGTCTTCCACGGCGAGGGCATCCTCGCGGTCACGAAGGCACTCCTCGAGTCGGGCGTCTCGTACGTGGCCGGCTACCAGGGCGCGCCGATCTCGCACCTGATGGATGTCCTCGCCGACGCCGAGGACATCCTCGTCGAGCACGGCATCCGCTTCGAGAACTCGGCGAGCGAGGCGACCGCGGCGGCGACGCTCGCGGCGTCGGTCAACTATCCGCTGCGCGGCGCGGTGACGTTCAAGGGCCCGGTCGGCGTCAACGTCGCCTCCGATGCGCTCGCCAACCTCGCGTCGGGAGGCGTCAACGGCGGCGCGCTCGTCATCGTCGGCGAGGACTACGGCGAAGGCTCGTCGATCATGCAGGAGCGAACGCACGCGTTCGCGATGAAGTCGCAGGTCTGGCTGCTCGATCCGCGGCCGAACCTGCCGTCGATGGTCGCGGCGGTGAAGCACGGCTTCGCGCTCTCCGAGGCGAGCCACACGCCGGTGATGCTGATGCTCAGGATCCGCGCCTGCCACGTCCACGGCCGCTTCGTCGCCGCCGCCAACCGCACCGCGGAGTTCCTGCCCGAGGACGCGCTCGCGTCGCCGCGCCGCGACACTGCACGGATCGCGCTGCCGCCGGCGACGTACATGCACGAGCAGGAGAAGGTCAACGAGCGCTGGCCGGCGGCGGTGCGGTACATCGAGGACAACCGCCTCAACGAGGTGTTCGACGGTGCGGCCGGCTTCGACGACGTCGGCATCGTCGTCCAGGGCGGCAACTACAACGCGCTTGTCCGAGCACTCGGCAGGCTCGGCGTCGCCGACGTCTACGGCCGATCCAAGGTGCCGATCTACGTCCTCAACGTCACCTATCCGCTGGTGCCGACCGAGCTCGTCCGCTTCTGCGCCGGCAAGCGCGCGGTGCTGCTGGTCGAGGAAGGGCAGCCGAACTTCATCGAGCAGAACCTGGCGACGATCCTGCGTCAGGCCGACCTGCAGACCGCGCTGCACGGCAAGGACGTCCTCGCTCCTGCCGGCGAATACACCGGCGCCGAGGTGCTGAAGGGCACGCGCGCGTTCCTCGAGCGCTACGGCAAGGTCGAGCCCGAAGCGAAGCCGGTGCGGCCGGCGCGGGTGATCCCGCTCGCGGTCGAGACGGAGCTCGCGAGCGTCGTCCACGGCAGGCCGCCGGGCTTTTGCACCGGCTGCCCCGAGCGGCCCATCTTCAGCGCGATGAAGCTGGTCGAGAAGGAGCTCGGCCCGCA
This sequence comes from Caldimonas sp., assembly GCA_035493195.1. Classification (GTDB taxonomy): domain Bacteria; phylum Pseudomonadota; class Gammaproteobacteria; order Burkholderiales; family Burkholderiaceae_C; genus Schlegelella_A. Next base: position 18,068 of record DATJIM010000323.1, read on the forward strand.
CCACGTCAGCGCCGACATCGGCTGCCACCTGTTCTCGATCCTGCCGCCGTTCCACATCGGCAACACGACGATGGGCTATGGCCTCGGCACCGCGGGATCGTCCGCGTTCAACGTCGAGAAGGGGGGCAAGAAGCGGGCGATCGCGATGATGGGCGACGGCGGCTTCTGGCACAACGGCCTGACGAGCGGCATCGCCAACGCGGTCTTCAACCGCAGCGACAACGTCACGATCGTCGTCGACAACAACTACACGTCGGCGACCGGCGGCCAGGACCTGCTGTCGTCGAAGGGAGCGCACCCCAGGCGCAGCACCGGCCACGCGATCGAGCGGGCGGTGCGCGGCGTCGGCGTCGACTGGGTGCGGACGGTGCGCCGCACGTACGACGTCGCCGCGATGCGCGACGTGCTCCGCGAAGCGCTGACGACGACCGAGAAGGGGCCGAAGGTGCTCGTCGCGCAGTCGGAGTGCCAGCTCAACCGCCAGCGCCGCATCAAGCCGCAGATCAAGGCGCAGATCGCCGCCGGCGAGCGCGTCGTCCGCGAGCGCTTCGGCGTCGACGCCGACACGTGCACCGGCGACCACTCGTGCATCCGTCTCTCGGGTTGCCCGTCGCTCTCGATCAAGCCCAATCCCGACCCGCTCCGCACCGATCCGGTCGCGACCGTGCTCGACAGCTGCGTCGGCTGCGGCGTCTGCGGCGAGGTCTCCCACGCCGCGGTGCTGTGCCCGTCGTTCTACAAGGCGCGGATCGTCACCAACCCGACCGCGTGGGACCGCTTCGCCGAGCGCGTCCGCAATGCGGTGATCGGCTGGTTCCAGAAGCGCGACGCGAAGGCGCGAGCGCGCTATGCGTTCTAGCGACCCGGCCATGCATGCGCCCTTGAAGATTGCGATCCTCGCCATGGGCGGCGAAGGCGGCGGCGTTCTTGCCGACTGGATCGTCGACCTCGGCGAGACGAACGGCTGGCTCGCGCAGACGACGTCGGTGCCGGGCGTCGCGCAGCGCACCGGCGCGACGATCTACTACGTCGAGCTCTACCCCGGCGACGCCGCCGAGCGCGACGGCGCCGACCCCGTGCTCGCGCTGATGCCGCTGCCCGGCGACGTCGACGTCGTCCTCGCTTCCGAGCTGATGGAATGCGGGCGCGCCGTGCAGCGCGGCCTCGTCACGTCCGATCGCACGACGCTGATCGCGTCGACGCACCGGGTCTACTCGATCACCGAGAAGACGGCGCTGGGCGACGGCCGCGTCTCGAGCGAAGCGCTGCTCGCGCACGCGCGCAGTGCAGCGAAGCGGTTCGTGCGCTTCGACATGGCGGCGGCCGCCGAGCAGTCGGGAAGCGTGATCAGCGCGGTGCTGTTCGGCGCGCTCGCCGGCACCGGCGTGCTGCCGTTCTCGCGCGCGCAGTTCGAGGCGACGATCGCGCGCGGCGGCGTCGGCGTCGGCCCGAGCCTGAAGGCGTTCGAAGCCGCGTTCGCGCGTGCGGCAGGCGCGGCCGACGAGGAAGGCGCGCTGTTCGACGCTGCCGAAGCGCCGGGAACGACGACGGCGGCGCACGGCGCGACGCTCGCAGCGCCGGCGGCGAGCGCGCTCGACGGCACGACCGACGCACCGTCGGACGGCGCCGCGAAGTCGCCGATGCCTTCTCCTCGATTGCAGGCGAACGCCGCGCTCCCTGCCGACGTCCGCGCGCTGCTCGATCGCATCGCCGCGTTCCCGCCGCACGCGCACGCGGTCCTGCGCGAAGGCGTGCGCCGCCTGATCGACTACCAGGACCCGGCGTACGCGGCGCTCTATCTCGACCGCCTCGGCCACATCGCGGCAGCGCCGCAGGACGCCTCGGGCCAGCTCGTCGCCGAAACCGCGCGCCACCTCGCGCTCTGGATGGCATACGAGGACACCGCTCGCGTCGCGCAGCTGAAGACGCGCGGCGAGCGCTTCGCGCGCGTCAGGAGCGAAGTGCGCGCCGGCGCCGACCAGGTCGTCGCGATCGACGAGTACCTGCATCCGCGCGTGCAGGAGATCGCCGAAACGCTGCCGGCGTCGATCGGCCGCCGCATCGAGCGCGAAGGGTGGCTGCGCAACGCCGTCGAGCGCATGACCAGGCACGGCCGCGTCGTGACGACGAGCTCGCTCGGCGGCTTCCTGCTGTTGCGCACGGTCGCCGCGATGCGCCGCTGGCGGCGTGCGACGACGCGCTACGCCGCCGAGACCGCGGCGATCGAGGGGTGGCTGCAGCGCATCGCGCAGACGGCGACGACGCACCCCGAGCTCGCGGTCGAGGTCGCGCGCTGCCAGCGCCTCGTCAAGGGCTACAGCGAGACGCACGCGCGCGGCGTCCGCAACTTCGAGACCGTGATGGCCGCGGTGCAGAAGAGTGGCACGACGCTCGCGCCGGCAACGCTGCGCGAGCTGCGCGAAGCGGCGCTTGCCGACGAGGACGGCCACGCGCTCGACTCGACGCTGGCGCGCCACGCGCTCGCCTGACGAAGAATCGACGATGGCCGCGTCACCGAGCAACTGCCGCTGGACCGCCGACGCGGTGCGCGCCCTCGTCGAGCCCGACCGCGTCCACCGCGACCTCTACATCGACCCCGAGCTGTTCGCGCTCGAGCAGGAGCACTTCTTCGCGAACACCTGGAACTACGTCGGCCACGACTCGCAGGTCCCGAACCCGGGCGACTACCTGCGTGCCGAGGTCGCCGGCCAGCCGCTGATCGTCGTGCGCCACGGCGACGGCACGGTGCGCGTGCTGATGAACCGCTGCGCGCACAAAGGGTCGCGCCTCGTCAGCGCGCCGTCGGGCAACACCGGCCGCCACTTCCGCTGCCCGTACCACGCGTGGACGTTCCGCACCGACGGCTCGCTGCTCAACATCCCGGTCAAGGAAGGCTACGAGGGAACAGCGCTCGCGCAGTGCGAGTCGGCCAACGGCGTTGCGACGGTCAAGAACGTTCGCGTCTACCGCGGCTTCGTGTTCGTCAAGCTGAACGACGTCGGCCCCGGGTTCGAGGAGTACTTCGGCGAGTCGCTGACGTCGATCGACAACATGGCCGACCGCTCGCCCGAAGGCCGACTCGAGATCGCCGGCGGGTGCCTGCGCTTCCTTCACCAGTGCAACTGGAAGATGTTCGTCGAGAACCTCAACGACACGATGCACCCGATGGTCGTGCACGAGTCGTCGGCGGGGACGGCGAAGAAGATGTGGCTCGACAAGCCCGCCGACGCGCCGAAGCCGATGGCGATCGAGCAGTTCACGCCGTTCGTCTCCGACTACCGGTTCTTCCAGGACATGGGCGTTCGCGTCTTCGCCAACGGCCACAGCTTCTCGGGCGTGCACTTCTCGATCCACAGCAAGTACTCGGCGATTCCCGAGTACGAGCAGGCGATGCTCGCGGCGTACGGGCCCGAGCGGACGGCGCAGATCCTCTCGCTGGCGCGCCACAACACCGTCTACTACCCGAACCTGACGATCAAGGGCGCGATCCAGGCGATCCGCGTCGCCCGCCCGGTCGCGGTCGACCGCACGATCGTCGAGAGCTGGACGTTTCGCCTCGTCGGCGCGCCGGCCGAGCTGCTGCAGCGCACGGCGACCTACAGCCGACTCATCAACTCGCCGTTCTCGGTCGTCGGCCACGACGACCTGCACGCCTACCGCGGCATCCAGGCGGGCCTGCACGCCGGCGGCAACCCGTGGATCAGCCTGCACCGCAACCACGTCGCGGCCGAGGACGGCGCGCCCGACGTCACCGCGATCGGCACGAGCGAGATCTCGATGCGCAACCAGTACCGTGCTTGGGCGCGGTACATGACGCTGACGATGTGATGGCAGGCGCGACGCGAGAACCCCATCCCCGGGAGCTGATCGATTTCGTCGTCGGCGAGGCGCGCCTGCTCGACGAGCAGCGCTACGAAGAGTGGAATGCTCTCTTCACCAATGAAGCGATCTACTGGGTTCCGCTCGTCCCGAACCAGCCCGAAGGCCTCGACCACACGTCGCACCTGCACGAGGACAAGCTGCTTCGCGATCTCAGGATCGAGCGGCTGAAGAGCCCGCGCGCGTTCTCGCAGCAGCCGCCGACCCGAAGCCTGCACCTGCTGCAGACGCCGACCGTCGAGCCGCGCGACCCCGAGCGCCCGCAGGAGCACCGCGTCCGCACCGTCTTCCAGTACGTCGAGTCGCAGGGCGACGAGATGAACACCTTCTTCGGCGTCGCCTGGCACCGCATCGTCGTCGACGCCGACGGCGCGCTGCGCCTGGCGCAGAAACGCGTCGACCTGATCAACAGCGACGCCGCGCTTCCGGCGGTCCAGCTTTTCGTCTGAGGCCCATCCTGAACACCGACCCCACCGTCCACGCAGCGTTCCAGCGCGTCGCCGCGCGCCGCGGCGACGCCGATCTCCTCGTCGTCGAGACGATCACCGCCGGCTCGTACGCCATCGAGCGCGGCGCGCGCAGCTGGCGCGAAGTCGAAGGCGAGGTCGAACGGCTGCGCGGCCTCTACGCGCAAGCCGGCTACGGTGCGGGCCATCGCGTCGGCGTGCTGCTCGAGAACCGACCGGCGTTCTTCACCCACTGGCTCGCGCTCAACGCGCTCGGCGTCAGCATCGTGCCCATCCACTCCGACCTGCGCGCCGCCGAGCTGACGTACCTCGTCGGCCACAGCGAGATGGCGCTCGCGGTCGTGCTGCCGAACCGCGAGGGCATGCTGCGCGCCGCCGCCACCGAGGCGAACGTCCACGTCGAGACGATCCGGCCCGAAGTCGCCGGCCGCATCCCCGCGGCGCGCACCGCGGCGCCGCACGCAGGGCAGCCGCTCGGCAGGAACAGCGAGTGCGCGTTGCTCTACACGTCGGGGACGACCGGGCGGCCGAAGGGCTGCCGGCTCTCGAACGGCTACTTCCTGCGCGCCGGCGATTGGTACCTCGGCCTCGGCGCGCTCGCCGAGGTCCGCCACGACGAGGAGCGGTTCATCACGCCGCTGCCGCTCAGCCACATGAACGCGCTCGCGTTCTCGTCGATGGCGGCGATCCTCTCGGGCGGCGCGATCATCCAGCTCGATCGCTTCCATCCGACGACGTGGTGGCAGAGCGTGCGCGAGAGCGGCGCGACGATCGCGCACTACCTCGGCGTGATGCCGGCGCTGCTGCTCGAGCTGCCGGAGAGCGACCTCGACAAGCAGCATCGCGTCCGCTTCGGCTTCGGCGCGGGCGTCGACGCGCGCCACCACGCGCCCTTCGAGCAGCGCTTCGGCTTCCCGCTCCTCGAGGCATGGGCGATGACCGAGACCGGCGCCGCGGCATGCATCATGGCCAACGAGGAGCCGCGGCTCGTCGGCTCGAACTGCTTCGGCCGTCCCAAGGCGTTCGTCGACACGCGCGTCATCGACGAGCGCGGCGCCGAGGTCGGCATCGACGCTCCCGGCGAGCTGCTCGTCCGCGCCGCCGGGCCGGACCCGCGCAAGGACTTCTTCCTCGGCTACCTCAAGGACGACGCCGCGACCGAAGAGGCGTGGCAGGGCGGCTGGTTCCACACCGGCGACGTCGTCATGCGCGGGCCGCGCGGCGATTTCCACTTCGTCGACCGCAAGAAGAACGTGATCCGCCGGAGCGGCGAGAACATCTCGGCGGTCGAGGTCGAGAGCGTCCTCAACGAGCATCCGGCGGTCGCTTCGGCCGCAGTCGCTGCCACCCCGGATCCGGTCCGCGGCGACGAGGTGCTCGCGTGCATCGTGTTGCGCAAGGTGCCGGGGCTGCCGCCGCAGGACCGGATCGCGATCAGCATCGTCAAGCACGCGCTCGTCCGGCTCGCGTACTACAAGGCGCCGGGCTACATCGCTTTCGTCGACTCGTTGCCGCTGACGGCGTCGCAGAAGATCCAGCGCGGCGAGTTGCGCGAGCTGGCGCGCTCGATGCCCGGCAAGCCCACCTGCTGGGACCTGCGCGAGCTGAAGCGCCGCAGGAAGAAGCGCGAGCCGTGACGGCGGCGGCGCGCGCACGCTCGTCGTACGAAGGCGTCGCCGTCGCCTGCCCGGTGACGGTGCCGTATCGGCGCTATTCGACGCACGGCGCGCACTGGTGGATCGGTCGTGCGATGGATCTCCTCGTCGAGCGCTCCGGAATCGCCAAGGAGCAGATCGACGGCCTCACCGTCAGCAGCTTCTCGCTCGTTCCCGACACCGCGGTCGGTGTCACGCAGCACCTGGGCCTCAGCCCGCGCTGGCTCGACCACATCCCGACCGGCGGGGCTTCGGGCGTGATGGCGCTGCGCCGCGCGGCGCGCGCGGTGCAGGCGGGCGACGCCGACGTCGTCGCGTGCATCGCGGCCGACGCCAACCACGTCGAGTCGTTCCGGCAGATGCTCGGCGGTTTCTCGCACTTCGCGCGCGACGCGAGCTATCCGTACGGCTCCGGCGGGCCCAACTCGATCTTCGCGTTCATCACCGCGGCGTACATGCGCACGTACGGTGCCGAGCGTGCCGACTTCGGCCGCATCTGCGTCGCCCAGCGGGCCAACGCGCTGAAAAACGCGAATGCGCTCTTCAAGGTGCCGCTCTCGATCGAGCAGTACCTCGACGCGCGGCCGATCGCCGACCCGATCCACCTCTTCGACTGCGTGATGCCGTGCGCCGGTGGCGAGGCGTTCCTCGTCATGCGCCAGGAGCGCGCCAAGGACCTCGGCTTGCCGCACGCGCTCGTGCGCGGTGCGATCGAACGCCACAACGCGTACGCCGACGATCCCGTGCTCCTGCGCGGCGGCTGGCGTGTCGACCGCGACGACCTCTACTCCCAGGCCGGCGTCGCGCCCGACGCGATCGACTTCGTACAGACCTACGACGACTACCCGGTCGTCGTCATGCTGCAGTTCGAGGATCTGGGCTTCTGCGAGAAGGGCGAAGGCCCGGCGTTCGTGCGCGCGAGGACGCTGACGCACGACGGCGACTTCCCGAACAACACGAGCGGCGGCCAGCTCTCGGCCGGGCAGGCGGGATGCGCGGGCGGCTTTCTCGGCCTGACCGAAGCGATCCGCCAGCTCACTGACGACGCCGATGTCGCCAAGCGCGCGGTGGCCGACTCGATGCTCGGCCTCGTCTCCGGCTTCGGCATGGTCACGTACGACCGCTGCCTCTGCACCGGCGCCGTGATCCTCGCGAGAGCGTCGTCATGACGATGCCCTTGATGAAGCCGCGCCGGAAGAACCCGGTGCTGCGGACGCGGCAGATGAACCTGCCGCCCTTCGCGCGCGGCCGCACCGCGCTCGGCATGACCGCCGCCGCGGCGGAAGGGCGCTTCGCGCTGCAGGTCTGCCAACGCTGCAAGGCGGTGCAGTACCCGCCGCGCGACGCGTGCCATGTTTGCCTGTCGCCCGAGCTCAAGTGGACGCCGCAGCAAGGCGCCGGCGAACTGCTGAGCGAGACGGTGCTCCACCACAGCAACGACCCCTTCTACCGCGAGCGGCTGCCGTGGCGGCTCGGTCTCGTCCGCCTCGACGTCGGGCCGAGCGTGATCGTGCACTTGCACGGCGACGTGCCGTCGCCGCCGCCGTTCGCCGCCGATCAGGCGAAGCGACGACCCGCGGTGCGCCTCCACGTCGGCGCGCGCCTCGACCGCGCCGGCGCCGCGGTGCTGATCGGATTTCCCGAGAAGGAGAGCGAGCACATGGCCGACGACAAGATGCTGCGCGAGATGACCAGCGACCCGAAGTTCAGGAAGATCCTCGTCAGCGACGGCAAGACCGAGGTCGGTCAGGCGATCGTGACTGCGCTCGTCAAGGCGGGTGCCGAGATCGTCTGGGTCGGCCACGCCGAGCCCTGGAAGAAGCTGCCGGGCTTCGACGACATCACCAAGCTGGCGCAGGTGACGCTCGTGCCGCTCGACCTCACCAATGGCCGCTCGGTCGCCGAGCTCGCCGGCGAGATCGGCGGCAAGGTCGACATCGTGATCAACAACGCCGAGGTCCACCGCGCCTACGGCATCGCTGCGCGCCGCGGCACCGACGTCGCGAGGGCCGAGATGGACATCAACTACTTCGGCCTGCTGCGCCTCGCGCAGGAGATCGGCCCGGCGCTGAAGGCTCGCTCGGCCGACGGCGCGACGCACGCGGCGGCGTGGGTCAACCTGCTCTCGATCTACGCGCTTTCGAACTATCCGCCGCACGGCACCTTCTCGGCGTCGAAGGCGGCGGCGCATTCGCTCGCGCAGTGCCTGCGCGCCGAGATGCGGCCGGCGGGGATCCGCGTCATCAACGTCTTCCCGGGGCCGATCGACGACGAGTGGAACCAGAATCTGCCGCCGCCGAAGGTCGCGCCGGCAGCGCTCGCGAGCGCGATCGTCAAGGCACTGACGCAAGGGATCGAGGACGTCTATCCGGGCGACGTCGCTCAGGAGTGGGTCGAGCGCTGGCGCGAGAACCCGAAGGTGCTCGAGCGGGAGCTCGCTGCCGGCGGCTGATCGAGCGATGTGCGTCGCTCATGGGCGCCGTCGCGCGATCGCCGGGAGATTGGCCGCGACCAGGATCCACAGAATGCCCTGCAGGGTCGAAAACATCATGGCGATCGAGTGCGGCGCGGCCGGAATCACGAAGCCGTGGTCGCAGCGAACCTTGTCGGAAGCGACCGCGCGCGCGGACACCGGGGGCTCGTTTTTCGACGGGACCTGCCTCTCCCAGGCCGTCCCTCGCCAACCGTCGAGGACGCAGGTGTGTCCGATCCGGCGAGCGCGAACGACATCCTCTCGCGCTAGGAACGGGATGGCGTAGGTCGACGCCAAGCCGGCGGCCTTGATGAGATCCCAATCGCGCTCGAGGTCGTACTCGCGGCCTTTCGACATCGGAACGGCGTTGGGTTCCTTGGTCGTCACTCCGGTGAACTCGACGTTGTCGACGTTGCGCAGCATGCAAACGACGGGCAGCATCGCGACGACGATCCAGAAGAACATCAGCCACGGCACGGTGCCGTTTCCCGAGAAGCCCCAGTTCAGCCAGTTCTTGAACCGGGCCCATCGGCCCTGAGCGCCCAGTGCGCGCATCCGGCGATAGATCTGGTCGGCCTTCTTCTTGCGGCCGATCTTGGCGAGGCGGTGCTCGATGTCGACGAAATTGCGGCCGTCGAACCAGCGCGGGGCAGACGCTTCGAGCAGGGGAAGCGTTTCGGTTTCCGGGTCGATCTCCCAATCGCCCACGCTGATCGCGGACAGATCGATCGAGCAAGGGAAGCGCAGCGGCGCGCGCCCCGATCGATCGTTCTCGAAGCCGACCACCGTCAGCTGACCGAACTGGCCGCGCGAGAGGGTGATCGCCGCCCTTCGTGGGTCGCTTCTCGCGCCGGGATCGATGTTGGAACCGCTCACCACCGTTCTGGCCGCCTTCGCGCCCTCGAGATCGAGCCGGCCCTTGCGCACCACCGCGTGATCGAACGCCGTGGAAGAGGTCGCGAGCGTTCCGTTCGACGCCGACGCGAACAGCAGCTGACCGGTGACATCGGCGTCGCGCGCACTGAAGCCGTCGGTGCGGATCACCAGTCCGCACAGATCGACGTCGCCACCGACCGACGCTATGTCGGCGCGAAAGCCGGCCGCCGAGCACGAATGGCGCGCGGGCTCTGCGGAAGCGGTCAGATTGCCGTCGATGCGTGCGCTGCTCAGATCGACGAGGCCGCCCACCCGCAGGCGGCTCAAGTCGATGCTGCCAGCGGTGCGAATGCCGCCCAGCCTCAACGTTCCCGGAATCGACGCGCGAACGCCGTCGATCAGCTGATCGCGTCGTTGGTTTTCTGCGAGCGCGTCCGGACCCGTCAGATCGTCCATCGGCGCAGCGTTGGACAACGCTTCGCGCAGCAACTCGATCGAATCGTCCCCCCGCCAGAAGCGCAATCCGCCACCGAGGCGGACCGCATGCGCGATCAGCGAGCCGTCGCCGTACGTGCTCGATCTTTGCCGTAGCTGGATTCCGATCAGCTGGACCGACGCGTCGACCGAAACGTCGGCGAGGATGATTCCTTGCGCTTCGCTGGCGCAGAAGTGAGCTGCGAGCCTTCTCGAGGAAGGATCGATCGCGGACCAGGCGTCGACGTTTGCCCGAAGTCGACCGAAATGCCCGGTCACGAAGACGAAGCGCCCGACGATCTGCGCGCCATCGAGCTCGAGGTCGCCCTTGATGTCGCCGCCCGAAACATTGAAATCGCCGCCGATCCGCGTTCGGAAGCGGCCGGCCAGGTCCGCGAACAGCGATCCGGAGAGCTGCAGATCGATGCCGTGGAATGTCCCGTCGGTGCGGCAGCCGCTCATTTCCACGCGGCCCACCTGAGAGCGATACAGACTGAAGAAGGCGCCGATGCGCGCGCGCCACCAGATGTCGGCGCCGCGATCGACGAGGGCGACGCCGACGCGCAGCCCCCCGCCCACGCGACACGACGAGAGATCGAGCGAGCCGCGGACATCGATGCCGTCGAGGTCGGCTTGTTCGCACGTCAACCCGACGAGCTTGGCGTCACCGCCGAAGACGGTTCGCTGGCGTCCCCCTGGCTCTCTGGCCTTGGCGACGTGGCCGGCAAGATCAAGAGGGCCGTTGATCCTGGCGTGCGAAAGATCCAACGCAGACCGGCCGTCGAGGACTTCGTTGCGAGGATGGAGCTGCAGTCCGCGGGCGCGCACGGTGCCGCCGATCCGGATCCATTCGCCCCTGACTCGACCGAAGGTCGTCAGCCGATCGGCGAAAAGACTTCGATCGACGACGAGTCCGCGCAGATCGAGGACGGGGGGCTGACGCTTGCTTCCCTTGGATGCGCCGAGCTCGACCGCGCCGTCGATTCGCGAACCATCGAGGCGCAGGGCGCCCTTGACGGTGACATCGCGTCCGCTCAGGCGCTGCAGGAAGCGGCAGTTGAGGAACTCGAGCGATCGTTCGAAGATCGAGTCGTCGAGGACGACGTCATGGATGAACTCGACGTCGCTCAGCCGGACCGGACCGGCGAATACCAGCGCCCTCTCGAGGCGATCTTCGACTCGAAGGCCGCGCAGACGGACGCGCGCGTCGGCGGCCTGCTGCGAGATCGCGGATCGTTGCCCGATATCGGCTGCGATGCGTTGGAGCAGCTCCGCTGCAGAGAGTGGCTCGCGCTTGAGCTGCCGACACAGGAGCCAGACATCGGCAGGGCCGCGTTGCGCTTCCCAGCGCGGCACCGGGAGCGCCGTCGCGCCGGCGATCGGCTCGTCGGCGAGCATCTGGACCGCGCCGTTGCGCCGCACGCCGAACATGGCCAGAAACAACGCGGGTCCGTACCACACCAAGGCCTCGAAGAGCGCAATCCATTCGGGAGGGAGCAGAGGCTCGGCGGCGATCGCCGCCGGCCGATCTTCCGGCCTGGCGGCATCGGTCGACGGTGCGGCGGGATCGCGCGGCACGCTCGCCGCGCCGGCGGCTGGCCGATGCTCGGGGGTCTTGGGATGGGCATCGAATGCGCCGGCAACGGCTCGCTTCGGCAGGGTACCTTTGCCGGCTTGAGGGGCCGGGCGACGGGGCTTGGTGTCGGACGAGGGGCCGCCTTGCGGCTCGGGATCGGACAGGTCGAATCGATCACCACGGTCGGGATCGGCCAGCGGCGCAAACATCTGCAGCCTTCTGCGTCGACACAGCGTGTCGAAGTCCTCCAGTGTTTCGTCCCAGGCGAAGACGCTCGCGTCCTCCGGCACGAAGAACGGCGCGATGGCTCCGCTCGAATCCTCCTCGCCGCCGATGAACGTGCAGAAGAACATCAGGTACTCGCGCACCTGGTCGTGGGCGAGCCGGGAGAGATCGAGACCGAGCGACTCGTTGAGGCCGTGGATCGGCGCACTCTTCCAGTCGATCAGCGTGCAGAGGTCGTCCGACTCAGGGGGGCCGCAGACCGCGAACGCGAAGGCCACGTTGCGGTAGCCCTCGAGCCCCGGGATCGCATCGATCGCGCACGCCAGGCGATAGACGAAGGTGCCGGCCGGATAGAAGGCAAGCCGCCGGCGCGAGACCTCGGTGACCGGGAGCCCCGAGGCGGGGTCGCCCGTCGCGTGACCTTCCCGCGCGCGGATGAACAGGGGTGACGCGCCGCCTTCCTCGCTGCCGGCCAGCTTCGCGTTGAGCCGGAGGACGATCGCGCGCGTGTCGTTGTCGTCCAGCTTGATCCACGCTTGATCGTTGAAGAACAACGACATGGCCACCTCCGCTCAGCGGCTCGTCCGCACGAGCACGCGCGCCGCGACGTGCGCGACCCATCCGATGCAGACCACCGCCCAACCCGCCAGGGCCGCGACCAGGAAGATCGGCGGCAGGAAGCCGAGGAAGTCGAGCGACAGCACATCCGCCATCGACTGCGTGCCCATCGCATACATCGCGACCGGAAAGACGGCGCCCCAGTACAGCGGGTCGTAGCGCAGCGGGAAGCGTTGGACGACATAGCGCCAGACTCCGAACGCGAGCAGCAGCGGCAGCCACCAAGTGGCAGCGGACCAGTACAGGACCGTGAAGCCCTTGAGGAAGGGCAGGATCGATTGCAGGAACGGCGCATCGTGAGCGCCGCGAATCAGAAGCGCGCCCGCCAGCGTCGAGATCGCCATGGCACCCATGTTGATCCAGTACGGCGGCGTCATGTCGTGCGGGGTGAGGCGGAAGAACGCGTAGCGATAGAGGATGAGCGTCATCAGCCAGCCGTACAGCATGCCGCCGAAGAGCCACAGCCCGAGCGCCGCGAAGTGGAGCTCGAGCCTCAGCGCGGGTCCGGCAGGCCCTGCCAGCAGCGCGCCGAGCACGGCGAGCGATTGCGTCGCGACGACCGCGAGCAGCCAGGTCCCGGAGATGCCGCGCTCGAGCGGCGGCTTCTCGCTCTTGACCGTCAGGCCGACGAACACGCCGTAGGTCAGGACGAACCAGAGCACGAGCGCCGCGAGCGCGAGCGCAACCGCGAGGCGATCGATGCGTTCGACGATCAGGAACTGCGCCGCGAGCACCGAGGTGCCCGCGACGGCGGCGAAGAAGCCGGGCCCGCGGAGATGGTCGACGAAGTCGGCGAAGAAGCGCGTGCGATGCAGCGCGGCGCGCAAGGCGTTGAGCACGCACAGCGCGAGCCAAGCGGCGACGTTGAACCAGAGCAGTGCGTGCGCGAGCGAGCGCATGCCCTGCAGGTGCGATGCCATCGAGACGGCGCCGGTGGCCATCACCATCGCGAAATACGCGGGCGAGAGGTCTGCGAGAGCAGACGGACGAGGGTTCACCGCGACGACACCACGGGCGCGATTCTCGGCCGGCTCGAGGCGAGCCGCCGAGGACTCCGCCCAGCGCACGCTGAGCAGGTGTTGCGTGACTCTACGGCTGCCCGCGACCGACGCTCAGGGTTGCGTCTGCACGACTCGGAAGCCGTATCCGGGCGACCGCGTGGTCGGCGCGAGCCCGACGCGCCGGGTCGTCCGCGCCATGTCGTCGAGGCTGCCCCAGAAGCCGCCGCGCAGCACGCGCTGGGTCCCGCTCGCCGGACCCTGCGGGTCGTGCTCGGGCGACCTGGCGTAATAGTCGGGGGCGTACCAGTCTGACATCCACTCCCAGACGTTGCCGGTCATGTCGTACAGGCCGATGCCGTTCGGCTTCTTCTCGCCGACGCGGTGGGTCTGGTAGTTGGCGTTGGCGCCGAACCAGGCGTAGTCGACCAGCTTCTTCGGGTCGTTGGTGCCGGCCCATTGCTCGTCCTTGCCGCCGCTGCGCGCCGCGTACTCCCACTCGGCTTCGGTCGGCAGGCGGTACTTCGGAGCGCCGCGCTGGTTGATGCGGCGAATGAACTCCTGGGCGTCGTTCCAGGAGACGTTCTCGACCGGGCAATAGCCGACGCCGCAGCTGTCGTACGCCGACGGGTTGTGCCCCATGACCTGGATCCACTCGGTCTGCGTCACCGGGTACTTGCCGATCTTGAAGTCGTGGACGCAGACACGGTGGGTCGGCTTCTCGTTGTCTTCGCCCTCGCCGACGAAGTCGCCCATCGTGAAGCAGCCGCCGCGAACGGTCACCATGACCATGCCCTTCTCGGGCGGGATCGCCGACTCGGGCGGCCAGTCGTCGGCGAACGCGGGCGCAGCCACGCCGAGCACGACGGCACCGCCGACTCCGGCGGCGAGGAAGCGAAACCAGACCGTGTTCATTGCCCGTTCCAATGCACGTTCATTGTGGTCGCCGCGAAATCACCATGGCGCGATGCCTGCGATACGCCGAGAGCATCGGCACCAGCGCGAGCAGCGCGAGGCTCGCGACCAGCCACGGCGCCGCATGGCCGAGGCAGCCCGCGCCGGAGCAGGCGACGTCGACCTGCCACAGCACCTGCCAGCGCTCGACGAGCCAGACGCCGCCGAGGATGCCGCCGACGCTCGAGAGCACGACGACGAGCCGGCGCGGCGACAGCCAGCGCCGCAGCAGCGCGAACAGCGGCAGCATGACGCACAGCACTGCGAGCTGGCCGATCTCGATGCCGACGTTGAACGACAGCAGCGAGAGGATGAGATGCTGGCCGGCGAGCTGCAGCGAGTCGCCGAGCGCGTTCGAGAAGCCGAAGCCGTGCACGAGCCCGAACAGGCACGTGATCAGCTCGCGCCGCCCGATCGAGGTCGTCACGACGTTCTCGAGCGCGGTGTAGACGATGGACGCCGCGATCGCGGCCTCGACGAGCGGCGGGAACCACGGTCCGCGCGGCGCGAAGCCGAGCGCCGACGCGATCAGCGTCACCGAATGCGCGACCGTGAAGGCGGTGATGAGCGGGACGATCGACCGCAATCGCCGCACCGGCACGACGAGGCAGAGCAGGAAGAGCAGGTGGTCGGTCCCGGTCAGGATGTGCTCGATGCCGAGGACGACGAAGCCGCCGGCGGCGCGATACCAGGCGGGATCGAGGTCGACCGGGTCCGCGCCCCCGGGGATGATCATCGCGCGGCCTTCCTCGTCGCCGCGAACGAATCGCACCGTCAGCGGTGCGAGCACGCCGATGTCGATCGCGACCTGCGACTGGATCTCGAAGCGCGATGCGGTCGACTTCACCGGATAGACGAAATGGACGTCGAGGTAGCCGCTGTCGTAAGGCACCGGCGCCGTCGTGCGCCCCGCGTCGCGCACCGCCGCGAGTGCGTGATCGAAGCGGTCGAAGGAGCGGTCGGAGACGGCGACGATGCGTCCTTCCGAGCGCACCGGCGTCAGCCGGACGTTGTTCTCGGCGAGCACGAACGCGTCGGCGAGCAGAGTGCGCGCGAGCTCCTCGAACGGGCCGGACTGCGTCAGGTCGTAGCGACCCTGGACGGTCGGAAACGGGACGCCGCGCAGCAGGTCCATCGGCACGCGCGCGACGATGTCGGCTTCGCCGTCGTGGACGCGCACGAACGCGTTGACCATCGTGTTGACCGGCAGGTCGTGCGCGGACGCGGCGCCGGCGCACGCGAGCAGCACGCCGAGCAGCGCGAGCCACGACGACACGATGCGCGGCAGCCGCCGCGCGCAGCCGCGGTCAGCGCGATGTCGAGGCGACGGTCTGGCCATTCTTCGAGAGGTAGTCGCGCGCCATCGTCAGGTGCGTGTTCCAGGTGCCCGAGAGCGTCAGGATCGCCATCGAGCGCGGGCTGCGAACGTTGCCGATGAGGAGCATCTCCGACATCTTCGAGTCGTCGAGCTTCGCCATTGCGCGCGCGCAGAAGTCGAACGAGTCCTGCAGCCGCTTGACGAGAGCGTCCTTCGGGCCGTCGCCCGGCAGCTTCTCGACCGTGGGCGCGTCGCTGCTGCCGATCGGCGCGCAGAACAGGTAGTTGCCGTCGGCGACGTGCAGGACGAGCTCGCCGAACGTCATCTGTTCGGGGCCTGGCGAATAGCGGTAGCGGTCGGCCGGCATCGCGCGGGCCGCGGCGACGAGGTCGCGCGCCTGCGCCGCCGTCTGCGTGCGGATGAAGTCGGCGACGCCGGCGTGCGCCGTCTGCGGCAGGGCGACGACCGCCGCGAGGGTGGCCGCAACGCTCAGTCTGAACAGGAAGGACACGACATCGACAAACAAAGGCCGGCCGCAGCAGCAGCCCGGCCGGCGGATCGTCGCACCCGGACGCACACGCGCCCGGATGCGACGTCAGGTCATGGCAGCTTCGCCGCCTGTGTCGACACCAGCAGGTTCAGCGCGGTGCGGTTCGGCTCCGCGATGAACGTCGTGATGTCGTTCTGCAGGTTCGTCAGCGCCGTCTTCGCCTTGTCGTAGCGTCCCTTCTCCAGCCAGTCGGTGACGGTGAAGTACTCGTTCAGCAGGATCTGGCGCGCCGAAGACGCGTCGGCCGGCGAAACGAACTGCGAGTTGGGCAGGAAGCCGGTCGGCGGCGGCGAGCAGATCGCCGCGATCTCGCACTGCAGACCCGCGCGGATGTTGCCCCAACCCGGGTCGATGACGATCGGATCGACGAGCATCAGATTGCCGACCATCTGCGAGAAGCCGGCGATTTCCTGGAGGAAGTTGTCGGCGTCGAAGCCGACCACCTCGCCCTCTGCCTCGGTCTGGAACTGCGCATACGTCTGCGTCCACGCACCCGGCCAGTCACCCGCCAGGCCGAGGCCCGCGATGCCGAACTGGCTGCCCTTGTTCAAGGGGCTGCGCACCGGCGACTGATAGCCGCCGTTGACGCCGGGCAGCGAGTTCGATTTCGCCTCGGCGCGTTGCCAGCCGTTGTCCTTGATGGCGTTCTTGATCTGCTTGATCATCCACTCGTTCGGGTCGAGGTCGATGTAGCCGGTGATGATTCCCCCGTCGCTCGGCGCACCCGGGTGGTAGACGTAGTCGTTCCCGTCCGCGCCGGTTTCGATCGTCGCCTTGCCGCCCATGTGCTCCATGCCGATCGCCGCGACCAGCGGAGGAATCTTCTCGGGATGGATGCTGTAGTAGTCGTACTGCGACCACGCGCCTTCGGCGCCGGGCATGAAGTGGCGGTTGTCGAAGTAGAAGACGATCGTCCGCGGCCGGTCCTGCTGCGGGATGTGGCTGAAGTACTTCAGGATCCCGAGCATGCCGAGCGAGCCGTCGTCCTCGATCAACGACATCGCGTCCTGGTGCGTCGCGATCAGGATCTGCTTGTCGCCCGCCGTTCCGTAGTCGCGGCCGGGCAGGTAGCCGACGATCTCCTTGCCGTGGCTGAGCTGGAAGCTCGCGAGCAGCGTCAGCGTCGCCGACTTGCCGGCCTTGGCGTCCTCGAGCACCTTGGCGCCGTTGACGCGGTCGAGCGTCAGCGTCGGCACGTTGGCGTAGACGACGTTGGCGCCGGTTCCGCTCGCCGCGTACACGGTGCGCTGCGTGAGGCCGAGCGCCATGCCGGGCGACAGGTCGTAGACGACGACCGCACCGACGGCACCCGCGCGGATGGCTCTCGTGGCAACTCCGTTGACCTGGCTCCACGTGAGCCGGCCCCATTGCGAGCTCGAGAGGCTCGGCGGGATCGGGATGTATGGCGCGAGCCAGTTGCCGGGGCTGCGCGCGAGGTAGTCGGTCTCGACGTAGCTGCTCAGGACCGAGCTGGTGTACGCGTACGGGCCGTTGATGCCTGGCACGGGGTCGGGATAGCCCACGGTCTTCGTCACCAGGATCTTGCCCTTGACGTCGGCGTCGGCCGGCGGATGCGCCGGGTCCAGGTAGATCATCGGCGCGGTGATCCCTTCGGGCGGCGTGAAGCCCGAGGTCATTCCATAACTGGCGACGACCGGGACGCCGACGCCGTCGCTCACGAGCTTGAGGACCTCCTTGCCCGAGCCGAAGGTGTGCGTGCCCCGGTCGGGCCAGTCGTTGACGACGTAGCGCTGGTACGGGATGTCGACGAAGTCGAGGTCGACGAGCCCGAGCTCCTGGGCCTGCGCGATGATGAAGTTGGCGAATCGCATGCCGGATGGGCTGCCGGCGTAGGTCGGGCCGCCGTCGGACTTGAACCGGGCCCAGTCGAGCGCCTCCTTCTTGGTGAGCATGAACTGCTTCTTGATGTGCGTGAGCGCCGGGTTCTCGCCTCCCGCTGCCTGGGCGAAGCCGCACACCAGTGCCGCCGCCGCCACGACGCATTGCGCGTGGCCTTTCCATCTCCTCGTGTTCATCGACATCCTCGTGCTTCAAGTGTTCGCGATTGAATGATCAGCCGTGCCGCCGCGCGAATGATTCGGCGGCACGATCTCCTCGAGCACCGGGCGATCAACTGGTGTCGCAGCCCTGTTGCTTGCAAGCGTCCAGCAGTTCGTCGAGCACCTGTTGCTGGCGCACGCCCGGCGCGTCGGCGGACGCGGGCATCGCTTGATCCTTCGGCATCGGAATCGGCGGGCGGCGTGGAGCGGCCAACGTCGGCTGCGGCGTCGCCGATTGCTTCAGCAGGATGACGCGCGCCGGCCGCACGGGCGCCGCTGCGTCGCCGTCGTCGACGAAGGCGAAGCCGTAGTTCGCGCCGGCAAGCAACGCCGACAGCACCTGCGCGACCGGACCCGGGCCGGCGTCGATCGAGACGGCTTCGCGGGCATCGTCGGCGCCGACGAACCTGACGCCGACCGAGCGCGTCACGGCGGCGAGGATCTCGTCGAGCGGCGCTGCGCGCGCGCGAATCGCGAGCAGGCCGCGCTCGAAGCTCACCGTCACGGCGCGCGCCGGCACGGCGTCGGCGTGCGGGCCGGCGGCCAATGCTGCCCTCACGAGCGATGCGCGCGCGCCCGGCCGACCATCGGCGACCTCGTCGCTCGGCGAAACCGCGTTGGCAGCAGGGCTGTCGCCGAGACTCGGCACGACGAGCGAAGCGAGGCCGGCCAATGCCAGCCCCGATGCGATTGCGATGATGGCCCTGCTGCGTTGCGCCACGATGAGGGACGTTGCTGGTTCAGCGCCTTGCAACGCTTCCCCCGACGCGCTCAGTCTGCGGTCGACGCGATCAGCAGTCCAATCGATTCGATGACGCGGGGATTCGCGTCGTCGATGGGTCCATTCAGGAAGCGGCGCTTTCGCGGCGCGAACGACGGTCAGGGGAGACGTCGGCGAAGCGCCGCAGCTCGTCGGCGAAAGCGGCGATCGGCCCGCGCTCTTCGAGCGCTGCGGTGTGCACCAGCATGCCGAGCGGATCGACCGGCGGCCCCCATCCGCCCGGCACCTCCGCCAGGGCGCCGGCGGCGAGCAACGGCCGGACCGTGTTGTGCGGCACCATCACGAGCGCTTGCCGTTGTTCGAGCAGCGACAGCATCAGGAGGACAGCCCTCGACTGGACCCAGCACAGACTCGTCGGCGGCTCGGTGCCCGCCCAGAGCGCCTCGAAGTCGCGCTCCGCGATCGTCGCCTTCGGTGCCGTCAGCCAGAAATGCCGTGCCAGCTGTTCCCGGGTGACGCCGCTTCGCCCCGCCAGGGGGTGCCGCGGGCTGCAGGCGATCACATAGCGGTCGCTGAGGAGATCTTCGAAGGTCGTGCCGGCGGGAAGCTGGCGCGGTCGCCGCGCCACCGCGATGTCGATCGTGCGGTCGTTCAGGCTCTGCAGGAGCACCTCGGGCGATTGCTGAAAGACACTGATGACGACCGAGGAATGGTTCCGGCTGAACGCCGCGGCGGCGTCGCTGACGAGGCTGGCGATGCCGGCGCCGATCGCGCCGATGCGAAGCTCGCCCGAGCTCCCCGACAGCATGTCGCTCATCACCTCGGCACATTCGCCGAAGGCGTGCAACGCCGCGCGCACCCGCGGCAGCACCGCTTCGCCTGCCGCGGTCAGGCGGGCGCCCTTGGCATGACGCTCGAACAACGCGAACCCGAGGAGCCGCTCGAGCTCGGAGAGCGCGTGCGTCGCCGCGGGCTGGCTCATGCCGACTGCGTCGGCGCCGCGCTGCAGGCTGCCGAGCGCGGCGATTTCCTGCACCAGCTGCCACTGGCGCAGCCGGGAGCGCGCGAACATGCGCGCGAGCAGGACGGTCGGCGAGATGCTCACTGGATCGACTTTGCCGGCTCGATACGGGATCGAGCGGGCGAGCGGCAGTTCGGAGCGAAGGCAACGTCGCGCACGCGGTCTGCGCGCGACCTCATCGCGGCGCCCATCGTAGCTCGGGTATCGCCAAAATGGCGGCATGTCCCGGACGACCATCGCAGCAGCGCTCCGCACGGTCGGCTTGGGTGTTGCGCTTGCGGTTTGCGCAGCGTCGGCGGCGGCCTGCCCGCCCGAGCGAGTTCTCTCCGTCGTCGTGCCGTATTCGGCTGGCGGCTCGCTCGACGCGACCACGCGCGTCGTTGCCGAGGCGGTCGCCAAGAGGCTCGGGCGTCCGCTGCAAGTGCGAAACGTGCCCGGTGCATCGGGGTTGATCGGCGCGCGCGAAGTCGCGAGCGCCGCAGCGGACGGTTGCACGATCCTCTCGGGCACAGTGAACACGATGGTGCTGATCCCCCTGCTCGATCCGCATGCGCGCTTCGCGCCGTCGGACTTCGTGCCGGTGGCGAAGATCGGCTCGACCGCGCTCGTCCTGCTCGCCGGCCCGCAGGTCGGCGCGCTGCGCCTCGCCGACCTGCACCGCGACGAGACGCTGCTCGGCAGGACGCTCGCGGTGGGGCATCCCGGCAACGACACCTTGCAGGCGTTCGCGATCGACTCGATGGAACAGGCGCTCGGAATGCGCTTCATCCACGTGCCCTACAGCGGCTCGGCGCCGTTGATCGGCGATCTGATCGGTGGCCGGCTCGACCTTGCCGTCGTGGCGACGCCGGTCGCTCGACAGCTCCTGAAGCTGCACCGCGTCCGCCAGGTTGTCGAGCTGGACACGGTCGCCGGTGTCGCGGCGGAATCGTGGAACGGCTGGTTCGTCCCGGCGCACACGACCGACGCCGAGCTCGCACCGCTGCGCAGGGCCCTGGTCGCGGCGCTCGGCGACAAGACCGTCGTCGCGCAGCTCCGCAGTGCCGGCGTCGAGCCGACCGCGCCCGCGCTGGCGGCGTCCGTGCTCACCCGCGAGATCGCTGCCGACACGACGCGATACAGCCACTCGTTGGCGTCTCGCGTCGATCAAGAAGAAGCGCCGGCGGCTCCGACGAAACGGGCGCACCAGCCGTGAGCTCACGGTGCACTTCACGGCTGCCGGTTGCCTTTCTCGCCGGCGCGCGCTGGCGCGCCGCCGCGCCGCTCAGACGCCGAGGTAGGCGCGCTGCACGTCGGGATCGTCGACGAGCTCGCGCGCCGCGCCTTCCTTGACGACGCGTCCCGTCTCGAGCACGTAGCCGCGGTCGGCGCCCGAGAGCGCGAGGCCGACGTCCTGCTCGACGAGGAGCACGGTGACGCCGGCCTCGCGGATCGATGCGAGCACGTCCATGAGCTGGTCGACGACGACAGGCGCAAGGCCGAGGCTCATCTCGTCGACCATCAGCAGCACCGGCGCGGCCATCAGCGCGCGCGCCATCGCGCACATCTGCTGCTCGCCGCCCGACATGCTGCCGGCAAGCTGGCGGCGTCGCTCCAAAAGACGCGGGAACAGCTCGTACATGCGTGCGAGGTCGCGCGCGACGCCCGGCTTGTCGCGGCGCCGGAACGCGCCCATCAGCAGGTTGTCCTCGATCGACATCCGGTCGAACAGCTGGCGGCCTTCGGGCACCTGCACGAGGCCGAGGCCGAAGACGTCGTCGGGCGTGCGGCCGGTGAGGTCGGCGCCGTCGAGCATCACTCGGCCGCTGCTCGCGATGACGCGCGAGAGCGCGCGCAGCAGCGTCGTCTTGCCGGCGCCGTTGCTGCCGACGAGCGCGACGATTTCGGCGCGCCGCACCTCGAGCGAGACGTCGCGCAGCGCGAGCATCTCGCCGTAGCCGGCGCTCAGCCCTTCGACGCGCAGCAGCGGGCCTTCGCTCACGCCCGCCGCTTTCCGAGATACGCCTCGATCACCGCATCGCTGCGCAGCACCTCGTCGGTCGGCCCGTCGGCGATCTTCTCGCCGTGGTGCAGCACGAGCAGGCGGTCCGAGAGACTCTTGATCGCGTGGATGACGTGCTCGATCACGAGCACCGCGATGCCGCGCGCGCGCACCTGCCGGATGACGTCGACGACCTCGTCGACTTCGACGTGCGTGAGCCCGGCCATGACCTCGTCGCAGAGCAGGAGCTTGGGCTGCATCGCGAGCGCCTTCGCGAGCTCGAGGCGCTTGCGGCCCGGGCCGCCGAGCTGATCGGCGCGCTGGCCGGCCTGTGCGCCCATGCCGACCTGATCGAGGCAGGCCCGCGCTTCCTCGCGCGCCTGCGCGAGCCCCGTGCGCGTGCCGCCGCCGCGGCCGAACAGCGCGCCGACGGCGACGTTGTCGAGCACCGAGAGCCCGGGGAACGGCCGCATGATCTGGAAGGTGCGGCCGATGCCGAGATGGGCGCGGCGAAATGCCGGCAGGCCCTCGATGCGCCGGCCCTCGAAGACGATCTCGCCGGACGTCGGTGCGAGCGTGCCGCTGACGAGGCTCACGAGCGTCGTCTTGCCGGCGCCGTTCGGGCCGATGAGGCCGAGGATCTCGTTCGGCGCCAGCGAGAAGCTGACGTCGTCGACGGCGACCAGTCCGGCGAAGCGCCGCGTCGCGCTGCGAACTTCGAGCAGCGGTGCAGCAGGCGACGCCGCATATGCCGATGCCGAGTCGCTCACAGCCGGTGCGCCTTGACGTTGCGCGCAAAGTAGCCCCAGCCGTGCAGCCGCACGCCGCGCACCGCGTCGGCGAGCCCGCGCGGCATCAGGACGACGGCGGCGACGACGACGACGCCGAAGAAGAGGCCCGCGATGTTGGTCACCTCGCTCGACAGCAGCTCCGAGATCGCCGAGAGCGACAGCGCGCCGACGATCGGACCGAGCACCGTTCCCGGGCCGCCGAACACCGCCATGATGATCATGCGCACGTTGAGACTGATGTCGAACGCGCTCTCGGGATCGAGGAAGGTGATCCAGTACGCGTGGATGCCGCCGGCGAGAGCGCTGAAGAACGCGGCGATCGCGAATGCGAGCGCCTTGTAGAGCGTCGTGTGAACGCCCATCACGGCGGCACCTTCCTCGTTCTCGCGGATCGCGATCAGGCCGAAGCCGAAGCGGCTGCGCGTCAGCCAGGCGACGCTGAGCGTCGCCGCCGCGAGCAGCGCGAGCGCGAGCCAGTAGAAGAGGCGGTCGTCGTTGAGCGGCGGTAGCACGAGGCCGACGTTGCGACCGGCGAGCTCGACGTTGGAGACGATCGCCGCCATCACCTGCGCGACGCCGAGCGTCGCGATCGCGAAGTAATGGCCGCGCAGCCGCAGCACCGCCCAGCCGAGCGTCAGCGCGAAGACGACCGCGATCGCAGCGCCGAGCGCGAGCCCGACCGCGAACGGCAGGTGCCACTGCACCATCGCGATGCCGACGCCGTAGGCGCCGAGGCCGTAGAACACCGAGTTGCCGAACGACGCGTAGCCGGCGTAGCCGCCGATCACGTTCCACGCCTGCGCGAGCACCGCGAGCAGGAGCGCGTTGATGCCGAACTGGACGAGCACGTCGGAGCCGAGCCAGGGCACCGCGGCGAGCGCGGCGAAGACGACGATCGCCGCGACGCGGCGCCAGGTCGGCGGCTTGTCCGGTGCCTGCGGCTTGTCGGGCGTCTGCGGCGCGTCGGCGCGCTGCGCGGGTGGCGCGCTCACGCGGTGCGCCCCAGGAGGCCGCTCGGGCGCACGATCAGCACCAGCACGAGGATGCCGAAGCTCGCGACGTCGGCGTACGTCGGGCCGACGTAGAGCGTCGTCAGCGATTCGACGATGCCGAGGAAGAGCCCGCCGACGATGACGCCGAGCGGGCTGTCGAGACCGCCGATGATCGAGATCGCGAACGACTTGGCGGTGAGCGTCGCGCCGATGTACGGGTTGACCTGCGACACCGTGCCGTAGAGCGCTCCGCTCATGCCGGCGAGCGCGACGCCGAGGCCGAAGGTGACGGCGTACAGATGGCGCGGAGCGACGCCGTAGAGCCGCGCCGCGACCAGGTTCTGCGCGGTCGCGCGGATCGCGCGGCCCAGCCGCGTGTGCAGCAGGAAGAGCCACATGCCGACCGTGAGCGCGAGCGCGACGGCAAACGCCGCGAGCCGTGCCACCGGCAGCGTGAC
>DATJIM010000324.1:0-17815 GCA_035493195.1 Caldimonas sp.
CTCTACGGCTACGACCCGAATTTCAAGAGCGAAATGGGCACCTTCGACCGCGCCAAGGCGCAGGCGCTGCTCGATCTCTACGGCTACGTCGACAAGGACGGCGACGGCTGGCGCGATTTGCCCGACGGCTCGCCGCTCGTCCTCGAGTACGCGACGCAGCCCAACGAGCTCGACCGCCAGTTGATCACGCAGTGGCAGAAGAACATGGACGCGATCGGCGTTCGCGTCGTCTTCAAGACGGCGCAGTGGCCGGAGAACCTGAAGGCGTCGCGCGCCGGCAAGCTCATGATGTGGGGCGTCGCCTGGAGCGCCGGCCCCGACGGCGACGGCTTCCTTGTCCTCGGCGACGGCCCGGCCAAAGGACAGTCGAACCATGCGCGCTTCGACCTGCCGGAGTACAACCGGCTCCTGCAACTCCAGCGCGTGATGCCCGACGGCCCGGAGCGGCTCGAAGTGATCAAGCGAATGAAGGAGATCATGGTCGCCTACATGCCCTACAAGGCCCACGTCCACCGGATCTGGACCGACCTCGCGCAACCGTGGGTCGTCGGCTACCACCGCAACGTCTTCCTGCGCGAATACTGGCGCTACCTCGACATCGATCTCGCCGAGAAGGCGCGGCGGACGCGCTGAAGGCGAACAGGAGACCCGTCATGACGATCAGGCGAAGGACCGTCGTCGCGGCCGGCGCGCTCGGCGCGGCGCTTCCGCGTCTGCCCCTCGCCGCGTCGGCGCCCGAGGTGCGCGTGGAAGGCGGCACCAAGGTGCTGCGCTACGCGTTCGAGGTCGCCGAGACAAGCCTCGATCCGGTGAAGGTCAACGACCTCTATTCGCGCACGATCACGCCGCACATCTTCGAGGCGCTCTACGCGTACGACCATCTCGCGCGGCCGGCCAAGGTCAAGCCGCTCACCGCCGACGGCATGCCCGAGCACTCCGACGACTTCCGCGTCTGGACGGTGCGCGTCCGTCCCGGCATCTACTTCCCGAGCGACCCGGCGTTCAAGGGCAAGCGCCGCGAGCTCGTGGCGCAGGATTACGTCTACGCGCTCAAGCGCTTCGCCGATCCCGCCAACAAGAGCCCGAATTGGTCCGGGCTCGAAACCGAGAACTACCTCGGTCTGAACGAATTGCGGCAGCGCGCGCTCGACGAGAAGAAGCCGTTCGACTACGACCACGAGATCGAGGGTGCGCGCGCGCTCGACCGCTACACGATCAGGTATGCCGTCCGCGACCCGCGTCCCCGCTTCGTGACGGCGAGCCTCGCCGCGAGCGATCTGTTCGGCGCGGTCGCCCGCGAGGTCGTCGAGTTCTACGGCGACCAGTTCGAGTCGCACCCGATCGGCACCGGCCCGTTCAGGCTCAAGCAGTGGCGGCGCAGCTCGCTGATCGTCCTCGAGCGCAACCCCGAGTTCCGCGAGATGTTCTACGACGCCGAGCCGGCGGCCGATGACGTCGAGGGGCAGGCGCTCGTCAGGCGCTTCAAGGGCCGGCGACTGCCGATGGTCGATCGCGTCGAGATCTCGATCATCGAAGAGGAGCAGCCGCGCTGGCTCTCGTTCGTCAACGACGAGGCCGACTTCGCATACCGCGTCGGCTACCAATTTGCGCCGCAGGCGATGCCCAACGGCAAGGTCGCGCCGAACCTCGCCAAACGCGGCATCAACGGCCACCTGATCGTCGAACCGGCCAGCCAGCAGTACTTGTTCAACATGGACGATCCGGTGGTTGGCGGCTACGGCGCGCCGCAGGTCGCGCTGCGACGGGCGATCGCCCTCGGCGTCGACACCAGGAAGATCATCAGCTATGCGTACAACGGTCTCGGCGCCGTCGCGCAGGGGCCGACGCTGCCGGGAACGAGCGCCTTCGACCCGAAGCTGAAGACCGAGTTCAGCGACTACGATCCAGCGCGCGCGCGCGCGCTGTTCGACCTCTACGGCTTCGTCGACAAGGACCGCGACGGCTGGCGCGAGCGGCCCGACGGCTCGCCGCTGGTGTTGCGCGTCAACAGCGAGCCGCAGGCGCGCAACCGCAAGATCGCCGAAGTGTTCGTCAACAACATGACCGAGATCGGCATCCGCTCCGAGATCAAGGTCGCGCAGTGGCCGGAGAACCTGAAGGCCGCGCGCGCCGGCAACTACCAGATGTGGAGCGTCGGCCTTTATGCGGCGTCGCCCGACGCCTCGGGCGCGTTCGCGCGCTTCGACAGCCGCCAGATCGGCGGCCAGAACATGGCGCGCCTGCGCCTGCCGCGGATGGACCAGATCTACGACAAGCTCGAGTCGCTCCCGGACGGCCCCGAGCGCACCGCGCTGTTCCGCGAAGCCGAGCGCCTCGCGGTGGCCTACATGCCGTACAAGTTCACCCTCTGCCGGATGTCGATCGACATGACGCAGAAGCGCCTGATCGGCTACCGCCGCCCGCCCTTCTGGCAGGAATGGTGGCACTACGTCGACATCGACGACGGCGATCCGCCGGCGGTGGCGCGCGCCTGAGCAGGGAGCGCGGGTGCGCGGCATCGACCGGCGAAGCTTCACCCTCGGCGGCGCTGCGCTGGTCGCGTCGGCACGCTCGCGCGCGGCCGAGCCGACGAGCGACATCGAGCTGGGCTCGAACGTGCTGCGCGTGCTCTTCGAGTCGCCCGAGACCGGATTCGATCCGGCACAGGTCAGCGACCTCTACTCGAACCGCGTCATCGCGCACATTTTCGAAGCGATCCTCGGCTACGACCCGCTCGCGATTCCGGTGCGGCTCGTTCCGCTGACCGCCGAGGCGATGCCGGAGCCCTCGAGCGACTACACGGTGTGGACGGTGCGGTTGCGCCGCGGCGTCACCTTCGCCGACGACCCGGCGTTCAAGGGCAAGCCGCGCGAGCTCGTCGCCGCCGACTTCGTCTACGCGTTCAAGCGCATTTACGACCCGCAGTGGAAGAGTCCCGCGTACAGCTCGCTTGCCGAGGACGGCATCGTCGGCCTCGAGGAGATCCGCGCGCGCGCGCTGCGCGAGAAGAAGCCGTTCGACTACGACGCCGTCGCCGAGGGACTGCGCGCGCTCGACCGCTACACGCTTCGCTTCCAGCTCGCCAAGCCACGGCCTCGTTTCGCATCGACGCTCGCGACGACGACGTACGCGGCGGTCGCGCACGAGGTCGTCGACGCGTATCGCGACGACCTGATGGCGCACCCCGTCGGCACCGGTCCGTACCGGCTGAAGTCGTGGCGACGTTCGTCGCGCATCGTCCTCGAAAAGAATCCGACCTACCGCGACGTGCGCTTCGAGAGCGAGCCCGCGACGAGCGACACCGAGGCGGTGGCGTGGGCGAAACTCTTCAATGGGCGCCGCCTGCCGCTCAACGACGGCGTCGAGATCGCGGTCGTCCAGGAGAACCAGCCGCGCTGGCTCAGCTTTCTCAACGGCCAGGCCGACTTCGCGCGCGTTCCGCCCGAGCTTTCGCCGATGGCGGCGCCGAACGGCAGGATCGCACCGAATCTGGCCAAGCAGGGCATCCGGCTGCAGCGCTATCTGAACTGCGACACGGCGCTGTCGTACTTCAACATGGAGGATCCGGTGGTCGGCGGCTACACGCCGGCGAAGGTGGCGTTGCGGCGTGCGGTGCAGCTCGCGTACGACATCGACTACGAGATGAGGATCATCCGGCGCGGCCAGGCGATCGCGGCGCAGGCGCCGATGGCGCCCGGAACGTATGGCTTCGACGCCGCGCTGCGGACCGCCAACAGTAGCTACAGCGTCGCGCGCGCCAATGCGCTGCTCGACATCTACGGCTACGTCGACAAGAACGGCGACGGCTGGCGCGAGCAGCCCGACGGTTCGCCGCTCGTCCTCACGATGTCGAGCGAGCCCGAGCAGATCTATCGCCAGTACGACGAGAACTGGCAGCGCAGCGCGGCGTCGATCGGCGTGCGCATGGTCTTCGACACCGCGCAATGGGCCGAGCACATGAAGAAGGCGCGCGCCGGCGCGCTGCAGATGTGGTTTCTCGGCAGCACCGCCGCCGACCCCGATGGCCAGGGCGCGCTCGAATACATGTACAGCGAGTCGATCGGCCAGAGCAACCTCGCGCGTTTCAAGCTGCCGGCGTTCGATGCGATCTACCGCCGCATGCTCGACCTTCCCGACGGCGCCGAGCGGCTCGCGCTCTTTCGCCAGGCGACCGACCTCGTCGTCGCCTACATGCCCTACCGCATCCACGTCCACCGCATCTACAACGACTTCACCCGGCCGTGGATCACCGGCTACCGGCAGCCGTTCTTTCGCAACGCATCGTGGCATTACATCGAGGTCGATGGCGCGATGCGTGCCAAGGCGCTGGCGTGAGGGAACGACGGTGACGATTGCCGAGCCGAACATCCTGCGCTACACGCGCTTTCTGCGCGAATCGCTCGGACTCGACTTCGACCCGACGACGTCGTCCGGCTACGACCGTCTCTGGCGCTGGTCGTGCAGCGACCTCGGCGCGTTTTGGCAATCGATCTGGGACCACTTCGACGTCGTCTCGCCGACCGCGCACTCGACCGTGCTCGTCGCCGAGAAGATGCCCGGGGCGGTCTGGTTTCCCGGTGCGCAGGTCAACTTCGCACAGCACGTCTTCGGTCACGCGCACGCAGCGCACGCGGCGGCGCATCCGGCGATCGTCTTTCGCGACGAGGCGATGCATCGCGACGGCCGCAACGACGAGATCGCGTGGCCGGAGCTGCGCCGCCGCGTCGCTGCGCTGGCCGCGGCGCTCGAGGCGATGGGCGTTGCCGCCGGCGATCGCGTCGTCGCATTCCTGCCGAACCGGCCGGAGGCGATCGTCGCGTTCCTCGCCTGCGCTTCGATCGGCGCGGTCTGGTCGATCTGCTCGCCCGACATGGGGCCGCTCGCCGTCCTCGACCGCTTTCGCCAGATCGAGCCGAAGGTGCTGATCGCGTGCGACGGCTACGTCTACGGCGGCGCCGTGCACGATCGCACCGACGTCGTCGCGACGCTGTGTGCCGAGCTGCCGACGCTCACCGATGTCGTCGTCTCGCGGCGCCCCGAGCTCGGCCTCGCGCTGCCGGAGCTCGCGTCGGCGCACCGCCGTCGTCACGACTTCGACGCCCTGACCGCGGGACAGGCGACGTTCGCGCCGCGCTGGCTGCCGTTCGACCATCCGCTCTGGATCGTCTACTCGAGCGGGACGACCGGGCTGCCGAAGGCGATCGTCCACGGCCACGGCGGCATCATGCTCGAGCAGCTGAAGGGCGGCGCGCTCCACAACGACATCGCAGCGAGCGCGCTGCGAGGCGATCGCTACCACTGGTACAGCTCGACCGGCTGGATCATGTGGAATTCGCAGCCGGGTGCGCTCCTCGGCGGAACGACGGTGTGCATGTACGACGGCAGCCCCGCCGGACCCGAGAGCGGCCTCGCCGCTGAGCGGCGAGCGAGCGACTGGTCGACGCTGTGGCGGTTCGCCGCCGAGACGAAGGCGACCTTCTTCGGCGCCGGTGCCGCGTTCTTCGCGAGCTGCCTCAAGGCCGGAGTCGAGCCGCAGCGCGCCGGCGACCTCGGCGCGCTCGGCGCCGTCGGCTCGACCGGGTCGCCGCTCGCGATCGAGTGCTACGAATGGATCTGGTCGAAGCTGCCGCAGCGCGGCGGCGAACCCATCTGGCTCGACCCGATCTCGGGCGGCACCGACTTCGCCGGCGCGTTCGTCGCCGGCATGCGCACGCTTCCGGTCACGGCCGGCGAGATGCAGTGCCGCTGCCTCGGCGCCGCGATCGAGGCGTGGAGCGAGCCCGACGCGAGCGGCCGCGGTCGTGCCCTGGTCGATGAAGTCGGCGAGCTCGTCTGCACGAAGCCGATGCCGTCGATGCCGCTCTATTTCTGGAACGACCCCGGCAACCGACGGCTGCTCGACAGTTACTTCGACATGTACCCGGGCGTGTGGCGGCACGGCGACTGGATCCGCATCACCAAGGACGGCGGCGCGATCATCTACGGGCGCAGCGACGCGACGATCAACCGCCACGGCATCCGCATGGGCACCGCCGAGCTGTACCGCGCGGTCGAAGCGCTCCCCGAGGTGCTCGACAGCCTCGTCGTCGACCTCGAGTTCCTCGGCCGCGAGAGCTACATGCCGCTGTTCGTCGTGCTTCGCGACGGGCTCGTCCTCGACGACGCCTTGACGAAGCGCATGCGCGACGTCATCAAGACCGCACTGTCGGCGCGCCACGTGCCGAACGAGATCTTCCAGGTGCGGTCGATCCCGCGCACGCTTTCCGGCAAGAAGATGGAGCTGCCGGTCAAGAAGCTGCTTCTCGGCGCTTCTCCCGACGACGTCTTCAAGCTCGACGCCATGGCCAACGCCGACAGCGTCGCCTGGTTCACCGACTTCGCCCGCAGGCGAGCTACAGAGGCAGCTCGGTGAAGTAGCGGCCGCCGTGGAAGATGAGCGGCTGCGCGCCGGGCCGTCGCGCGCACGACTCGACCTCGCCGACGAAGATGACGTGGTCGCCTTCGTCGTAGCGGCTGCGGTTGAAGCATTCGAACGTCGCGGCGGCACCGTCGAGCAGGGGAACGCCGCTCGGGCCGGTCGTGAACGCGACGCCTTCGAAGCGGTCGACGGCCTTGCTCGCGAAGCGCAGCGCGAGCGCGTGCTGGTCGGCGGCGAGGATGTGGATCGCGTAGTGCGAGCCGCGCGCGAACGTCGGCATCGATCCGGCGTGCCGCGACAGGCTCCAGAGGACGAGTGGCGGCGCGATCGAGACCGAGTTGAACGAGTTCGCGGTGAGGCCGATCGGCGCGCCATCGGCGTTGCGCGCGGTGACGATCGTCACGCCGGTCGCGAACATCGCGAGCGCGGCGCGGAAGGCGTCGTCGCTGAACGTCGGTGGCGTGGCGCGCGCCTTGCGGTCCATGGTGATCGATTGTCGACGCTCCCTAGAATGAACGCATGACGTCTGGGCCGGCACGCGGCGCATCGGCCGCGCGCCTCGACCGGCGCGCGCTGCACCGGCTGCTCGCGGTGACCGTGCTCGGCTTCGCGTCGGGTCTGCCGCTCGCGCTCACGGGGCAGGCGATGCAGGCGTGGCTGAGCGCCGACGGCATCGACATCGCGACGATCGGATTTCTGAGCCTCGTCGGCCTGCCGTACACGTTCAAGTTCCTGTGGGCCCCGTTGATGGACCGCTTCGAGCCGCCGTGGCTCGGTCGGCGGCGCGGCTGGCTTGTCGTCAGCCAGCTCGCGCTCGCCGCTGCGCTCTTCTGGATGGCGGCGACGCCGCCGGCATCGGCGCTCGGCGCGTTTGCGCTCCTCGCCGGGCTCGTCGCATGGCTGTCGGCGTCGCAGGACGTCGTCGTCGACGCGTACCGCACCGACCTGCTCGCCGCGCCCGAGCGCGGCATCGGCTCGTCGCTCGCCGTGCTCGGCTATCGGCTCGCGATGATCGTCTCGGGAGGGATCGCGTTCATCTGGGTCGATCCGCACCAGGGTGGCGGCTGGACGTGGCCCGAGGTGTATCGGCTCATGGCGTTCTTCATGGTCGGTGCGGCGGTCTTTTCGGCGCTCGTCGTGCCGCGGCTCGTCGCCGCGCCGAAGCCGGCGAGCGTCGCGCGCAACGACGTGGTCGGCTTTCTCGCCGTCGCCGCGGCGGTGGCGCTCGGCTTCGTCGTCACGCGCTACGCGTTCGCGCCCGCGGCGCGAACGCTGATCGCGCCGACGCTCGTCGCGCACGGCTTCACCGCATCGCTCGCCGAACGCTGGGCCGACCTGGTCGCGCTCTTCGTCGGCATCGCGCTCACGCTGCCGCTCGTCGCCTGGGCGGCCCGGCGGGCGCGCTTCGAGACGTTCCTCGGCAGCCTGAGGAGCTACTTCGCCCAGGACGGCGCGTTGCCGTTCCTCGCCTTCATCGTCCTCTACAAGCTCGGCGACGCGTTCGCCGGCTCGCTGCTGACGCCTTTCCTGCTGCAGGCGATGCACTACAGCACGGCCGAGGTCGGCGTCGTCAACAAGGTGATCGGACTGTGGCTGACGATCGGCGGCGCGCTCGTCGGCGGCGCACTGATGATCCGGCTCGGTCTCTGGCGCGCGCTGTTGCTGTTCGGCATCCTGCAGATGCTCGGCAACCTCGGCTTCTGGTGGCTCGCGCTGCACGGCCGCGACGCCCTGCCGGGGCTCGTGCTGCCGGCGTTCGATTGGGGCTTCGTCAAGCTCACCGAGCCGACGCCGGTCGACGGCGGGCTGCTGATGGCGATCGCGAGCGAGAACATCACCAGCGGGATGGGAACGACCGCGTTCGTCGCCTTCCTGATGAGCCTGTGCACGCGCCGCTTCAGCGCGACGCAATTCGCGCTCCTGAGCGCGTTCGCTTCGATCGGGCGCGTCTGGGTCGGACCGCTCGCCGGTGTGCTCGCGCAGTCGATCGGCTGGCCGGCGTTCTTCCTCGTCTCGATCGTCGTCGCGTTGCCGGCGCTCGCGCTGCTCGCCGTGCTGCGGCGGCCGATCGATCTGCTCGACGGCGATGCCAATGCGACGCGTGATTGACGGCGATCGGTTGCCGAGCCGCTGCGCGTGCTGCCGCAGCAGTGCGCTCGATCTCCAGCGCCGGCGCCTGGTCCGCCTGCTTGGCGCGGGCGCGGCGGCCGTCGTTGCCGGCGGCGCATTCGCGCGCGAGGGCGTCGAGGTCGGACCGCCGTCGGTGTTCACGAACGCCGTGCCCGCCGAGCAGATCGAGCGTGCCGCGAGCGGCCAGTATGCGCAGTTGCTCGCGCAGGGCCGCGGCCAGGGCAAGCTCGCGTCGGCGAACCATCCGCAGCTCAAGCGCCTGCGCGTCATCGCCTCGCGCATCATCCCGTTCACCTACGAGTGGAATCCGCGTGCGCGGCAGTGGAAGTGGGAGGTCAACCTGCTCGACAGCCCGCAGATCAACGCCTTCTGCATGCCGGGCGGCAAGATCGCGTTCTTCTACGGCATCCTCGAGAAGCTCAAGCTCAGCGACGACGAGGTCGCGATGGTGATGGGCCACGAGATGACGCACGCGCTTCGCGAGCACTCGCGCGAGCAACTCGGCAAGACGTTCGCGACGCGCGCGGCGATCGAGATCGGCGCTGCGGTGTTCGGCCTCGGCACCGGCGGCAGGCTGCTCGCCGACATGGGCGGGCAGCTGCTGACGATGAAGTTCAGCCGCACCGACGAGACCGAAGCCGACCTCGTCGGCCTCGAGTTGGCGGCGCGCTCGGGCTACGACCCGCGGGCAGGCATCACGCTCTGGCAGAAGATGGCGGCGGCGAATCAGAAGGCGCCGGTGGAGCTGTTGAGCACGCACCCCTCGGGCCCTTCGCGGATCACCGACATCCGCGCCAACCTGCCGAAGGTCGAAAGCTTGTACGAGCGCGCCGACAAGCCGCGCGAGCGCTACGAGCCGCCGACCGGGCGCGGCGGCTAGGCGCGATCCGGACTAGACCGGCGCGAGCCGCAGCATCGGAAACCAGGCGCGCGGCGCGCCGTTGTGGCGCAGCGCACCCTTGACCGGCGGCAGGATCGCGACCTGGCGAACGAGCGCGCGGATGCTCTCGGCGCCGGTCTTCTGCCGCATGCTGCCGATCTGGCTGCGGATCGTCGAGATCGCGACGCCGAGCTCGAGCGCCGCCTGCGCCGGCGGCACGCCGTTGCACAGCGCCACCAGCACGCGGGTCTCGGCCGCGGTCAAGCCGTAGCTGCGCGCGAAGCCCTGCACCGAGAGCGACTCGCACATCGAGCGCTTGCCGAGGACGACGAGGACGGCGCGCGGGCCGGAATCCGCGGCCTCGAGCGGGACGACCGAGATGCTCGCGCGCTCGGCGTCCTTGCCGATCGTGAGCAGGCGCCGCAGCCCGCGCAGCGACGCGTCGCTCACGGCGTCGTGCAGCGGCGCGACGTCGCGCGCCAGCCGCGCGTGCAGCTCGTTGCCCTGGAGCTGGAGCGGGTGGCGGTCGTCGAGCTCGACGCGCGCGGCGTCGTTGATGTGGACGACGTGGGTGCCATCGAAGAGGAGGACGATGCCGTAGTCGAGTTCGTCGAGCGCTGCCGCGAGCCAGTGCCAGGTCGCCTGCGGCAAGCTCTCGCTGGCAGTCGTCTCGCGGTGACGGGGGACGAGACCGCTGGCGGCGAACGGAATGCTGTGACGCGCGGTGGCGGCTTGGGCGGTCTCGAACATGGTGCTCTCCTTCGAAGGTCTGCGGGCCGAAGCCGCGATGTGCCTAGGTTAGGAAGGCGCACGCCCCGGGGCAGTTGAGAAAGTCGGATTCGCGTTGTGACTTATTCACACGCCCTGGTGCCGCAGAATCGCCGCATGCCCCGGCAGGTCACCGCCGACGTCCTCGACTTCGATCTCCTGCGCCAGATCGCCCGCAAGGGCGGCGTGCGCTCGTATCCGGCGAACGCCGTCCTCATCAACGAAGGCGACACGTCGGACACGCTCTTCATCGTCCTCGGCGGCCGCGTCAAGGTCTATTCGAACAACGCCGACGGCAAGGAGATCGTGATCACGACGCACGGTCCGGGCGAATACGTCGGCGAGCTGGCGCTCGACGGCGGCGTGCGCAGCGCCTCGGTGATGACGCTCGAGCCGACGACGTGCTCGGTGGTGAGCGGCGCCAACCTGCGCGAGTTCGTCGCCGCGCATCCCGACTTCGCGTCGCACCTGATCCTCAAGCTGATCCGCTCGGTGCGCGACGCCACCGAGAGCGTCAAGAGCCTGGCGCTCGAGGACGTCTACGCGCGTGTCATCCGGCTTCTGAACGACATCTCCGATCCGGCCGAAGGCGGCCAGCGGCGCGTCCGCGAGCGGCTGACGCAGCAGGACATCGCCGATCGCATCGGCGCCTCGCGCGAGATGGTGAGCCGCATCGTCAAGGACCTGACCGCTGGCGGCTACCTCGACCTCTCGGGCGGCCGGATCGTGATCGCGAGGAAGCCGCCGGCCTCGTGGTGAACGCGCGGCCGGCCGAGCGGCCGATGTGAATATTGCACGCGAACGACCGGCCATTTGGCGCTGATCGCGACGTGCGCGATTCCTAGAGTGGCACCCGCGGCGTCATGCCGCAAGCCACCAGAGGACTCCATGCGCAAGCCCAGGCATCACTGGCATCTCGATCAAGCGCTGTTGGTGCTGCTGATCATGATCGGCGCCGTCGTCTCGACGGTGCTCGACGTGCAGGCGATCACGGCAGCGATGGCGAGCGGCCGCTATGGCCTCGACGGCATCGCGACCGTGGCACCGGCGCCGTTGCCGCCGCCCCCGCCGCGTGCGTCGGGCAGCACGTCGAAGCGCGCCGATGCGACCGTCGTCGCGCGCCTCGCGCGCTGAGCCCCGTCAGGCGAGGACGCGCAGCAGCCAGCGGTTGAGGTCGACGATCTCGGCCGCGCAGACCGAATGCGGCATCGCGTATTCGTGCCACTCGACGGCATGCCCCATCGCGACGAGGGCGTCGCGCGACTGGCGCGCGCGCGCGATGGGGATGACCGGATCGGCGCTGCCGTGGGCGAGGAAGATCGGCACGTCACGGTTGGCGTCGTGCCGCTCGGCCTCGGTCGCGGCAGCGAGCGGCAGATAACCCGAGAGCCCGACCAGCCCGGCGAGCCGCTCGCGATGACGCAGCCCGGTCATCAGCGGCATCGCGCAGCCTTGGCTGAAGCCGGCCAGAACGATCCGCGCGGCCGCGATGCCGCGCTCTTTCTCGCGCTCGATCAGCGCCTCGACCAAGCCCTGAGATTCGCGCAACCCCGGCTCGTCCTCGCGCCGCTCGCGCGCGTCGAGGCCGAGGATGTCGTACCAAGCGCGCATGACGTAGCCGCCGTTGATCGTCACCGGGCGCGTCGGCGCGTGCGGGAACACGAAGCGCACCGGGCCGACCGCGGCGAGCTCGAGCTCGTGGGCGACGGGGACGAAGTCGTTGCCGTCGGCACCGAGCCCGTGCAAAACGATGACCGCAGCGCGCGGCGCGGTCGCAGTCTCGTGTTCGATGGTTTCGAGTCTCATGGCTGTTCTGCGTGGCACGCGGCTCGCCTGCGCACCACCCCTACAATTTCTGAGTGACTGCGCAGCCCGCTTCCGATGCCAGCGTCGCGCGCGAGTTCGTGCAGTTCGCGGTCGACGCCGGGGTGCTTCGCTTCGGGGAGTTCAAGACCAAGGCGGGGCGGCTGTCGCCGTACTTCTTCAACTCGGGCTTGTTCGACGACGGCGCCAAGCTGCTGCGCCTCGGTGAATTCTATGCGCGGCGCCTGCTCGCCTCGGGCGTCGCATTCGACATGCTGTTCGGGCCGGCGTACAAGGGAATCACGCTGGCCGCGGCGATCGCGATCGAATTCGGCCGTCGCGGCCGCGCGGTTCCATTTGCTTTCAATCGCAAGGAAGCAAAAGATCACGGCGAAGGCGGACTTGTCGTCGGCGCACCGTTGCGGGGCCTGACGGTCATCGTCGATGATGTGATCACCGATGGCGCATCCAAGCGCGAGTCGGTCGAACTGCTTCGCCGCGAGGGAGCCGAGCCGGTCGCGGTGTTGATCGCGCTGGATCGGATGGAACGCGGCGGCGCGGGGGACACCTTGTCCGAGCGATCCGCCGTGGAAGACTTCGAACGCGAATACGCCATCCCCGTGATTCCGGTCGCGACCGTCGCCGATCTGCTCGCCTTCCTCGGCTCCAACGCCGACCCGGGCCTCGCCGCGCACGCCGCGGCGGTCGAGCGCTATCGGCGACGGTATGGCGTCTGAGCCGGCGCGTCACTTGCTCGGCGGACTCGCCGCGTCGCTCGCACTGACGATCGCGGGTGCGCCGGCCATCGCCCAGGAGAAGGCGCCGCGTGCGAGCTTCAGCTGCGTCGTCAACGGCAAGAAGATCGTCTCCGACCGGCTGATCCCGGAATGCAACAACACCGAGCAGCGCGAGCTCAACTCGGACGGCTCGCTGAAGAGGATCGTCAAGCCGCCGATGACGCCCGACGAGCGCGAGGAGGCGGAGAAGAGGGAGCTCGAGGACAAGGGCAAGATCGCCGCCCTCAACGACGCCGTCCGTCGCGACCGCAACCTGATGCAGCGCTATCCCGACGAAGCGTCGCACGACAAGGCGCGCGAGAAGGCGCTCGACGAGTTCCGCGTCTCGGAGAAAAACTCGAGCACGCGAATCGCGGCTCTCCTCGACGAGAAGAAGAAGCTCGACGAGGAGAAGAAGTTCTACGTCAACGAGAAGGTCAGGAAGCCGCTGCCGACCTTGCTCAAGCAGAAGATCGACGCGAACGACGCCGCGCTCGAGGCACAGCGCTCGATCGCGCAGAACGCGCAGACCGAGCTCAATCGCATCACGCGAAACTTCGACCTCGAGCGCGAGCGGCTGCGCAAGCTCTGGGGCGGCGCCCGTGCCGGCTCGCTCGGCCCGCTGCCCGACACGCGCGCTCCGGTCGCGCCCGAAGCGTTGACCGGCGCGGCGAAGACGCCGTCGTCCTGACGCCGGCTCAGCCGAGCTTTCTCTTCAGCAGCGCGGCGACCGCGCCCGGATCGGCCTTGCCCTTGCTCGCCTTCATTGCCTGGCCGACGAGGGCGTTGAACGCCTTGTCCTTGCCGGCGCGGAACTCGCCGACCGACTTCGCGTTGGCGGCGATCACCTCGTCGACGATGCGCTCGAGCTCGCCACTGTCGGCGAGCTGACGCAGGCCGCGCGCGTCGATCAGCGCGTCGACGTCGCCGCCTTCTTGCCATAGCTCGTCGAACAGCTGGCGGGCGGCGTTGTTCGAGATCGTTCGATCGGCGATGCGGCCGATCAGCGCGGCGAGCGTCGGCGCCGGCAGCGCGATCTCGCCCGTGCCGCTCGCGTTCAGGCGCCGCGCCACCTCGCCCATGATCCAGTTCGCGGCGAGCTTGGGCTGGCCGCTCGTCGCCGCGACGGTCTCGAAGTAGGTCGCGACGCCGATCGTCTGCGTCATCATCGCCGCGTCGTAGGCGCTCAGGCCGAGGTCGCGCTGGAAGCGCTCGGCGCGGTGGCGCGGCAGCTCGGGCATCGCGGCGCGGACGCGCTCGATCCAGTCGAGTGGGATCGCGAGCGGTGGCAGGTCCGGGTCGGGGAAGTAGCGGTAGTCGTGCGCGTCTTCCTTGCTGCGCATCTCGCGCGTCTCGCCGCGCTCGGCATCGAACAGGACGGTCGCCTGTCGCACCGCGCCGCCGTCCTCGATCAGGTCGATCTGCCACTGCACCTCGGCGTCGATCGCCTGCTGGAGGAAGCGGAAGCTGTTCAGGTTCTTGATCTCGCGCCGCGTGCCGAGCGGCGCTCCGGGACGTCGCACCGAGACGTTGGCGTCGCAGCGAAAGCTTCCTTCCTGCATGTTGCCGTCGCAGATGCCGAGCCAGACGACGAGCGCGTGCAGCGCGCGCGCGTACTCGACTGCCTCGGCGCTCGAGCGCATGTCGGGCTCGCTCACGATCTCGAGCAGCGGCGTGCCCGCGCGGTTGAGGTCGATCCCGGACATGTCCGCGTCGCCGAAGCCGTGCAGGGACTTGCCGGCATCCTCCTCGAGGTGGGCGCGTGTCAGCTGCACGCGGTGCGCGGTGTCGCCGACGAAGAACTCGACGACGCCGCCCTGCACGACCGGAGTCTCGTACTGGCTGATCTGGTAGCCCTTCGGCAGGTCGGGGTAGAAATAGTTCTTGCGCGCGAAGATCGACAGCGGCGCGATCCGTGCGCCGACGGCGAGGCCGAAGCGGATCGCGCGCTCGACCGCGCCGCGGTTGGCGACCGGGAGCGTTCCCGGGAGCGCGAGGTCGACCGGAGACGCCTGCGTGTTCGGCGCCGCGCCGAACGCGGTCGACGCGCCGCTGAAGATCTTCGATTGCGTCGAGAGCTGCGCGTGCGTCTCGATCCCGATCACGACCTCGTAGCCCCGGATCATCGCCGGCCCTCCGGCGGCGCGCGCCGGTGCCAGTCGGTCGCGCGCTGGAACGCGTGCGCCGCGTGCAGCAGCGTGCCCTCGGCGAAGTAGTTGCCGACGATCTGCAGGCCGACCGGCATGCCGCCGGCGCCGAAGCCGGCCGGGATGCTCATCCCCGGCAGACCGGCGAGGCTCGCGGGCAGCGTGAAGATGTCGGCGAGGTAGTTGGCGACCGGATCGTCGCTCTGCGCACCGATCGGCCAAGCCACTGTCGGGGCAACCGGCCCGGCGATGACGTCGCACTGGCGAAAGCACGCCTGGAAGTCGTCGGCGATCATGCGCCGGAGCTTTTGCGCCTGCAGGTAGTAGGCGTCGTAGTAGCCGTGCGAGAGCACGTAGGTGCCGATCATGATCCGGCGCTTGACCTCGGCACCGAAGCCTTCGCTGCGGCTGCTGCGGTAGAGCTCGCCGAGGTCGGCGACGTGTTCGGCGCGGTGCCCGTAGCGGACGCCGTCGAAGCGCGACAGGTTCGACGACGCCTCCGCCGGCGCGATCAGGTAGTAGACCGGGATCGAGAGCTCGGTGCGCGGCAACTCGACGTCGACGAGCACCGCGCCGAGCCGCGCCAGCTCGGCGAGCGCGGCGCGCAGCGCCTGCTCGACGTCGCCGGCGAGCGCCGGAGGGAAGAACTCCTTCGGCAGGCCGATCCGCAAGCCCTCGAGCGGCCGCGTCGCGCTCGCACCTGGCCGGGCCGTCGAGAGCATGGCGTGAAAGTCCTGCGGCGGCCGCTCGGCGCTCGTCGAATCGCGCGCATCGAAGCCGCTCATCGCGCCGAGCACGAGCGCGCAGTCCTCCGCGCTGCGCGCCAGCACGCCGGCCTGGTCGAGGCTCGAGGCGAACGCGATCATCCCGTAGCGCGAGCAGACGCCGTAGGTCGGCTTGATCCCGGTGATGCCGCAAAAGCTCGCCGGCTGGCGGATCGAGCCGCCGGTGTCGGTGCCGGTCGCCGCCGGCAGCAGCCGCGCCGCGACCGCCGCGGCCGAGCCGCCCGACGAGCCGCCGGGGACGCGCGATTCGTCCCACGGGTTGAGCGTCGGGTGGTACGCCGAGTTCTCGGTGCTCGAGCCCATCGCGAACTCGTCGCAGTTGAGCTTGGCGAGCGTCACCGTGCCGGCATCGGCGAGGCGCGCGACGACGGTTGCGTCGAAGGGGCTCCGGTAGCCCTCGAGCATCCGCGATCCCGCCGTCGAAGGCATGGAACGGGTGACGAAGATGTCCTTGTGCGCGATCGGGACGCCGACGAGCGATCCTGCATCGCCTTCGGCGCGGCGCCGATCGGCGGCGCGCGCCTGCGCAAGCGCGCCGTCGGCGTCGAGCGCGAGCGCGGTGCCGAGCCGCTCGTTCGCGGCGAAGCGCGCGAGCAGCTGCCCGGTCAGCTCGACGCTCGACAGCTCGCGCGCGGCGAGCGCGCGGCCGAGGTCGGCGACGCCGAGCTCGTGCGGGGCCGCGTGGCTCACTCGATCACCTTGGGGACGAGGTAGAGACCGTCCTTGGTGAGCGGCGCGCTCGCCTGGTTGGCGTCGCGGTCGACGGCCTCGGTGACGGCGTCGTCGCGCAGGCGCAGGTGCGCTTCCTGGACCGCGGCGAGCGGCGTGTAGAGCGGCTCGACGCCGCTCGTCTCGACCGCGCTCATCTGCTCGACGATGCGAAAGAAGCTGTTCAGCTGATCGAGCATTCGCGCCTGCTCGTCGGCGCCGAGGTCGAGTCGCGCGAGCTCGGCGATTCGGCGCACGTCCAAAGGGGTCAGGGCCATCGAGAAATAAGAGACGCTGTGCGCCTTGCAATCAGGGCTTCGATGCCGCGCTGAGCATCGAAATCGCAGGAGGCATGGGTTATTATCCGCCGCTTCATTCATGGCCTTCGCTGCTGCTGCGAAGGGCTCGGCGTCCATCGATTCCTCTCATCCGACGCGCCTCCGGGACGCCCCTCACAAGAGCTCAATGTTCGGATCCTTTCGTCGCTATTTCTCGACGGATCTCGCGATCGACCTCGGCACCGCCAACACGTTGATCTACGTGCGCGGCAAGGGGATCGTGCTCGACGAGCCATCCGTGGTCGCCATCCGCCACGAAGGCGGCCCCAACGGCAAGAAGACCATCCAGGCGGTCGGCGCCGAAGCCAAGGCGATGCTCGGCAAGGTGCCGGGCAACATCGAGGCCATCCGCCCGATGAAGGACGGCGTCATCGCCGACTTCACCGTCACCGAGCAGATGCTCAAGCAGTTCATCAAGATGGTCCACCCGCGCTCCGTCCTGAGGCCGAGCCCGCGGATCATCATCTGCGTGCCGTGCGGATCGACGCAGGTCGAGCGGCGCGCGATCCGCGAGTCGGCGCTCGGTGCCGGCGCGAGCGACGTCTACCTGATCGAGGAGCCGATGGCAGCGGCGATCGGCGCCGGCCTGCCGGTCTCGGAGGCGAGCGGCTCGATGGTCGTCGACGTCGGCGGCGGCACGACCGAGGTCGGCGTGATCTCGCTCGGCGGCATGGTCTACAAGGGCTCGGTCCGGGTCGGCGGCGACAAGTTCGACGAGGCGGTGATCAACTACATCCGCCGCAACTACGGCATGCTGATCGGCGAGCCGACCGCCGAGATGATCAAGAAGACGATCGGCTCGGCGTTTCCCGGCTCCGAGGTCAAGGAGATCGAGGTCAAGGGCCGCAACCTCTCCGAGGGCGTGCCGCGCTCGTTCACGATCTCGAGCAACGAGATCCTCGAGGCGCTCACCGACCCGCTCAACCAGATCGTCTCGAGCGTCAAGAACGCGCTCGAGCAGACGCCGCCCGAGCTCGGCGCCGACATCGCCGAGCGCGGCATGATGCTGACCGGCGGCGGCGCGCTGCTGCGCGACCTCGACCGCCTGCTCGCCGAGGAGAC
>DATJIM010000325.1:0-14410 GCA_035493195.1 Caldimonas sp.
ACGCTCTTGCCGGACCCCGACTCGCCGACGATGCCGACGACCTCGCCCGCGCCGACCGCGAAGCTGACGTCGTCGACCGCGACGAGGGACGTGTCGCCGGCGGGGAATTCGACCGTCAGGCGGTCGACTTCGAGCAGAGCACGGGCTGCGTTCAACGCTTCAACCTCGGATCCAGGGCATCGCGCAGGCCATCGCCGGTGAGATTGAACGCGAGCACGGTGACGAGGATCGCGAGGCCCGGCAGCGTCACCACCCACCACGCGCTCTGGATGAACTCGAGCGCGCTCGCGAGCATCGAACCCCATTCGGGGGTCGGCGGCTGCGCGCCGAGACCGAGGAAGCCGAGCGCGGCCGCGTCGAGGATCGCCGACGAGAAGCCGAGCGTCGCCTGCACGATCAGCGGCGCGGCGCAGTTCGGCAGCACGGTGTCGAACATCAGCCTGAGCGTGCCCGCGCCGGCGAGCCGCGATGCCTGCACGTAGTCCTTGGCGAGCTCGCCGAGCACCGCGCCGCGCGTCAGCCGCACGAAGTGCGGCAGCATGACGATCGCGATCGCGTACATCGCGTTCGCGAGCCCGGGTCCGAGCACGGCGACGACCGCGACCGCGAGCAGCAGGCTCGGCAGCGCGAGCATGACGTCCATCAGCCGCATCACGATGTACTCGGCGACGCGGCCGCGGTAGAAGCCCGCGACCAGACCGAGCAGAACCCCGCCCGAGAGCGAGAGGC
This sequence comes from Caldimonas sp., assembly GCA_035493195.1. GTDB lineage: Bacteria > Pseudomonadota > Gammaproteobacteria > Burkholderiales > Burkholderiaceae_C > Schlegelella_A. The sequence continues at coordinate 730 of DATJIM010000325.1, forward strand.
CGACCGAGACGAGACCGATGACGAGCGACAGCCGCGTGCCGTGGATCAGGCGCGAGAGGATGTCGCGGCCGACCGGGTCGGTGCCGAGCACGAAGACGTGGCCGCCGACCGGCGAGAGCGATGGCGCGCGCAACGCGGCGTCGCGGAACTGCTCGCTCGGGTCGTACGGCGAAATCAAGTCGGCGAAGACCGCGCAGAAGACGAGCAGGCCGAGGACGACGAGCCCGATCACGGCGCCGCGGTTGCGCCGGAAGTCGCGCCAGAGCTCGCGCGCCGGCGACGGCGGCGCGAGCGCGAGCGGCGTGGCGACGGTCGTCGTCGGCGTGCTCACGCGTGCCGGATCCGCGGATTGATGACGCCGTAGAGCACGTCGACGATCAGGTTGACGCCGATGATGATCGTCGCCGTGCAGAGGATGCCGCCCTGCACCGCGGCGTAGTCGCGGCGATGGATCGCCTCGACGAGCCACTTGCCGACGCCGGGCCAGGCGAAGATCGTCTCGGTCAGGATCGCGCCGGCGAAAAGCGTCCCGATCTGCAGGCCGACCGTCGTCACGACCGGAATCAGTGCGTTCCTGAGCGCGTGCACGGCGACGACGCGGAGCTTTCCGGCGCCCTTGGCGCGCGCGGTTCGCACGTAGTCTTCGCGCAGCACCTCGAGCATCGACGAACGCGTCATCCGCGCGATGACGGCGAGCGGGATCGTGCCGAGCGCGATCGCCGGCAGCACGAGATGCGAGAGCGCGCTGCGAAACGCGCCCTTGTCGGCGGCGAGGAGCGAATCGACGAGCATGAAGCCGGTGACCGGAGGGATGTCGTACTGGATCGCGAGCCTTCCAGAGACGGGCGTCCAGCCGAGCCCCACCGAGAAGGTGAGGATCAGCAGCAGCCCCCACCAGAAGATCGGCATCGAGTAGCCGGTCAGCGACGCCCCCATCACCGAGTAGTCCCAGACGGTGTTGCGCCTGACCGCGGCGACGATGCCGGCCGGCACGCCCAAGACGATCGCGAACACGATCGCGACGAGCGACAGCTCGACCGTGGCCGGAAAGCGCGCCGCGAACTCGGACAACACCGGTTCGTGCGTGACGACCGAGATGCCGAGGTCACCGTGCAGCGCGCGCCAGACGTACTCGCCGTACTGCACCGCGAGCGGCCGGTCGAGACCGAACTCGTGGATGAGCCGCTGGTAGCGCTCCGGCGACATGCCGCGCTCGCCCGACAGCGCCTCGACTGGATCGCCCGGGATGAGGCGGATCAACGCGAAGACGAGCAGCGTGATGCCGAGAAAGGTCGGCACCACGAGAGCGAGGCGCTTGAGGATGAACGCGAGCATCGTTGCTGACTCGATGCTGACTCAGCGAGTCGCGTGCGCGCAGGAACGCCGCTCGCTCGCTCGGCGCGGCCCCGCGAACGCGGGGTGGTGGCCGTGCGTCACGAGGAGAACGATCGAAGTCTCGGCGGCCGATGCCGCCGCGTCGAACACGAGATCGCTTCGATCGAGGAGCAGGATCATGAACAGGAAGCTCTCGCGGCTCGCCGCCGCCCTCGCGATTCTTGCAGCCCCGTCGGCGTGGGCCGACGACCCGTTCTTCTTCAGCACCGGAAACGTCACCAACGCGATCGGCATGGCGTCGCGACCCGACGTCGGCGGCAAGACCGAGATCGAAGCCGCGGACGACTTCGTGACGACGGCGCCGACGACGATCACGTCGGCGACCTTCACCGGTGTCGTCACGTCGCTCACCGGCCTGTCGACGATCGGCGAGGTGGTCGTCGAGATCTACCGCGTCTTTCCGCTCGATTCCGACACGGTGCGCACGCCGAGCGTGCCGACGCGTGCCAATTCGCCGTCCGACGTCGCGCTCGACTCGCGCTCGAGCAGCGTCGCCGGCGAGATGTCGTTCGCGACGGCGACGCTGTCGCCGACGTTCACGGCGTCGAACTCGGTGCTGAACGGCATCCACGCGTCGCCCAACCAGCTCACCAATGGCGAAGGCGCGGTGACCGGGCGCGAGGTGCAATTCACGGTCACGTTCACGACGCCGCTCGTCCTGCCCGTCGACCACTACTTCTTCATTCCGCAGGTGCAGGTCACCGGCGGCGAGTTCTACTGGCTGAGCGGAACGCGGCCGCTCGTTGCACCAGGCACGCCGTTCGCGCCCGATCTGCAAACGTGGGTGCGCAACGATGCGCTCGACCCCGACTGGCTGCGCGTCGGCACCGACATCGTCGGCGCCGGCACGTTCAACGGCGCGTTCACGCTGAACGGCACCGTCGCGGCGGTTCCCGAGCCGGAGACCGACGCGCTGATGCTGGCCGGACTCGCGATGCTCGGCGCGATCGCGCGCCGCCGCCGGCGCGTCACGGTCCCGTCATGTCCACCTTGTTGAAGAAGTGGTGGGCGGTCGCGTCCATCTTGTAGCCCGTCACTTCCTTGCGGATCGGATCGAAGCGCACCGAGTGCGCGATCGGGATCCACGGCGCCTCTTCGTGCACGATCTCCTGCGCCTTGGCGTAGAAGCCGGCGCGGTCGGCCTGGCGCGTCGCCAGCTTGGCGTTCTGGACCAGCTTCTCGAAGCCGTCGTTGCACCAGCGCGCGACGTTGCCGCCGCCCTTGACGGCGGCGCAGCCGAGCAGCGGGACGAAGAAGTTGTCGGGGTCGCCGTTGTCGCCCGACCAGCCGAACATCATCGCGTGCTGCTCGCCGGTCTTGCTGCGCTTCCTGTACTCGCCCCACTCGTACGTCAGCAGCTTCGTGCGCACGCCGACCTTCTCCCAGTCCTGCTGGATCAGCTCGGCCATGCGCTTGCCGTCGGGGTTGTAGGGGCGGGTGACGGGCAGATACCAGAGCTCGACGTCGACGCCGTTCGGATAGCCGGCCTGCGCGAGCAGCGCCTTCGCCTTCGCCGGGTCGTAGGGGTAGTCCTGGACCTTGTCGTTGTACGACCAGAGCGTCGGCGGGATCGGGTTCTTCGCCACCTGGCCGGCGCCCTGGAAGACGTTGTCGAGGATCGCCTTCTTGTTCACCGCCATGTTCAGTGCCTGGCGCACGAGCTTCGAGTCGAACGGCTTCTTCTCGACGTTGAACGAGATGTAGCCGACGTTGAGGCCCTGCTGCTGGACGAGGTTGATGTTCGGGTCGTTCTTCATCAGCGCGACGTCGGCCGGCTTCGGGAACGCCATCGCGTGGCACTCGCCCGTCTTCAGCTTCGCGAAGCGCACCGACGCGTCCGTGGTGATCGCATAGACGAGGTTGTCGATCTTCGGGCGACCGTTCCAGTGCTGGTCGAACGCCTTGTAGCGGATCACCGCGTCCTTCTGGTACGAGACGAACTGGAACGGGCCGGTGCCGATCGGCTCGCGGTCGATGACGTCGGGCGTCTTCGCCGCCATCATCTTGTCGGCGTACTCGGCCGACAGGATCGACGCGAAGTCCATCGCCATGTCGGCCATGAACGGCGCCTCGGGCTTCTTCAGCACGAACTTCACCGTCATCGGGTCGACCTTCTCGACGTGATCGACGATGTCCTTCATCCCCATGTCGTCGAAGTACGCGTACGTCTGTCCCGGCGTCACCTTCGCGAACGGATGCTTCGGGTCGGCCATCCGGTTGTACGAGAAGAGGACGTCGTCGGCGTTGAAGTCGCGCGTCGGCGTGAAGTGGGCGTTGCTGTGGAACTTGACGCCGCGGCGCAGCTTGAACGTGTAGCTGAGGCCGTCGGGCGCCGCCGTCCAGCTCTCGGCGAGGCCGGGGACGATGTTGGTCGTGCCGATCTCGAACTCGACCAGCCGGTTGTAGATCGGCACCGACGATGCGTCGGCGGTCGTCCCGGTGGTGAAGAACTGCGGGTTGAAGCCTTCGGGACTGCCCTCCGAGCAGTAGACGAGGGTCTTGGCGGCGAAGGCGGCGCTGCTGGCGCCGGCGGCGAGCGCGACGACGGCGAGTGCAGCGGCGGCCCGGACGGTGCGGATGGGCATGTGCGTTCCGATCAGAGAAGAAGGCTGCGGCGGCGAAGCCGCGCGCGGATCGGAATGATAGGTCGCTGCGCCGCCGCGGCGCGCGCAAGCCGGGCTCAGGCGCCGAGGCCGGCGTACGCGTCCTGGACGGGCTTGGCGAGCTGCGACCAGCGCGGCACCGTCTTCGCGCCGTTGCGCTCTCCCGCCGACGCCAGCGCGCGCAGCGCGGCGAGGCGATCGGCGTCGCGCAACGCGCAGCCGAGCGGCGAGGACGCGTTCTCGAGTCCGACGCTGCCGACTTCGGCGGCGAGCCCCTCCATCAGCGCGCCGAGCTTCCACGGGCCGACGAGCGCGCCGAACAGCGCGTCGCGGCGGCGGATCACCTGCGGAACGACCTCGAGGTGCGCGATCTCGACCGGCCCGATCGCGAGGTCCTCGAGGTTGTCGATCGCGCGCAGCACCGCGGTCCAGCCCGAGTTGTGGAGCAGTCCGGCGAGATAGCCGTCGAAAGGATCGAGGTCGTATTGGCCTGCGATCGCCGCGGCGAGCCGCGCCTTGCGGTCGGCGTCCTTCCAGATCTGTGTCGCGGCGCGCGCCGACAGCGAGCTGCCCTTGGCGTCGAAGATCGGACGCAGGACGACGTTGGCGATCGCCCGGCGTAGGCCCTGCGTGCCGATCACCTGGACCGCACGCGGCAGGTCGATCTCCTCGTCGTCGTCGCCGCGCGCGAGCACGCTGGTCGCGCTGCGAACGACCTCGGCGGTCAGGACGACGTCGCGCGAGATGCGCTCGGCGACGTCCGTCGACGAGTAGCGCTCGTCGCGCAGCGTCTTCATCAGCTGCGGAATGACGTGCGGCGCGCGTGGCAGGAGCCCGGCGCGCAGCGTCTCGGAGGCGATGATCTCGTCGACGCGGCCGAGCAGCTCGCCGATCAGGGCGCCGGCCGGCGGACGTGCAGCGGCATTCGCGGGGACGCCGATCAGCCAGCAGAAGAAGCGGTAGTTGCGCGTCGCCGGCGGGTCCTCGGGGATCGTCTCCGCGACCGGCGGCTGCAGGACAGCAGCGGCCGTCGCTGGCGCCAGGGGCATCGGCGCCGTCGGCGGCGCAGCGGGCGAGATCGGCGCCGGGCGCGTCGCCTGCGGCGGCAGCGTCGGCGAGATGCCGGGCGAAACCGTGGCGCGCGCATCGGCCTTTCGCCAGCGCGCCAGAGGATTCCACCAGCGGTCGACAGACATCGGCAGACCCGGTCGCTGCAACAGGCACCAGTATCGGCACATCCGGCGCCGAAACGCACCCCGTGCGGGAGCGACTGTTCAACCCGTCACGTGCAAAATTGCCAGCCAGAGCGGCGCCGTGACGACAAAGGCCAGGGTCGAAAGCACGATCGCGGTGCTCGTCTCGGCGGGCAGGGTCCGGTAGCGCTGGGCGAAGATCAGGGCGTTGCTGCCCACCGGAAGCGCCGCGAGCATGACGACGATCGCGAGCGCAACGCCGTCGAGCCCGACGGCGTACCGCGCGAACAAAAGCACCGCGAGCGGATGCACCGCGAGCTTCACCGCAGCGAGCAGGGTCGCCGCGCGCAGCGCCCCGCGCAAGCCGTGGTGGGCGAGCGAGACGCCGATCAGCACCAGGCAGACCGGGACGACCGCTTGGCCGAGGGTGCCGAGGATCTCGTCGACGAGCCCGGGCAGCGCGAGACCGGAGAGGTTCCAGGCAAGCCCGGCGAGCACCGGCAGCACCACCGGGTGGATCACCGTGTTGCGCACCGTCGTCGCGAGCGTGCGCAGGAGGCGCGCGCGGCCGTCGCCGAGCCCTGGGTTCGCGCGCGCGAGGTCGAGCTCGACGAGCGCCGTGAGCACCGTCAGCAGCGTCAGCGAGTGCAGCCCGACGACGGTGAGGTGGAGCGCGAGGCCCGCTTCGCCGAAGAGCGCGGCGGCGAGCGGGATGCCGATCTGGACCGCGTTGCCGAACGACGACGTGATCGCGCGAACGCTCGGCTCGGCGGCGGCGGCTCCGGCGCGCGCGCGGAGGCGCAGCGCCGTGTAGACGACGGTGACAAGTGCGAGCGTCGGCGCGAAGAACGCGACGACGACGCGGATGTCGAGCCGGTGGAAGTCGATCCGCGCCGTCGTGCGAAAGAGCAGCGCCGGAACGAAGACGTAGAACGCCGCCGCCGAAAGGACGCGAGAGCCTTCCTCGGCGCCGAGCTTGCCGCTCTTCGCCGCGCCCCAGCCGATCGCGACGACGGCGAAGATCGCGAGCAGCTTGACGAAGACGTCCGGCGACATCGGCGCGCAGTATCGGCGACAGTGCCTCGCGCCTGCACGAGCACTTTTCTGGGCACGACCGAGACGTCGACGATCGCCCAGCAAAGTTGCGGGCGTGCGCGAACGGACGGGGCGCGATGCCCCGCCCGTCGTCACCGGATCGCGACGGTCGTCGCCGTCAGGTGCGCGGCTCGCCGTTGCCGTTGACGAGGATCGTCCGCGCCGGCGGCGACGTCATCTGCACGTGGTGCTGGACGCCGCGGAAGTCGTACGTCACGTCGTAGTACTGCGGCGTCTGGCCGGCGACGTTCTCGCAGCGGCGGATGTCGCGCGTGTTCGCCACCGCAGCGTCGTTGCGACCGACGTTGGCGCCGACCGCAGCGCCGCCGGCGACGCCGCCGATCGTCGCGAGCGTCTTGCCGCTGCCGCCGCCGATCTGGTGTCCGAGGATGCCGCCGACGACGCCGCCGATGACGGCGCCCGGAACGTTGTATTGCGGCGCCGGCTCGGCGACCGCCTGGCGCTCGACCCAGCAGCGCTGCTCCGGCGGACCCATCACGGCGCGCACCGACGTCACCGGCACCTCGACGAGGCGCTCGTTCGGGCGGCGACGCCATTCATAGGCGGGCACCGGTGCGGGTACCGGCTCCTCGGCGCGGTAGGCGTGCCGGTTGTTGTCGACCGGACGCACCGACGAGATCTGGTTGTTCAGCCCCATCGCGCGCAGCGAGTCGTAGCTGCCGTGACGCAAGACGACGCAGCGGCCGCGAAAGCCCGCGTCCTCGCAGACTTCCCAGCGGCCCCGGTCGACGACGACCGACGACGCGCGGTCGTTGAAGCCGAAGCGATCGAAGTTCCAGACTTGCGAGTTGGCCTGGAACGTCCGGCCGCGAAAGCCCTCTCCTTCGTAGAACGTGACCTGTGCCGACGCGTGCGCCGCGAACGCGATCGCAGCGAGGCCGACGAGACGACGGGTGGTGGTGCTCATGGCGCGTGATTTGCTGTGCAGCATCTGGTTGCGATGTGCCCATTCAACGCGCAGCGAGGGTCGTGCGTTGTCCGAGAACACGCGCCATGCGTGCAGGACAACGTCGAAAACCGTAAAGAAGGTCTGCCCGAGGTCATGGAAGCTGAAGCAACGAAACTCCTGGTGTCGGGTCCGCGGCGGCTGACGCTCGTCGCGGCGGTCGTCGTCCTCTTCGGCGGACTCTCGGCCGGCTGGGCGACGATCGGCACGCAGCAGCGCCGCTGGATCTTCCAGGCGATGCCGGTGCCGCCGGCATCGTCCGACGAGCTCGCGCGGCTTGCCCGCACGCAAGAGATGGAAAGCGTCTGGATCGAGCACGAGTCGCTCGCCGCTGGTCGTCCGATCCGTTTGCACGCGGTCTTCGCGCCGAACGCCGACGCGCACGCGCCGCTGCTGCTCTTTCTCCACGGCGCGCGCCAGAACCTCGGCCGCAGTGCGTTTCGCATCGAGCAGATGCGCGAGCTCGGCTTCTCGGTGCTCGCGGTCGACTATCGCGGCTTCGGCGCGAGCACCGACGAGCCGCCGTCGGAGATCGGCGTGATCGAGGACGCGGCGGCGGCATGGCGCTGGCTCGGCGAGCACCATCCGGGCAAGCCGCGCTACGTCTTCGGCCATTCGCTCGGCGGCGCGATCGCGGTGCAGCTCGCTGCCGCGCTCGCCGACGCCCCCGCAGCCGAAGCGCCCAAGGGGGTGATGGTCGAAGGGACGTTCACGTCGATCCGTGACATGTTCGGCACTTTCAAGTGGGGCTGGCTGCCGATCTCGATGCTGATCACCGAGCGCTTCGATTCGCTCGCGACGGTGCCGCGGATCAAGGCACCGCTCCTCATCGTCCACGGCAGCCAGGATTCGATCGTGCCGTCGCGCTTCGGCCAGCTGCTCTACGAGCACGCGACCGCTGCGAAGCGCTTCATCCTCGTCGACGGCGGCACGCACTCGACGACGAGCTGGCGCGGCGTCGAACAGTACCGCGCGGCGCTGCGCGAGTTCTTCCACATCGGCGCGCCGGCGCCGACCGCGAGCGGCTCCTGATCGCGGGCGGCACGCGCCGCCGGAGATGCGTCAGCGCCTCGTCGGATCGAAGTGCTTCTTCAGCCCCTGCCAGCAGCGGAAGTAGTCGTCCTGCAATTCGGCGGCGTCGAGCGCGTGGCGGGTCGGGCGCCAGACGGCGCGCGTCTCGAACATGAACGCCATCGTGTCGCGGATGACGTCGGCCTTGGTCGTGTCGGCGTTGCTCGCCTTCTCGAACGTCTCGGCGTCGGGGCCGTGGCCGGTCATGCTGTTGTGCAGGCTGGCGCCGCCGGGAACGAAACCCTCGGCCTTGGCGTCGTAGACGCCGTGGACGAGGCCCATGAACTCGCTCGCGATGTTGCGGTGGAACCAGGGCGGCCGGAAGGTGTCGCGCATGACGAGCGTGCGCGGCGCGAACGCGACGAAGTCGATGCTGCTGACGCCCGCGGTGTCGGACGGGCTGTGCAGGACGAGGAAGATCGACGGGTCGGGGTGGTCGTAGGTGATCGAGCCGATCGCGTTGAAGCGGCGCAGGTCGTACTTGTACGGCGCGTAGTTGCCGTGCCAGGCGACGACGTCGAACGGCGAGTGGTCCATCCGCGCCGACCAGAGATGGCCCTGGAACTTCGCGACGAGCCAGTGCGGCTCCTCGACGTCTTCGTATCGCGCGACCGGTGCGAGGAAATCGCGCGGATTGGCGAGGCCGTTGGCGCCGATCGGGCCGAGGTCGGGGAGGCGGAAGTTGGCGCCGAAGTTCTCGCAGACGTAGCCGCGCGCGTCAGCGTCGAGCAGTTCGACGCGAAAGCGCACGCCGCGGGGAATGACGACGATCTCCTGCGGCTCGGCGTCGATCGTGCCGAGCTCGGTGACGAAGCGCTGCCGGCCGTGCTGCGGGACGATGAGCAGCTCGCCGTCGGCGTCGTAGAACGCGCGCTGCTGCATCGAACGGTTCGCGGCATAGACGTGCGCCGCGGCGCCGGTCTGCGCCTGCGGGCCGCCGCTGCCGGCCATCGTCACGAGGCCGTCGATGAAGTCGGTCGGCTCGCTCGGCATCGGCAGCGGATTCCAGCGCAGCTGGTTGGGGGTCGCCTCGACGTCGTCGAATGCGCTGACGATGCGGCCATCGTCGATGCGCGCGAACGGCTCGTGCATCGCCGACGGGCGGATGCGGTAGAGCCATGACCTGCGGTTGTCGGCGCGCGGCGCCGTGAACGCCGTGCCGCTCAGCTGCTCGGCGTAGAGGCCGTACGGGCAGCGCTGCGGCGAGTTGCGGCCGACCGGAAGCGCACCGGGCAGCGCTTCGGTGGCGAACGTGTTGCCGAAGCCCGACTGGTAGGCACCTTCGTCGCTGCGCCCGCTCACGTCGTCTCCAGCACGCCGCGGCGCACCTGATCGCGCTCGATCGATTCGAACAGCGCCTTGAAATTGCCTTCGCCGAAGCCTTCGTCGCCCTGGCGCTGGATGAACTCGAAGAAGACCGGCCCGAACACCGGCTCCGAGAAGATCTGCAGCAGCAGGCGCGGCTTGCCTCCTTCGGTCGACCCGTCGACGAGGATGCCGCGCGTCTTCACCGCTTCGACATCGAGCCCATGGCCGGGCAGACGCTGCTCGAGCATCTCATAGTAGACGTCGTTCGGCGCCGCGAGCAGCGGCACGCCGGCGAGCGCGAGCTTGTCGATCGTCGCGAACAGGTCGTCGGTGAGGAGCGCGACGTGCTGGATCCCCTCGCCGTTGAACTTCATCAGGAACTCCTCGATCTGGCCGGAGCCCTTCTTCGCTTCCTCGTTGAGCGGGATGCGGATCATGCCGTCGGGCGCGGTCATCGCCTTCGACGTCAGCCCGGTGTACTCGCCCTGGATGTCGAAGTAGCGGATCTCGCGGAAGTTGAAGAGCTTCTCGTAGAAGCTGGCCCAGAACGACATCCGCCCGCGGTAGACGTTGTGCGTGAGGTGGTCGAGCGTGTGCAGCCCGTGGCCGAGCGGCCGGCGCTCGACGCCGGGGAGAAACTCGAAGTCGATGTCGTAGATCGACCGGCCGTCCTCGAAGCGATCGATCAGGTAGAGCGGTGCGCCGCCGATGCCCTTGATCGCGGGCAGCCTGAGCTCCATCGGCCCGGTCGGCATCTCGAGCGGCTGCGCGCCGAGGTCGAGCGCGCGCGAGTACGCGTGGTGCGAGTCGCGGACGCGAAAGGCCAGACCGCACGCTGCCGGGCCGTGCTCGGCGGCGAAGTAGCCGGCCTGGCTCTTCGCCTCGCGGTTGACGATGAAGTTGATCCCGCCCTGTCGGTAGAGCGAGACGTCCTTCGAGCGGTGCCGCGCGACTTCGCTGAAGCCGAGGTTCTCGAGCACCGGCTCGAGCACGCGCGGCGTCGGCGATGCGAACTCGACGAACTCGAATCCCATCAGCCCCATCGGGTTGTCGAACAGGTCTGCCATCTCGTTGCTCCTGTCGCGACGCTTGCGCGTCAGCGGATTCGCTCGAGCGCGACGCGGTAGTGCGTGCCGCGCTCGACGTAGCCGGCGGCCGCGCGCGCGAGGCCTGCGACCTCCTCGTCGCGAAGCTCGCGCGCCAGCTTTGCCGGTGCGCCGATGATGAGCGATCGGTCGGGAAACGACTTGCCCTCGGTCACGATCGCCCCGGCGCCGACGAGGCAGTTGCGACCGATCACCGCGCCGTTCATCACCACCGCTTGGATGCCGACGAGCGAGCCTTCGCCGATCGTGCACCCGTGCAGCATCGCCTGGTGGCCGACGGTGACGCCCTCGCCGATCGTGAGCGGAAAGCCGGGGTCGGCGTGCAGCACCGCGCCTTCCTGGACGTTGCTGTCGTCGCCGACCGCGATCGTCTCGTTGTCGCCGCGGGCCGACGAGCCCGGCCAGAAGCTCGCGCGCTCGCCGACGACGACGCGGCCGATCAGCGTCGCTTGCTCGGAGATGTACGCGGATGGCGCGACGTCGGGCGCGCGGTCGTCGATGCGGTAGAGGGGCATGTCGGGTCGGGCTCCTGTTCTCGGATGCGGCTTCAGTCGAGCGAGATGTTGGCCTTCTTCACCAGGCGAGCGTAGCGCTCCTGCTCGCTCTTCAGCATCTGCGCCGCGGCTTCGGGCGTCGTCGGCGCGATGACGTTCTCCTGCTTGGCCATCGCGGCGCGCACGTCGGGGTCGGCGAACGCGGCGGTGACGGCGTCGTGGAGCCGCGTCACCTCGGCGGCCGGCAGGGCCTTGGGCCCGACGACCGCGAACCAGCCGGCCACGTCGACGTCGGGAAAGCCTTGCTCGGCGATCGTCGGCAGGTCGGGCAGCGACGCGACACGCGACTTGCCGGTGATGCCGATCGCGCGCAGCTGGCCGCTCTTGAGGTATCCCTGCACCGCGGGAACCGCGACGACGCCGAAGTCGACCTGCCCGCCGATCAGGTCGGCGAGCATCGGGCCGACGCCCTTGTAAGGGATGTGCTTGGCATCGACTCCGGCCGCCTCGACGAACATCTCGCCGGCGAGATGGATGATCGTGCCGTTGCCCGACGACGCGAGGTTGTACGCGCCGGGCCTCGCCTTCAGCAGCGCGACGAGCTCCTTCGCGTCCTTGGCGGGCAGCTTGCTCGGGTTGACGACGAGCACGAACGGCGTCGCTCCGACGACGCTGATCGGCGTGACGTCGGCGAGGCTGTCGTACGGCATCTTCTTGTAGACGCTCGGGTTCACGGCGTGGTTGTTCGAGATGAACGCGATCGTGTTGCCGTCGGGCGCCGCCTTGACGAGCGCCGAGGTCCCGGTGATGCCGCCGGCGCCGGGCAGGTTCTCGATCACGACGGCCTGGCCGCCGAGCTTCATCGAGAGCGCGGGGCCGACCGTGCGAACGATGACGTCGACTCCCGAGCCCGGGCTCACCGGCAGGATGACGCGCAGCGGCGGGCGATCGGCGGCGCGCGCCGGCAACGCCGCGGGCCACGCAAGGACGGCGAGCGACGCGTGCGCGACGAATGCTGCAAACGCGCGCCGGGCACGGCGGACCATGGCCATCGTCGGATCTCCTTGTCGAACGGTCTCAGTTGCGACGCGCCGCGCCGCTGGGCAGCGCGCCGAGGATCTCGTCGTCGTGCTCGCCCGCGCGCGGCAGGGGCAGTCGAACGCCGAGCCGGCGGCCGTCGAGCGTGATCGGCAGCAGGACGACGTCGGTCGATCCGCCGTCCTCGGTCTGCATCGGCACGAGGCCGCCGCTTTCCTTCAGGTGCGGGTCGTGGACGAGCTGTTCGGGCTTGACGATCGGCGCGTACGGCAGGCCGTTCGCCTCGAGCTTGGGAACGAGATCGGCGACGTCGTGCCGGGCGAGGATTGCGGCAAGTCGCGGGATCAGCTCGGCGCGCGCGGCGACGCGCTGCGCATTGCTCGCCAACGCCGGCTCGGCGGCGAGGTCGGGCAGGTCGAGGACACGGCAGAGGATCTGGAACTGCCGGTCGCTGACGGCGCCGATGAAGAGCTGCTCGCCGTCCTTCAGCGTGAAGACATCGTAGACGCTCCACGACGAGATCCGCGCCGGCATCGGCGGCACCGGCTCGCCGGTCATCAGGTGCTGCTGCATGTTCTGCGCCGACAGGAACGCGCAGTTCTCGAACAGTGCGCTCTGCACCTCCTGGCCGCGCCCCGTGTGCTCGCGCTCGCGCAGCGCCGCGAGCACGCCGATCGCGCCGAACATGCCGCCCATGATGTCGTTGACCGACGTCCCGACGCGCAGCGGCCCCCCCGGCGGACCGGTCATGTAGGCGAGCGCGGCCATCATCTGCACGACTTCGTCGAGCGCGGTGCGGTGTTCGTACGGGCCGGGCAGGAAGCCCTTGTGCGAGACGTAGACGAGGCGCGGGAAATCGGCCGCGAGCGACGCGTGGTCGAGGCCGAGCGACGCCATCAGCCCCGGACGAAAGTTCTCGAGGACGACGTCGGCAGTGGCGATCAGCTCCTTCGCCGTCGCGCGGCCGGCGTCGCTGCGGATGTCGACGACGACGCTCTTCTTGTTGCGGTTGAACGAGCGGAAGAAGCCGATGCCGAGGCCGGGCAGCGTCCGCGTCTTGTCGCCGCCCGGCGGCTCGACCTTGATCACCTCGGCGCCGAGGTCGGCGAGGATCATCCCGCACGTCGGCCCCATCACCATGTGGGTGAACTCGACGACGCGGATGCCGTCGAGCGGCAGACCGTTGCGCTCGCTCTCGGTCATGCCGCCTCCTTCGCCGCTGCGCGCTCGCGGGCTGCAGCAAACGTCTTCGGCAACCCGGCGCGCCAGAGCGTGCCGTGCAGCGTCTCGCCGGCGAGCCAGCCGGCGACCTTCGCGCGCAGCGCGAGCAGCCGCTCGAGGTCGATGCCGGTGGCGATCCCCATGCCCGCGAGCATGAAGGCGAGGTCTTCGCTGGCGACGTTGCCGCTCG
>DATJIM010000326.1:0-6529 GCA_035493195.1 Caldimonas sp.
CGTCGAGGTCCGGGCGGCGCGTGGCTCGGTGCCGCGCGGCGTCGGCACGCGCATGCTCGTCGCCGACGAAGCGACGCTCGGCACGATCGGCGGCGGCCATCTCGAGCTGCACGCGATCACCGCGGCGCGCGCCGCGCTCGCCCGCGGCGGCATCGTGCCGAGCGAGAAGACGTTCGCGCTCGGGCCGTCGCTCGGCCAGTGCTGCGGCGGCACGGTGACGTTGGCGTTCGCGCCGCTCGACGCCGACGCGCTGGCGCGTTGGCCGTTGCCCGCGCCGCTCTTTCACCTCCAGCTGCACGGCGCCGGCCACGTCGGTCGCGCGATCGCGACGCTGCTCGCGACACTCGACTGCGACGTCGACTGGTACGACGAGCGCGACGACGGCTTCCCGACGGCGACCGCGCTCGGCTCGCCGTGGCCGGCGCACATCCGCGCGACGTCGGCCGACACCGTCGAGCACGAGGTCGCGAATGCGCCGCCCGGCGCGTTCTATCTCGTCGTCACCCACGAGCACGCGCTCGACCTGCGCATCGTCGAGGCGATCCTGCGCCGCGGCGACGCCGCGTTCTGCGGTTTGATCGGGTCGCGGACCAAGCGCGCGCGGTTCGTCCACCGGCTCGCCGAGCGCGGCGTCGGCGACGACGCGATCGCACGGCTGACGTGCCCGATCGGCATCGACGGCATCGAAGTCAAGTCGCCCGAGGTGATCGCGGCGGCGGTCGTGGCGCAGCTCCTGCAGCGTCAGGGCGCGCTCGCCGATGCTGCGTCGCCAGAGGCCGCGCGCGCGCAGACGGGCAACGGGCGCTAGAAGCTGCCGAGACCGCCGTCGACGAGCAGCTCGACGCCGGTGACGTACGAGGCGTCGTCGGAGGCGAGGAAGAGCACGGCGGAGGCGACCTCGTCGGTCGTGCCGAACCGCTTCATCGGGTTCTTCGCCGCCCACGCGACCTTGAGGTCGGCGACCTGCTGCGGCGTCATCGTGCGGTCGAAGATCGGCGTCTCGATCGGCCCGGGGCTGACGACGTTGACGCGGATGCCGCGCTCGACGAGTTCGGCGGCGATCGTGCGGCCGAGCGAGCGCACCGCGGCCTTGGTCGCGCCGTAGATCGAGCCGACCGGGTTGCCCTTGCCGGCGGCGACCGACGCGTTGAGGACGATCGCGCCGCCGGCGCGCATCAGCGGCACCGCCTTCTGAACGGTGAAGTAGACGCCCTTGACGTTGACGTCGAACATCGCGTCCCACGCCTCTTCGGTCATCGCCGCGAGCGGGCCGAAGCTGCCGACGCCGGCGTTGGCGAAGACGACGTCGAGACGGCCGCGGCCGAACTCGCGCGTCGCCGCGACGACCCGGTCGAGGTCGGCGAGGTTGGCGGTGTCGGCGACGACGCCGTGCGCGGCGGCGCCGAGCGACGCCGCGGTGTCGTCGACGGTCTCGCGGTTGCGGCCGACGACGACGACGCGCGCCCCTTCGCCGACGAGGCGCTCGGCGACGGCGCGGCCGATGCCGCTGTTGCCGCCGGTGACGAGCGCCACCTTGCCTTCGAACCGCGATCCGCTCGTGCCCATGCGTGCCTTCGTTGCGTCGCGATTGTGATGGCGGACGGTTCGGCGGCAGTGCGATGATCGCGCCATGACCGCCCTGCCTCCCCGCATGCGCGAATCGCTCGACTGCATCGCGCACGTCCTCTCGCGCCGCGCCGGGCCGCCTTTGAACGAAGGCGATGTCGCGCGGATCCCGGTCGAGCACTACACGTCGGGCGAGGTCCGCGACGCCGAGATCGAGCGCCTGTTCCGCCCGCTGCCGCTGATCGTCGGCCACGCGAGCGAGCTGGCGCGCGGCCACGTCCTCGCGCACGACGAATACGGTGTGCCGATGCTGCTCGCGCGCGACGGCGATGGGCGCTTTCGCGCCTTCCTCAACGTCTGCCGCCATCGCGGCATGCGTCTCGTCGACGGCACGGCCGCGCAACCGGCGGCGAGCGTCGTCTGCCCGTACCACGGCTGGACGTATCGGCTCGACGGCGCGCTCCGGCATCGCCTGCACGCCGAGAGCTTCGACGACTGTGCAGCCGACGACGTCAATCTGGTCGCGCTGCCGGCCGAGGAGCGCCACGGCCTGCTCTGGGTCGTGCCGACTCCCGGCGCTGCGATCGACGTCGCGGCGTTTCTCGGCGAGCTCGACGGCGAGCTGCCGTTCTGCGGCGTCGAGGGGCTGCGCCTCTTTCGCACCGTGCGCGCCGAGTACCCGGCGAACTGGAAGCTGATCGTCGACGCCTTCCTCGAGGCATACCACATCCGCGTCCTCCACAAGGACACGATCTGGCCGTTCTTCGTCGACGCGCTGACCGGCGCGGTGCGGCTCGGACCGCACGTGCAGTCGCTCGTCGCGCGCCGCGCCGCCGAGGCGTGGGTCGCCGAAGGCGCGTCGCTGCCCGGCGACTTCGCGACGCTGGGCGACCTCGCGACGCCGAGCCACGTGATCTTCCCGAACGTCGTCACGATCTTCCATCCCGACTACCTGAGCCTGATCACGCTCTACCCGGTCGACGCCGGGACGCTGTCGTGGACGCACCGCATGCTCGTTCCCGCCGACCGCACGACGCCCGATTGGAAGCCGCACTGGGAGAAGACGTTCGCCCTGATCGAGCACGGCGTGTTCGAGAAGGAAGACATCGCGTGCGCAGTCGCGATCCAAAGAGGGCTGAAGAGCGGCGCCAACCGCCATCTCACCGCGGGCCGCGCCGAGCAAGGGGTCGGCTGGTTCCACGCCGAGGTCGCGCACGCGCTCGGGCGCGACAGCGGCCGACGGAAGACGATGATCAGTCGGGCTTGACCTTCGCGCGCAAGAGCACTGGCTTCCAGCGCTCGCGCTCGCTCGCGATGAAGGCGGCGAACTCGGCCGGCGTGCCGCCGACCGGAATCGCGGCGTCGCCCTGCAGCCGCTCGAGCGCCACCGGTTCCCGCACCGCGCGCGCCGCCGCGACGGCGAGCTTGTCGACCGAGGCTTGAGCGAGCGATGCCGGCGCGAGCAGGCCGTACCACTGTGTCATCTCGAAGCCGGGCCAGCCTTGCTCGGCGACGGTCGCGACGGCAGGTAGCTGCGCGAGGCGCTGCGCCGACCCGGTCGCGATGCAGCGCAGCTTTCCCGCCCTGATGAACTGCAGCACCGCCGGCGCGCCGACCGCGGCGGCGTGCAGCCGCCCGGCGAGGAGATCGGTGAGCTGCGGGCCGGTGCCTTTGTACGGCACGTGCAGGATGAAGATGCCGGTCGCCATCTTCAGGTACTCGAACGCGAGGTGCCCCGCGCTGCCGTTGCCGGCAGAGCCGTAGTTGAGCTGGCCGGGCTTCGCCTTCGCGAGGGCGACGAACTCCTTCAGGTCCTTCGCCGGCAAATCGGGGTGGACGACGTAGAGGCTCGGCACCTTGGCGAGCAGCGAGACCGGCTTGAAGTCCTTGAGCGGGTCGTAGGGCAGCTTCTCGAAGATGAACGGGTTCACCGCCAGCGTGCCGATGTGGCCGAGGATCAGCGTGTGCTGGTCGTCAGCGCGCGCGACCTCGGCCATCGCCACGTTGCCGGCGCCGCCTGGCTTGTTGTCGACGTAGACGTTCTGCCCGAGCAGCCGCGCCAGCTCGGTCGCGGTCGCGCGGGCGACGATCTCCGAGCTGCCGCCGGGAGCGAACGGCACGACGAAGCGGATCGGCCGCGCCGGCCACGCGTCGGCGGCGCGCGCCGCCGGCCGCGCCGCGGCCAGTGCGGCGGCGGCGAACGCGCGCAGCAGCGCGCGCCGGTCGACGTCGCCGGTCACGGATTGGCCAACGCTGCGGCGACCGCGCTCTGGCCGGCCTGGCGCGCGATCTCGGCGGCCGTGAGGCCGCGATCGTCGCGCAGGTCGGGCCGCGCACCGCGCGCGAGCAGCAGCTTCGTCGCGTCGAGCTTGCCCTGCCCCGCCGCCCACATCAGCGCGGTGAGCCGGTGCTCGTAGGCGGCGTTGACGTCGATCCCCGAGGCGAGCAGGAGGTCGAGCGCCTCGGCGTTGCCCTGGCCGGCAGCGTAGACCATCGCCGGCTTGTTCATGCGATCGACGAGATCGCTGCGCGCGCCGGCATCGAGCAGCCGCTTGACGACCGGCGCGGCGCCGGCGTAGGCGGCCGCCATCAGCGGCGTCACGCCTTCGAGCGAGGCCTGGTTGACGTCGGCGCCCTTCTGCAGCATCGCTTCGACGATCTCGAGGTTGCCCTTCTCGGCGGCGAGCAGCAACGCCGTCTTGCCGAGGCGATTGCGCGACGCCGTCGACGCGCCGGCGTCGAGGACGCGCTGGACCTGCGCGAGGTCGCCCTGCCGCGCGCCGACGAGCAACTGCGCGTTGAGGGTCGGATTGCTCGGCGCCTGTGCGAACGCGAGCGAAGAGACGGCGAGCGCCGCGAGCACGCAGGCGTGCTGCGCGAGTCGACGGCGATGGCGACGGTCGGACACGGACATCGGAGATCCTCGGAGTGCGGATGCTGCTAGGCAGCGACAGGGCCGTTGGCAGTGGCCACGATTGTGGTTACCCTCGCCATTGTGAGCAACGCGAGCGGCATCCGCCGCGTCGCGATGGGAGGCTGCCGAGGGAGGGCCGCGGCCGCGCCGGCTTCGCAGCGAAGTGCGGGGACGAACTCTCACGAGCCCGTCAAGACCAACAAAGGAGACCGGACATGATTCGACTTCATCGCCCGCAATACGGCTGGGCAGCTTCGGTGGTCGTGACGGCGCTCTGCGCCGCATCGACGGGCGTCTTCGCCCAGCCGGAGGTCTCGGGCGGAGCGAACGCCGCCACGGGAGGGCCCGCGCCGAAGAGCATCTCGGTGCCCCAGCAGCGGCTCGACGGCGCCGACAAGGACAGCGCGAACAACCTGCACTCGAACGGCAACTACGCGAACTCGCGGTACTACCCGGGCGCGCAGATCAACGCCAGCAACGTCGCGAAGCTGCGGCCTGCGTTCCAGTTCCAGACCGAGGTCGTCGAGTCGATGGAGACGGCGCCGATCGTCGTCGACGGCATCATGTACATCACGACGTCGTACAACCATCTGTACGCGCTCGATGCCGCGACCGGCAAGGAGTTCTGGCACTACAAGCACAAGATGGGTCCGGTGACGACGTTCTGCTGCGGCCCGAACAACCGCGGCGTCGCCGTCATGGGCGACCGCCTTTACATGGGAACGCTCGACGCCAAGCTGCTCGCGTTCGACGCGAGAACCGGCAAGGTGCTGTGGTCGACGCAGATCGCCGACCCCGAGAAGGGCTACTCCGAGACGATGGCGCCGGTCGCCGTCGACGGCAAGGTGCTGATCGGCACCAACGGCGGCGAGTACGGCATTCGTGGCTTCGTCAAGGCGTTCGACGCCAACGACGGCAAGCTGCTGTGGACGTTCGACACCATCCCGGAGAAGGGCCACGAAGGCGTCTGGGCGACCCAGGACGCGACCGGTCGCGACTTGCATCGCGACATCGCCGCCGAGAAGGCCGCGCTGGCCAAGAATTCGAACTTCTTCAACACGCTCGGCGGCGGCGTCTGGATGGCGCCGGCGATCGACCGCGAGACGAAGACCGCGTACTTCGTCGTCGGCAACCCCAGCCCCGACCTCTACGGCGCCGAGCGGCCCGGCGACAACCTCTACACCGACTCGATCGTCGCCGTCGACCTCAACACCGGCGCCAAGAAGTGGCACTACCAGTACATCGCACACGACGTCTGGGACCTCGACGCGGTCTCGCCCGTCATCCTGACCGAGGCGAAGGGCAAGGACGGCAAGATGACGAAGGTCGCGATCCACGGCGGCAAGACGGGCCACGTCTATGTCCATGACCGCGCCACGGGCGAACTGATCCGCTTCAGCGAAGCGATGATCCCGCAGGAGAACATGTGGGTGCTGCCGACCAAGGACGGCGCGCGCATGCTGCCGGGTGCCAACGGCGGCGTCGAGTGGAGCCCGATGGCGATCAACCC
The DNA here is from genome assembly GCA_035493195.1 of Caldimonas sp. GTDB lineage: Bacteria > Pseudomonadota > Gammaproteobacteria > Burkholderiales > Burkholderiaceae_C > Schlegelella_A. The sequence goes on from DATJIM010000326.1 coordinate 5,991, forward strand.
GAAGCTGCGCCTCGTCTACGCCGCCAACCTGCACCAGCCGATGACCTACCACGTCGAACAGGCCGCCTACCCGGGCGGCAAGCTCTGGCTCGGCGGCGCGTTCAAGGTGATCCCGAGCGAGAAGCAGTGGGGCCGCCTGTCGGCGGTCAACGTCGACAGCGGCAAGGTGGCGTGGAAGTTCGACACCGAGCAGCCGCTGATCGGCGGCGTTCTCGCGACCGCGGGAGACCTCGTCTTCAACGGCGAGGGCAACGGCTACTTCCGCGCCTTCGACGCGCGCACGGGCAAGAAGCTGTGGGAGTACCAGTGCGGCGCCGGCGTCAACGCGCCTGCGGTGTCGTACATGGTCGGCGGCAAGCAGTACGTCGCGGTCGCCGCCGGCGGCAACACGCAGCTCGACTTCAAGCGCGGCAACACCGTCATGGTGTTCGCGCTTCCCTGAGCGCAGGCGGCGCGCGGCACGACGATCGAAAGGAAGCTGACCTGAGACTTGCCGCCGCGCGCCTCGCCGCCCTCTTCCTCGCCCTCGCGGCGACCGA
>DATJIM010000327.1:0-8791 GCA_035493195.1 Caldimonas sp.
CACGTCGACCTGCACACGAACGCCGCCGACGTCATCGGCAGCGTCGCCAACTACCTCGCCGAGTTCGGCTGGAAGCGCGGGCTCGTGGCGCGCTTCGACGTCGAGCCGCCCGCCGACCTCGAATCGCGCGCGCTGCTGCTCGCCCCCGACATCGTGCCGACGTTCACCGCCGCGGAGATGGTCGAGCGCGGCGCTCGGCTGCCCGACGCGGCGCTCGCGGCCGAGAGCCTGTTCGCGCTCGTCGAGCTGCAGAACGGGGACACCGCGCCGACATACGTGGCGGGGACGAGCAACTTCTACGCGCTGACACGCTACAACTGGTCGAGCTACTACGCGATGGCGGTGCTCGCGCTCGGCGAGGCCGTGCGGCCGCTGGCGCGCTGAACGACGAGGAACGACTCGATCCAGGCGTTCAGGCTGCATTCGTCGCCGAACCAGCCTTCCTTCACCTCGAGTCCGCTGCGCAGCTCCCAGCTCGAGTCGAACCAGCCGGGTGCGCGCGCGCGATCGTCGACGGCGCGATCGCATGCGCGCGGCGTGGCGGCGATGGGAACGAGCGAGAGCTCGGAGGTGAAGGCTTCGGGCATGCGCGTCTCCTGTGGCAAGGCACGCAGTCTCGCGGCGGCGGCGCGCGGCGACCATCCCGCCCAAGCCGGGAACGCGGTGCGGTGAAGTGCGCCCCCCGCCGGGGGCGTCAACGCGGGATGACGCTGACCGCGACGCGCATCTTCTGGCCGCGACCGCCGAGGATGACGCCGCGCAGCGGAACGACGTCTGCGAAATCGCCGCCGGTCGCGAGCGTGATGTAGCGGCGGTCGGCGAGATGGTCGTTGGTGGGGTCGAACTCGACCCAGCCGTGGCGCGGCGAATACGCCGCGACCCAGGCGTGCGAGACGTCGGCGCCGAGCAGCCGTTCCTGCCCTGGCGGCGGTTGCGTCAGCAGGTAGCCCGAGACGTAGCGCGCCGGCAGGCCGCGGCTGCGCAGGCACGCAATCATCAGATGCGCGAAGTCCTGGCAGACGCCGCTCTTTTGCGCGATCACCTCGTCGACCGAGGTGGTCACCGTCGTCGTTCCCGGCTCGAAGTCGAACTCGCGGTAGATGCGCTGCATCAGCTCGGTGGTCGCTTCGAGCCAGTCGCGGCCGGGCGTGAACGTCGCGGCCGCGTACCCGTGCGCGGCGTCCGACCAGCCGACGAGCGCGCTCGCCTCGGCGAACCGCGCCGGCCGGAGCGAGTCCTGCGCCGGCTCGTCGTGAAGCGCTTCGCGGACCGCCTCCCACGCGAGCTTCGGCGCGGCGCGCGGGTCGACGCGATCGCCGACCTCGACGTCGCATTTCATCCGCACGTCGAGCAGCGGATGCGGGCCGTGGATGCCGAAGTGGGTGACGCGGTTGCCGAACGCGTCGCACCGCTCGTGGCGCTCGTCGGGCGGCGGCTCGATCGCGAGCTCGTGCCCCAGCACCTTCTGCCACGGCAGCTCGGGCGGCGTCAGATGCGCGAGCTGCCAGGATTGCGAGACCGCGATGCGGTACCCGTAGCTGGTCTCGTGCTCGACGGTGTAGCGCGCGACCGCCTGCGCTTCGGCGACGGCGCTCATGCCGGCGAGTTCATGGCGAGATCTGCAGCATGCTGCGCGGCATCGCGTGCGAGAAGAACTTGAGCGAGACGGCGTCGGAGATCGCGTAGGCCGCGCCCTGGAGCCGGCCGATGACGTCGGCGAGCTGCCCGCTCTCGGGCGTCAGCTCGGCGGCGGGCAGCGCACGCAGCGACGCGTGCGCGGGCGCCAGCAGCGACGACGCGAACTCGCCGTGGCCCGCCTCGAGCCTGGCGATGAAGTCGGCGAGCCCCTTGGCCTGGAACGCGAGCGAGCGCGGATTCGCCTCGTCGCGCACGACCATGTCGAGCACCGGCAGCCATTCGGGAGCGGCGAGGTAGCGCGAGCGATATGTGACGCTCGAGTCGGCAAGCTCGAGCAACCAGTCGAGCTCGTGCATGCGGCCCTCGTCGGTCGCGACCTGCAGCGTCGTGCACATCGTCGCGAGCCGCTCGATGCGCCTGCCGATCGAGACGAAGCGCCAGCCGACGCCGCGCGTCATGCCGTCGAGGACGAATCCCGAGAGCGTCATCAGGGCGGTGACGGCTCGGTCGAGCCAGACGAGCGTCACGGGCAGCGCCGGTTCGCGCTGCAGCGCCGGATCGGCGAGCAGCCGATTGAGCGTGCGCCAGTGGTCGACCGACATCCGGTCGCGCAGGCTGAAGGCGACGCGCGACAGGCTGGCGAGCCGCTCGGCCAGCGCGCCCTCGGGATGGTGGGCCGCGCGACGCAGAGCGCGCGCGGGGCTCCTGCCCGGGCCGCGGCGGCCGGGATCGACGACGCCCAGCCGCTCGGCGAGCAGGTACGTCGGCGGCGCGCCGCCGCGCGAGCCGCCCGCGTCGAGGAGCTGCGCGATCGCGACGCGCAGCAGGCGCGCAGTCGCGTCGCAGCGCTCGCCGTAGCGGCCGAGCCAGAAGAGGTTTTCGGCTGCGCGCGACGCCAGCGTCGCGTCGGCGCCGACGAGGTCGGCCGCCTGCACCGTCGACGACAGCAGCGAGAACTCGGCGTTGACAGGGCCGTCGCCGAGCACCCACGTGTCCTTCGAGCGGCCGCCGCGCTGCATGGCGATCACCGGCGAGTCCTCGTCGGGCGCGACGCGCGTCAATCCGCCCGGCATGACGCGCCACCCGCTCGGCGTTGCGACGGCGAAGACGCGCAACCCGACGGTGCGCGCCGCGAGCGCGCTCGACGTGCCCTCGAGCACCGGCGCCTGCGAGACGTGGACCCACTCCTGCGCGACGAAGTGCTGCGGCCGCTCGGCGATCCGCCGGCGCAGCGACTCGCGGGCGTCGGCCGAGAGATGGCCGACGACGATCGAAGGCTCGTTCGGCGAGCGCTCGATCGGCTTGACGATCAAGCGCTCGGGTCGACGCCACGCGTCTTCGAACGCGGCGCGCTCGCCGAGCCACCAGGTCGCGATCGACGGCATCGCGAGCGGCTCGTCGAGGAGCGCGCGGCTGAGGCCCGGCAGATAGCCGAGCAGCGCGCCAGACTCGAGGACGCCCGATCCGAGCGCGTTCGCGAGCAGCACGTTGCCGCGGCGCGCGACGTCCGTGAGGCCGGCGATGCCGAGCGCAGAGTCGGAACGCAGCTCGAGCGGATCGCAATAGTCGTCGTCCTGGCGGCGGACGATCGCGTGGACGCGCTCGAGCCCCGAGATCGTCTTCAGCCAGACGCGATCGTCGCGCACCGTGAGGTCGTTGCCCTCGGCGAGCGCGAAGCCGAGATAGCGCGCGAGCAACGCGTGCTCGAAATACGTCTCGTTGTACGGCCCCGGTGTCAGCAGCACGATCCGCGGCGCGCCGTCGCCGCGCGGCGCCCAGTGCAGAAGCGACGAGCGCAACGCGTCGAAGAAGCTCGCCAGATGCTGCACCGGCAGCTCGCGGAACATCTGCGGAAAGACGCGCGAGACGACGAGCCGGTTCTCGAGCGCGTAGCCCGAGCCCGACGGCGCCTGCGTGCGGTCGGCGACGACCCACCAGCGGCCGTCGGGCGAACGCGCGAGATCGGCGGCGTACTGCAGCAGATGGTGGCCGCCGGCGGGCTTCAATCCTTCGGCGGCGGCGAGGAAGCCGCGGTGGCCGAAGACGACCGCGGGCGGGATCGCGCCGCTCCTCAGCAACGACTGCGCACCGTAGAGGTCGCCGAGGATGCGGTCGAGCAGGTCGGCGCGCTGCTCGATCCCCGCCGAGATCGCCGCCCACTCCGCTGCCGGCAGGACGAGCGGAATCGGATCGACCTGCCACGGCCGATGCACACCTTGCGCGTCGGCGTAGACGTTGTAGGTGATGCCGTGTTCGCGGATCTGACGCTCGGTGAGCGTCAGCGTGTCGCTCACCTCGCGCTCGCTGCGCTCGGCGAGCGCGCTGACGAACGCTTCCCAGTGCGGTCGCGGCCGGCCGGGCGCCGCGAGCAGCTCGTCGAAGCGCCCGGCGGGCGCCGCGTAGCCGGCGAGCAGTTGGTCGAGCATGAAGCGCGAACGCTACCTTGGCTCCGGTGGCCGACGCAGATCGAGCGTGTGCGGAAAGTCGGGGTTCGGCGCATCGGCCGACAGCTGCACGACGCCCGGCGTGTGACCGGTGCGGAAGAAGCGCGCCAGACGGCGCGCCTCGGCTTCGTATGCGTTGACCGGGAACGTCGTGTAGTTGACTCCGCCCGGGTGCGCGACGTGGTACTGGCAGCCGCCGAGCGATCGCTGCATCCAGGTATCGACGACGTCGAAGACGAGCGGCACGTGCGGATCGATGGTCGGATGCAACGACGACGGTGCGCGCCAGGCGCGATAGCGAACGCCCGCGACGAATTCGCCCGCGGTGCCGGTCGGCTGCAGCGGCAGCCTGCGGCCGTTGCACGCGACCGCGTGTCGATCGCCGACAAGTCCGCGCACGAGCACCTCGATCCGCTCGACCGTCGAGTCGACGTAGCGCGCGGTGCCGCCGGCGCCGCTCTCCTCGCCGAGGACATGCCAGGGCTCGAGCGCCATCCTGAGCTCGAGCGTCACGCCTGCCGCCATGCAATCGCCCAGCAGCGGGAAGCGGAAGTCACGGTGCGCTGCGAACCAGGCGAGATCGAACGCGTGGCCGGCGTCGTTCAGCTCGGCGACGACGTCGGAGAGATCGCGCCAGACGTGGTGCGGCAGCATGAAGCGGTCGTGCAGCTCGGTGCCCCAGCGCGCGAGGCGATGGGGCAGGTACGGCTGCGCCCAGAAGCGCGCGACGAGCGCGCGCATCAGCAGCTGCTGGACCAGGCTCATGCGCGCGTGCGGCGGCATCTCGAACGCGCGCATCTCGAGCAGGCCGAGACGACCGGTGGGGCCGTCGGGCGAATAGAGCTTGTCGATGCAGAACTCGGCGCGGTGCGTGTTGCCGGTGACGTCGACGAGGAGGTTGCGCAGCAACCGGTCGACCAGCCACGGCGGCGGCGCGCCGCCTGCCGCGGCACTCGCGCGCGCGAGCTCGGCGAACGCGACCTCGATCTCGTGGACCGCGTCGTTGCGCGCTTCGTCGAGGCGCGGCGCCTGGCTCGTCGGGCCGATGAACAGGCCCGAGAACAGATAGCTGAGCGACGGGTGGTCGTGCCAGTACGCGACCATGCTCGCGAGCAGCTCGGGCCGGCGCAGGAACGGCGAATCGGGCGGCGTTGCGGCGCCGAGGACGAAGTGGTTGCCGCCACCGGTGCCGGTGTGCCGCCCGTCGAGCATGAACTTGTCGGTCGTCAGGCGCGACTCGCGCGCGGCGTCGTAGAGGTGGGTCGTCTGCTCGACGAGCTCGCTCCAGCTGCTCGCCGGCTGCACGTTGACTTCGATGACGCCGGGATCGGGAGTGATGCGCAGGACGACGAGACGAGGATCCTTCGGCGGCTCGTAGCCTTCGAGCGCCACCGGAGTGCGCATCGCCTTCGCAGTCGCCTCGACCGCGGCGACGAGCGCGAGGTAGTCCTCGAGCGTGGACGTCGGAGGCATGAAGACGTGCAGGCGGCCGTGCCGCGCCTCGGCGCTGATCGCGGTGCGGACGACGTCGCCTGCCGATTCGCCGAGCGCCGGCGGCGCGGCTGCGGTGTCGCGAGCCTCGGCGTCTGCGTCGACGCTGCGCGGCGGTTCGTCGTCCGCGTCGCCCTCGCCGAGGGCTGGCAGTTCGTCGTTCGGGTCGGGCGGATGCACCCACGGCAGGTCTTCGGCGCGCGCCCACGGCAGCGATTCGAGCGGCAGGCGAAAGCCGATCGGCGAATCACCGGCGACCAGGAAGCAGTGGTCCCCGCGCAGGTACCAAGGGCTCGAGCGGAAGCGCCCCGGGCGACGCTCGTCGGCACCGACCGGCAGCGCGTAGCCGACGGGCTCGCCGAGCCCGCGCGCGAAGACACGGCGTAGCCGCTCGCGCTCGGCGCGATCGGCGAGCCGCGCGTCCTCCGGCTCGACGTTGATCGGCAGCTTGCCTTCGCGCCAGAGGAAGTAGCCGACGTCTTCGTAGGCGGCGAAGACGTTGCGGCCGTCGACGCGAAGACGCTTCGCGAGGCGCTGCAGGAACTCGCTCGCGATCGCGGCGGTCGCGCCGTGGTCGTCGCGCTCGCCGGCGATGAGCTGTGCGTCTTGCCAGATCGCGACGCCGTCGGCGCGCCAGAAGAGGTTGAGCGACCAGCGCGGCAGCTGCTCGCCCGGATACCACTTGCCCTGCCCGGCGTGCACCAGCGCGCCGACGCCGTAGCGCTGGCGCATCCGTTCCATCAGCGCGCCGGCCAGCACGCGCTTGGTCGGCCCCATAGCCTCGGTGTTCCACTCGCCGCCTTCGCGGTCGTCGATCGACAAGAACGTCGGCTCGCCGCCCTGCGTCAGGCGCACGTCCATGCGGCGCAGCTCGGCGTCGACGTGCTTGCCGAGCGCGTCGATCTCGCCCCACTGCAGCTCGCTGTACGGCAGCGTGACGCGCGGCGCCTCCCAGATGCGGCGCACCGCCATGTGGTGCTCGAACGTCGTCTCGCACGGATCGAGCGTGCCGCTGATCGGTGCCGCCGAGCGCGGCTCGGGCGAGCACGCGAGCGGAATGTGGCCCTCGCCTGCGTACAGCCCCGACGTGGGGTCGAGGCCGATCCAGCCGGCGCCCGGCAGGTAGACCTCGCACCACGCGTGCAGGTCGGTGAAGTCGACCTCGGTGCCGCTCGGACCGTCGAGCGCCTTGACGTCGCTCTTCAGCTGGATCAGATAGCCCGACGCGAAGCGCGCCGCGAGACCGAGATGACGAAGCAGCTGGACGAGCAGCCACGCGCTGTCGCGGCACGAGCCGCTCGCGGCGCGAAGAGTTTCCTCGGGCGTCTGCACGCCATGCTCCATCCGGATCAGGTACGCGATGTCGTGCTGCAGGCCGCGATTGAGGTCGAACAGGAACGTGCTCGTCGGCCGCGGCGTCGTGTCGATCCTCGCCAGGTATTCGGCAAAGAGCGGTGTCGCCGCGTCCTTGCGCAGGTACGGCTGCAGCTCGACGAGCAACTCGGGCTCGTACGCGAACGGAAAGCTCTCGGCGCTCGGCTCGAGGAAGAAGTCGAACGGGTTGTACACCGCCATCTCGGCGACGAGGTCGACCTCGACGCGAAAGAACGTCGTCGGATCGGGGAAGACGAGCCGCGCGAGATAGTTCGCCTGCGGGTCCTGCTGCCAGTTGATGAAGTGCTTGGCCGGCTCGACCTTCATCGAGTAGCTGAGGATGCGAGTGCGCGAGTGCGGCGCCGGCCGCAGGCGGACGACCTGCGGACCGAGGCGGATCGCCCGGTCGTAGCGGTAGTGGGTGACGTGGTTGAGGGCGACGTGGATCGACATCTGATTACGCCGTTCGGTCGCCCGACCGTTCCCAGGGTTGGCCGTCGCCCCCTCGCGGGGCAGCGCCGCGGCGAAGCCGCGAGGCACCAGCGGGCGTCATGACACGGGAACGAGGAAGTCGCGACTGATCCCGGTGCCGAGCGCGTTGACGCGCTCGAGGAACTGCGTCAGATACGCGTGCAGGCCGGTCGCGAGGATCTCGTCGATGCGGCCGTACTGGAGGTCGGCGTCGAGCCTGCCGGCGAGCCGCAGCGTGTCCTTCGACTGCTCGTTGGCGACGCGGTGCAGGTTCGAGACGAGCTCGTGCATGCACGCCGCGAGCGAGCGCGGCATGTCGGGCCGCAGGATCAGCAACTCGGCGACGCGCTCGGGCCGGATGACGTTGCGGTAGACCTTGCGATAGACCTCGAAGCCGGAGACCGAGCGCAGCACCGCCGACCAGTGATAGAAGTCGAACTCGACGTCCTTGTTGCCGCTCTCCTGGCTCTGGCTCTGCAGGCCGCCGTTGCCGCCCTGGCTCTGCACGAGCGACGTAGCGCCCGCCGTTCCGTTTCTCATGCGCGCGCCGATCGCGCCGACGCCGCTGCCGAGCGAGTCGTGCGGCACCGAATGGAACTTGACGTCGAGCAGGCGCGCCGTGTTGTCGGCGCGCTCGAGGAAGCTGCCGATGCGCAGGAAGTGGAACGCCTCGTCCTGCAGCATCGTCCCGACCGTGACGCCGCGCGAGAGGTGCGAGCGGAACTTGACCCATTCGAACGCCTCGCCCGGGCTCTTCTGGAACGCGCCGTCGCCGATCAGGCGCTGGAACTCGAGCCAGGTCTGGTTCTGAGTCTCCCAGACCTCGGTCGTCAGCGTGCCGCGCACCGCGCGCGCGTTCTCGCGCGCCGCCATCAGGCAGCTGCGGATCGACGAGCCGTTGGCGGCGTCGTTGACCATGTACTCGATCACCGTGCGCGGCGTCACCTCGCGGTGGCGCTTGGCGAAGTCGCCGCTGATCTCGTTGATGCTGAGCATGCCGCGCCAGCCACGCTCCGCGGCCTCCTCCGACTGCGGCAGCAGCGACATCTGGTAGTTGACGTCGAGCATGCGCGCCGTGTTCTCGGCGCGCTCCATGTAGCGCGCCATCCAGAACAAGTGGTCGGCGGTGCGCGACAGCATGCGTCAGGACTCCCGCCGGGCGCCGCGGCGTCCCGAGCCCGGCCGCGCCCCCTCGGGGCGCGGCGAACGAAATGAGCGTGGAGGCCTCATTGCTAGGCTTCCAGGATCCAGGTGTCCTTGGTGCCACCGCCCTGCGACGAGTTGACGACGAGCGAGCCTTCCTTGAGCGCGACGCGCGTCAGCCCGCCCGGCACCATCTGCACGGTCTTGCCCGAGAGGACGAACGGACGCAG
>DATJIM010000328.1:0-9540 GCA_035493195.1 Caldimonas sp.
AGAGCGCAGCGCCAGCGCTCGTCGTTCCCCATCCCTTGCAGCGCGAAACCGTCGGCGAGCGCGCCTTGGTCGCCTGGAACGGCTCGGTGCAGGCGGCGCGCGCGCTCAAGGCGGCGCTGCCGCTGCTGCAGCGCGCTGCCGCGGTCCACGTCGCGAGCTGGTCGTCGCGCGCGCCGGCAGCGCCGTTCAGCGGCCTCGACGTCGGCCAGTGGCTGCGCCGCCACGGCATCGACGCGCGAGCGTCGGCGCACGCGCCGGTCGGGCACGTCGAGGAGGCGCTGCGCGCCGAGGTCGAGCGACACCGCTGCGACCTCGTCGTCATGGGCTGCTACGGACACAGCAGAATCCGCGAGCAGGTGTTCGGCGGCGTCACGCGGGCGCTGCTCGCGCGGCCGCCGGCGGCGGTGCTGATGGCGCACTGACGCTCGTCGGCCGACCGCGGCAACCGAGGCTTCCCTGATGCGCGCCGTCGCGGACTTCGCGTCCAATCGTCGCTTCTGAACGTCGACGCGGGCGCGGGCGCTTCGCGCAAAGCCCCCGATGCACAACGCGATTCCCACCGTCGCCGGCATTCCGATCGAGTTCGTCCTCTTCGCCACCGTCCTCGCCGGTGTCGCGCTGTTCCACCACCATTCGCTGCGCGTCGCGCTGATCGGCGTGGTGACGATCACGCTCTACAAGATCGTGTTCTCGTCGTTCCGCGGCGGCACCGGTGTCGCCGGCTTCGCGGCCCACCTGACGACCGAGTGGGTGCTGCTCGTCAACCTGCTGCTCCTGATCGTCGGGTTCGCGCTGCTGGCGCGTCACTTCGAGGAGAGCCGTGTTCCCATCCTGCTGCCGGCGCTGCTGCCCGACGACTGGAAGGGCGGCTTCGCGCTGCTCGTCATCGTCTTCGTGCTGTCGAGCTTCCTCGACAACATCGCCGCGGCGATGATCGGCGGCGCGATGGCGCACGCGCTCTACCGCGGCCGCGTCCACGTCGGCTTTCTCGCCGCGATCGTCGCCGCGTCGAACGGCGGCGGCTCGGGCAGCGTCGTCGGCGACACGACGACGACGATGATGTGGATCGACGGCGTCAAGCCGTTGCAGGTGCTCGAAGCCTACATCGCGGCGATCCCGGCGCTGGTCTTCTTCGGCATCCTCGCCGCGCGCCAGCAGCACGCGCTGCAGCCGATCATGAAGGACGTTCCCGTGGGCGTGCGCGCCGACCGCGGCCGGATCGCCGTCGTCTTCGCCGTCCTCGCCGCGGCGATCGTCGTCAACGTCATCGCGCAGCTCCACCACGGCAGCCTGCTCGACCGTCTGCCCGCGATCGGCCTCGGCGTCTGGCTGGCGCTCCTCGTCTGCGCGCCGCTCGTGCCGCCCGACTGGCAGGTGCTGCCGTCGGCGATCCGGGGCGGCATCTTTCTCGTCAGCCTCGTCCTGTCGGCTTCGATGATGCCGGTCGAGGCGCTGCCGGCGGCGTCGTGGCACGTTGCGCTCGGCCTCGGCTTCGTCTCCGCGGTGTTCGACAACATCCCGCTCACCGCGCTCGCGCTTCGCCAAGGCGGCTACGACTGGGGATTCCTGGCCTACGCGGTCGGCTTCGGCGGCTCGATGATCTGGTTCGGATCGTCGGCGGGAGTCGCGCTCGCGAGCCAGTATCCCGAGGCGAGGTCCGCGAGGGCGTGGATCGTTGGCGGCTGGCACGTGACCGTGGCCTACGTGCTCGGGTTCGCCGTGCTCCTCGCCGTCCTCGGCTGGCATCCGGATCCGGCGCGCTAGGGCGAGCCTCGCGCGCCGGATTGCGCGCAGCGCCTACTTGCTCTTCGAGCTGCCGCTCGTCGAGCCGCTGCCCGACGTTCCGCTCGAGCCGCTGCCCGTCAGTCCCGACGTGCCGCTCGCGCCGCCGCTGCCGCTCGACCCGGTCGTGCTTCCCGAACCGGTCGTCGACGCGCCGTGGCTGCCGCTCGAGCTACTGCCTGAGCTGTCGCTGGTGCCGGAGCTGCCGCGCGTGCCCAGGCCCGAGCTGCCGGTGGTGCCGCTGCCCGGGGCGCTTCCGCCCATGCCGCCGCCGCTACCGCTCGTGCCTTGGCTGCCGCTGCTTGCCGTCGTTCCCGATCCAGCCATGTTGCTCCCGTGCCCGCTCATCGACGACCCGCCCGACGAGCCGCTCTGCGAACGGTTGCTGCGCCACGAATTGAACTCGTCGGAGAACTTCTTGAAGCGTTCCTGGCGCCACGCGCGATAGTCGTCGTCGAGGTTGCGAAGCTGCTCGCTTCGCCACTGGTGGTAATCGGGATCGAAGTGCTGGTGACTGCCTTCACTGCCTTGGCCCCAGCCCTGCTGGCCGCTCTCGAAGCCCTCGTTGCCGCGCGACGAGCGCCAGTCCATGTGCGAGCCGCCGTCGCCGTATCGCGAACCGCCTCGACCGTAGCCCGAGCTGCCTTGTCCGGATTGCGATCCCTGGCCGTACTGGCCCTGACCGCCGCTCTCGCCGTACGAGCCTTGGCCGTACGACGAGCCCTGGCCTTGGCCATACGAGCCCTGTCCTTGGCCGTATGAGCTCTGGCCCGAATAGCTGTTGTGGTCCTGACCGTAGGAACTCTGCTCGCCCCGGCCATAGGAGCCTCGGTCGCCTTGACTGTACGAGCCCTGACCATACGAGCCTTGACCATACGCGCCCGGGCCGCCTTGGCCATACGAGCCCTGGGCGCCTTGTCCGTACGAGCCTTGTCCTTGGCGACGGTCCTGACCGTAGACGCCGCGGTCCGAGGTGTCGCGGCCGTAGCCGCCCGGAGCGTTGCGCCAGTCGGTGCCGCCTTGCGAGCCGCCGCCCCAATCCTGCGACGACGAGCCGCCGTAGTTGCCTTGCCCGCCGCCGTAGTTGCGACCGCCTCCCGTGTAGTAGCCGCCCATCTGCTCGTCGCGCGGGCTGAACGACGACTGCTGCCCGCCGCGTCGATCGTCGTCCTGCCAACGGCGACTGTCGTCGCCGCTCGAGCCGCCGCCGTGGCCCCAATCACCGCGGTCGTTGTTGCCATGCTGTGCCATCTCTGGTTCCTTTCGTGTGGTCGGGCGATGCCCGCTGCATCGCCGTGGGGAAGATGGCCGCATCCGAACCGCTGGAGATGCGGCGCGCCCAATACCACAGTCGGCAACCTCTGTACCCATCGCGGCGTTCTCGATGAGTAGGCAGAATCCGACGCGGGAATCGGCTCGCGCTGAATGGAGGCTTGGCAAGCGCGTGCCTAAGATCACGATCGAATTCGGCGCCGGATTGGGAGTGGCGCCGGACGATCGGCAGGCTCGCTGCCCGGCTGACCGGTCGCACCGCCTCGCGCAGGGGCGGGCGGCCGTTCGGCCGCGAGCGCAGCAGTGACGTCGATCGTCGTTTGGAGGATGGTTCCGAGTGCCTCACGCCTTGCTCGTCGACGACGATTCCGACGCCGCTGAAACGATGGCGATGCTGATCGCCAACGAGGGTTTCACGGTCGCGACCGCCGGCTCGCTTCACGATGCGCGCCGCCAGATGGCGCTGCAGGAGCCCGACATCGTCCTGCTCGACCTGATGCTCCCCGACGGCAGCGGCATGGAGCTGTTCCAGGACGCCAAGCAGCTGCCCAATACCGAGCTCGTCCTCATCACCGGCCACGCGAGCCTCGAAACATCGATCCAGGCGCTGCGCCTGGGCGCCGCCGACTATCTCGTCAAGCCGATGAGCCTGAAGCAGCTGAAGGGCGTGCTGTCGCGCGTCACGCGACCGTCGACGCTGAAGGCAGCGGCGGGCGACATGCAGTCGGTCCTCGACGAGGAGGGCCATTTCGGCGAGCTGTGGGGCCGCTCGCAGTCGATGCGCAAGGTCTACCAGCAGATCGTCCGCGTCGCGGGCACCAACGTCTCGGTCTTCATCACCGGCGAAAGCGGCACCGGCAAGGAGGTCGTCGCGCGCACCGTGCACGACCTCAGCCGCCGCCGCAGCCAACCGTTCCTCGGCGTCAACTGCGGCGCGATCTCGCCGCACTTGATGGAAAGCGAGATCTTCGGCCACGAGAAGGGCAGCTTCACCGGCGCCGATCGACAGCACCTGGGCTTCTTCGAGCGGACCAACGGCGGCACGCTGCTGCTCGACGAGATCACCGAGATGCCGCTCGACCTGCAGGTGAAGCTGCTGCGCGTCCTCGAGACGGGGACCTTCATGCGCGTCGGCTCGACGCAGGTCCAGGAGACCGACGTTCGCATCGTCGCTGCGACGAACCGCAATCCCGCCGACGCCGTCGCCAAGGGCAAGCTGCGCGAAGACCTGCTCTATCGCCTCAACGTGTTCCCGATTCACCTGCCGCCGCTGCGCGAACGCCTTGAGGACATTCCGCTGATCGCGGAGCATTTCCTCGAGCAGATCAGCGAGCGCGAAGGCGCGGTCAAGAAGCTCGGCGGCGACGTTCTCGAGCGCTTCGCCGCGTACCGCTGGCCGGGCAACGTCCGCGAGCTGCGCAACGTCGTCTATCGCGCCTACGTCATGACTCCGGGGCCGACGATCCACGACGACGGCTTGCCGCCGTCGGGTTCGGCGGGCTCTGCGAGCGGCATGGTGCCGATGGTGACGCTGCGCGTCGGGACGACGCTCGCCGAAGCCGATCGGCTGCTGACGCTGGCGACGCTCGAGCACCTCGGCCGCCACAAGGAGAAGACCGCTGCGACGCTCGGCATCAGCCTGAAGACGCTCTATAACCGCCTCAAGGAATACGCCGCCGACGACGGCGAGCCGCTCGCCGAGCCGGGAACGCTCGACGAGGTCCGCTGACCGCGCGTCAAGCCGCGACGGTTCCCGGATACGAGCGCAGCAGGTTGGCGAGGCCGGCCGCGTTGAGCGGCTTGACGAAGAATGCGTCGAAGCCGGCCGCGAGCGCGCGCTGCTGGTCGCCGAGGCTGGCGTAGCCGGTGACCGCCGCGAAGACGACCGGCGACCCCTTCAGCTTTCGCTTCATCGGCTCGATGAGCGAGAAGCCGTCCATGCCCGGAAGGCCGATGTCGCACAGGACGATCTGCGGTCGCACGCGCTCGGCGACCTCGAGCGCCTCCTCGGCGCTCTTTGCGGTGCTGACCTCCGTGCCCCAGAGCTCCATCTGCAGCCTGAGGCTCTCGAGCGCGTCGGCGTTGTCCTCGACGATGAGGACGCGGTAGCTCTCGCTCAGCTTCGGGATCTCGGCGTCGTCGTCGTTGCCGACGTCGTCGTCGGCGTCGCTTTCGAGCAGCGGCAGCCAGAGCACGAACTCGCTGCCGTGACCGGGCCCCTCGCTGAATCCCTCGACGTCGCCGCCGTGCAGCTGCGCGATCCGCCTCGCCAGCGTCAGGCCGACGCCGAGGCCGCCGAGCGTTCGCGCGCGACTCTGGTCCTGCTGCGCGAACAGCTCGAACGCGTGGGGCAGGAACTTCGGGTCGATCCCTTCGCCGCGGTCCTTGACCGAGATGTGGACCGTCTTCGCCGCGCGGCGGACGCCGATCGTCACGGTGTTCGGCTGCGAGGTGAACTTGGCGGCGTTGATGATCAGATGGCTGAGCGCCTGCGCGAGCCGCTCGCGGTCGCCGCGGATGAACAGCCGCTCGTCGGGGACGTCGACATCGAGCTGATGGCCGCCGGCGGTGAGCTTGTCATGGCTGCTCGCGACCGCCGCCTGCACGACGCTCTCGACCGACACCTTCTCGCGCACCAGCGTGACTTGCCCCTGCGCCGCGCGCGTGACGTCGATCAGCTCCTCGATCAGATGGCCGAGCCGGCCGACCTGACGCTCGAGGATCTCGCGCAGGCGGACGAGGATCGGGTTGGTGTGCTCGAGCGTGCGCAGCACGCTCGCCGCGTTGGCGATCGGCGCGAGCGGGTTGCGCAGCTCGTGCGAGAGCATGCCGAGGAACTGGCCCTGTCGCCGCTCGGCAAGGCGCAACTGCTGCGTTCGCTCGGCAAGCGACTCCTCGAGCTCCTTGCGCTCGTGGATGTCGACGCAGCTGCCGACGTAGCCGACCGCGGCGCCGTCGCTGCCGAGCCTCGGCACGCCGTTGTCGAGCATCCAGCGGTACTCGCCGTCGTGGCGACGCAGGCGGAAGTCCATCGAGAACGGGGCGCGTGCCTCGAAGCTCGCCGCCCGGATGCCGAGACAGCGGTCCAGGTCTTCCGGGTGGACCGAGCGCGTCCAGCCGTCGCCGAGCAGCTCGTCGCCGCTGCGCCCGGTGAAGCTCGTCCACGACGGGCTGAACCAGTCGTTGGCGCGATCCAGTCCGGCGCTCCAGATCAGGACCGGCGCCGCCTCGAGGAGGCGAACCGAATCCGCGCCGGCGGTCGCTGCGGCGCGGGTTCCGTCGTGCCTCGCTTCGAAAGGGGGTCGTTGCGTTTCGCCTGCCACCGCCAGCCCTGGGTCGTCGTCGTCTCTCCCTTGTACGACGGCGAGCCCCGAGGGGGCAATCGGCATGCCGCCGGATGCCCGAGTTCGGGAAGTCGAGCGCTCAGGCAACCGCGTCGCCCGCCGTTGGCCGGCCGATCCGGCGGCGTCGCTCGACCGACGGCACCTTGAGCAGCTGGCGGTACTTGGTGACAGTCCGACGCGCGACCTTCAGCCCTTGGCGGACGAGCAGGCGCGCGATCTGCGCGTCGGAGAGCGGGTCGGCGGGGCTCTCGGCGTCGATCATCCCCTTGATGACGCCGCGGATCGCGGTCGCCGAGCACGCGCCGCCGCTCGCCGTCGCCATCTCGCGCGAAAAGAAGTACTTGAGCTCGAAGACGCCGACCGGGGTCGCCATGTACTTGTTGTTGGTGACGCGCGAAACCGTCGACTCGTGCAGGCCGAGCTCGTTGGCGATCTCGCGCAGACCGAGCGGCTTCATCGCCATCGGCCCGAACTCGAGGAAGTGCTGCTGGCGCTTCAGGATCGCCTCGGCGACCATCAGGATCGTCGAGAACCGCT
Organism: Caldimonas sp.; assembly: GCA_035493195.1. GTDB lineage: Bacteria > Pseudomonadota > Gammaproteobacteria > Burkholderiales > Burkholderiaceae_C > Schlegelella_A. The sequence goes on from DATJIM010000328.1 coordinate 6,936, forward strand.
GCTGCACGTTCTTCACCGTCCAGCGCGCTTCCTGGAGGTGCTGCGCGAGCTCGCCGTGCTGGCTGTCGCGGTGCTCCTGGAACATCGACGCGTACGTCTGGTTGAGCTTGACGCGCGGCACGACGGCGCGGTTGAGCGATGCCGTCCAGCGGCCGCGGATCTTGCGCACGATGACGTCGGGCGTGATGAACTGCGTCGCCGTCGGCTCGACGTTCCAGCCGGGCCGCGGGCTGAGGTGGCGGATCCGCTCGCACGCTGCCTCGACCTGTGCCGGCGTCTTCTTGAGCTGCCGCGCGAGGCCGTTGACGTCGTGCTGGGCGAGCCGGTCGAGGTGCTCGGCAATGATCGCGCGCGCCACCTCGCGCAGCTCCGCGTCCTCGATCTGCGGCAGCTGCAGGAGCAGGCATTCGGCGACGCTGCGCGCCGCGACACCAGGCGGGTCGAGCGCCTGGACGCGCTTCAGCGCGATCTGCATTTCCTCGGGCTCGACCGCCGGGTTCATCCCCGCAGTCGCGGCGATCTCGTCGAGCTCGACGCGCAGGTAGCCGTCGTCGTCGAGCGACTCGACGATCGCGCAGGCGAGCGCGTGGTCGCGCTGGCTGAGCGGCAGCACGTTGATCTGGCCGTGCAGGTGCTGGCGCAGGCCGACGTCGGCGGCAATCATGTCGAGCGCGGCGACGTCGCTGTCGGTGCTCGACTGACGCACGCTCGACGACGACTGCTGCCAGCTTTCGCGCTCGTACGGCGCGTCGGCGATCGGCGCCTGCGCCTCGAGATCGATGCCGCGCGCGTCGCCGTCGCCGTTCACCGGGCCGACGTCGACGCGGCCGGCGTCGGGGGGCGAGTCCTCGACCTCCAGGAACGGGTTGCGCCCCATCGCCTCCTGCACCTCCTGCGCGAAGTCGAGCGACGAGAGCTGCAGCAGACGGACTGCGTGCTGCAGTCGCGGCGTGACGGTGTGTTGTTGGCGCTGACGGGCTTGCAGGGTCGGGAAACTCATGATCGGTGCGGTTCGGAAATGGGTTCGAAGGAGCGCGCTGAGCGGTCGCGCGCGGCACGAGCGGGGGGCCTGGGAGCAACACCCGTGCCATCGCGCGGCGCGGGCGATTTCTCCTCTGAAAACGAGTACCTGTGCGGCCGCGCGACAGGCCGATGAAGCTCGCCTCAGGAAGCGCTTGCGGTAACTTTTGCTGGCCCGCGCGGACGCCGCGCGCGGCTCGCTGCACGGCGCACGAACCCGGGCAGGAAGACGCGGCGCGCGCCTTCCGGGAAGACGACGGTGATGCCCTCGGCGCTCACCGACTCGACGACGCCGCGGCCGTAGCGCGGGACGCTCACCAGATCGCCGATGTCCGGAAGCGCGGGCGAATTCGCGGGCTCGCGTTCGCCGTCGCCGTCGGCTGCGGCGGCTTCGGCATCGCGGTCTTGCGTCGACGCGTCGCGCTCGGCGGCAGCGAACGCGGCGGCGATGCGGACGCAGTTGTCGCACGTCCCGCAGCGCTCGAAGCCTTCGGCGGCGTCGAAGTTCTCGAGCAGCACCTTCCAGCGGCAGTGTCCGGTCTGGCCGTAGAAGACCATCCGCTCGAGCATCGCGCGGTCGTGTTCGCGCTTCTCCCGATACGACACGAGCAGCTTCTCGAGCGCGTCGCGGTCGAGGCCGGCGCGCGTCGGCACGAGCGAGCCGTCGCGCTCCTGGCCGACGACGCCGCGATGGCGCAGCAGCCTGAGCGCGACCTGCAGCTTCGCCTTCGGCCGCGCGAGCGCGTCGTGCAGCCGATCGAGCGTCCATGCGCCGCCGTCGTCGGGTGGCTGCTGGAGCGCACCGTAAAGGTCGGCGACGTCCTCCTTGGCCGGGTAGCGGCCAGCGAGGAAGAACTGCTGCACCGCCCGGTCGCTGTGCAGGAAGAGCAGCGTGCAGTCGGCGTCGCCGCCGTCGCGACCGGCGCGACCCGACTCCTGGTAGTAGGCGTCGAGCCCGGCCGGCATCTGGTAGTGGACGACGAAGCGCGTGTCGCGCTTGTCGATGCCGAGGCCGAACGCGTTGGTCGCGACCATCACTCGCGCGCTGCCGGTCATGAACGCGTCCTGGCGCTCGCGCCGCTCGGACGCCGAGAGCTTGCCGTGGTAGACGACCGTGTCGATGCCGGCGTCGCGCAGCGCCGCGTGCACCTGCTCGGCTGCCTTGACGGTCGCCGTGTAGACGAGCCCGGCGCCGTCGCTCGTGGCGACGACGGTGAGCGCGCGAGCGAGCTTCTCGTCTTCGTTGGTGACCTGGAGGACGCGGTAGTGCAGGTTGGCGCGGTAGAGGCCTGTCTGGACGACGGCAAAGCGGCCTACGCCGAGCTGACGGGCGATGTCCTCGATCACCGCGTCGGTCGCGGTCGCGGTCAGCGCGAGCACCGTGGGCTCGCCGAGCTGTGGGATCGCGCTGCCGATCTCGAGGAACGCCGGCCGGAAGTCGTGGCCCCACTGCGAGATGCAGTGCGCTTCGTCGACGACGACGAGGCTCGGCGGATGGCGCGCGAGCCGCTCGACGAAGTCGGCGTCGGCGAGCCGCTCGGGCGTCGTGAAGACGATCTTCGCGCTGCCGGCGGCGATGGCGTCC
>DATJIM010000329.1:0-4120 GCA_035493195.1 Caldimonas sp.
CTTGGCCTGGACGGCTGGCCCTCCTCCTCTACTTACGGAAATCGGCCACCCGCCCCCCGCGCCCGAACCGAGGCGCACGCACGCGCAACGTTGCATGCAGCTCGGTGCGGGATCGAGATGGCAGGGCGCCCTGTTTTGCGGAAGTAGAGGAGGAGGACCGGCCGTTCAGGCCAGGCCCGGGGGACATGGAGCAAAGCAGGGTGCCCTGCCGTCCCGATCCCGTGCGCACAGACCAAGCGTTCAACGCGCGCCGAACGCCTGCGTCCAGTAGATCTCCATCGCGCTGTGCGGGTTGATCGCGTAGGCGGCGCCCATCTCGGCGAACTCGCGCGACATGATGTTCTCGCAGTGTCCGGGGCTCGCGAGCCAGCCGGCGACGACCTGCTTCGCCGAACCCTGCCCGGCGGCGATGTTCTCGCCGACGGCGCGCCAGCGGTAGCCCGTCTTGGTCGCGCGCTCGGCCACGCTCGCGCCGCCCGGTTCGACGTGGTCGAAGTAGTTGCGCTGCGCCATGTCGCGGCTGTGCACGAGCGCTGCCTGCGCGAGCTGGTCGTTCCACGCGAGCGGCGGCGCCGGCGCGAACGAGCGATCGCCGCAGACGCGTGGCCGGCCGCGCGCCTCGTTGACGAGCGCGAGCACCGTCTGGCCCGCGTGCCGCCAGTCGCCGAGGTCCTTCGCGATCAGCGGGCGCGCAATGTTGATCCGCCACGTCGAGCCGCTGCGCGCGACGCCGATATCGGCGTAGCGCGCGTCGAGCAGCGGCGTGCAGTAGTGCAGCTCGATCTGGCGCAGCGCGTCGTGCGGGTCGCGCGGCCCGGAGACGACGATCGTCGCCGCGCTCGACGCGAGGTAGCCGACGCCCGACAGCGCGCGGCCGAGCTCGGCCGACGTGCGCGCATCGACCTGCGCGAGCGCCGACGACGGCGCGAGCGGGCTCGCCGCCGGCCGCTGCCGGCCGGCACAGTCGCGCGTCTCGGCGCGCCTCGCGTTGATCAGCGCGACGAGCTCGTCTTCGCCGTCGGCGTGCGCCGGCCCGGCGGCGAGCAGCGCCGCGAGCACGACCGGCCACGCGCGAGCATCCATGCGCGCTCCCGCGTCATCGCCGCGGCCAGTGGCGCGCCCACACCGCGGCGACGCGCGGCTCGGCCTCGATCCGGGCGAATAGCTCGGAAAAGCGCGGCCGCGAGGATGCGAGCGCCTGGCGCGCGCCGCTCCACTTGGAGACCGTCGCCGCGAGGACGTCGAGCGCGCCGATCCGCTCGCCCGAGAGCCAGGGTCGCGCCGGGAACTGGTCGGCGAACGTCTCCCAGAGCTCGTGCAGGCGCGCACGACCGCGCGTCTGCATCGCCTTTCTCACCGCGTCGTCGGGCTCCGGATACCAGCGGTCGGGATAGTCGAGGATGCCGATGCCGGCGTAGCAGTTGGCCGCGATGTAGACGAGGCCGCGGATCTGCTGCGCGCGCTCGCGCGGACCGGTCGCGAGCAGGCCGCTCTCGGGATGGACGAGGCCGAGGTGGATCAGGATCGCCGCGCTCTCGGTGAGGACGCTGCCGTCGTCGAGGACGAGCGTCGGGATCTGCGCCAGCGGATTGATCCGCCTGAGCTCGTCAAGGCCGGGCGACTCCTGCCACGATGCGGCGTCGACGAGCCTCGTCTCGACGCCCGCGATCGCGAGCGCCGCCTCGACGGCGGCCGATCCCGATCCTTGCGACCCGTAGAGCGTCGGCATACGCGGTCAGGGCACGAGGATGCCCGAGCCGGTCGTCGCGCGCGACTCGAGGTCGCGGTGCGCCTGCGCCGCGTCGGCGAGCGGATAGCGCCGTTCGGTGTGGATCTCGACCTTGCCGCTCGCGACGACCGCGAACAGCTCGTCGGCCATCGCCTGCGTCGCCTCGCGCGTCGCGATGTGCGTGAACAGCGTCTGCCGAGTCACGTAAAGCGACCCCTTGGCGCCGAGCATGCCGGGTGCGAACGGCGGAACGACTCCCGACGCGTTGCCGAAGCTCGCCATCAGCCCGAATGGCCGCAGGCAGTCGAGCGACTTGTCCCACGTGTCCTTGCCGACCGAGTCGTAGACGACCTTGACGCCCTTGCCGCCGGTGATCTCCTTGACGCGCGCGGCGAAGTCTTCGCTGCGGTAGTTGATGACGTGCGCGGCGCCGTTCTCCTTGGCGAGCTTGCACTTCTCGTCGCTGCCGGCGGTGCCGATCAGCTGCAGCCCGAGCGCGCGCGCCCACTGGCACGCGATCAGCCCGACGCCGCCCGCGGCGGCGTGGAAGAGGACGTGGTCGCCCGCCTGCAGTCCTTCCTGCGGCAGCGTACGGCGCAGCAGGTACTGCGCGGTCATGCCCTTCAGCATCATCGACGCGCCGGTCTCGAACGAGATCGCGTCGGGCAGCTTGCAGACGTTCTTGGCCGCCATCACGCGCGCGAGCGAATAGCTGCCGGGCGGGTTGGCCGCGTAGGCGGCGCGGTCGCCGGGCTTCAGGTGCGTCACGCCGGCGCCGACCGCCTCGACGACGCCGGCGCCCTCCATGCCGAGCGTCAGCGGCATCGGCAGCGCGTAGACGCCGGAGCGCTGGTAGACGTCGATGAAGTTGATGCCGCACGCGTGGTGGCGGATGCGGATCTCGCCGGGACCGGGCTCGCCGACCGGCAGGTCGACGAGCTTCATCTCCTCGGGGCCGCCGTTCTTCTCGATGCGGATGGTGGGGCTGGTCGTCGTCATTCGTTTCGCCTTTCGCGATCGTGGTGCGCTATCGTGCCAGAGCCTTCATGAAACGTCTGACGCAAGCTCCCAATCTCGCCGTCGCCACCCTGTGGGCCGACATGCTGACCCACGCCGGCATCGCGGCGACGGTGCAGCGCATGTACGCGAGCAGCATCGCCGGCGAGCTGCCCCCCGACCAGGCGCTGCCCGAGGTCTGGATCTCCGACGACGGCGAGCTCGAGCGCGCCCGCGCGCTGCTGCACGAGCTGCGCCATCCCGTGCACCGGCATTGGGTGTGCCGGGAGTGCCACGAGCGCGTCGACGGCCCCTTCGAGCAGTGCTGGAACTGCGGCGCGGCGATGCCGACCTAGCGCGCCGCCCCGCGCCCGGAGTCAGAACGTGCCCGGGTATGCGCCGCCGTCGGCGAGGATGTTCTGGCCGGTGATGTAGCCGGCGTGGACGCTGCAGAGAAACGCGCACACGGCGCCGAACTCGTCGGCGTCGCCGAAGCGGTTTGCCGGGATCGTGCGCTTGCGATCGTCGGCGACCTGGTCGATCGTCTTGCCGGTCTTCGCGACCGCGCCCTGCATCGTCGCGCGCAGCCGGTCGGTGTCGAACGCACCGGGCAGGAGGCCGTTGATCGTCACCCCGCGTGCTGCGATCCTGCTGCGCGCGAGCCCGGCGACGAAGCCGGTGAGGCCGGTGCGCGCGCCGTTCGACAGGCCCAGGATGTCGATCGGCGCCTTCACCGCGCCCGACGTGATGTTGACGACGCGGCCGAAGCCGCGCTCGGCCATCCTGTCGACGGTCGCCTTCATCAGCTCGATCGGCGTCAGCATGTTGGCGTCGACCGCCTTGATCCAGGCGTCGCGTCCCCAGTCGCGGAAGTCGCCCGGCGGCGGCCCGCCGGCGTTGTTGATCAGGATGTCGACCTGCGGACACGCCGCGAGCGCCGCCGCGCGTCCTTCATCGGTCGTGATGTCGCCGACGACGGCGCGCACCTCGCCGCCACCGAGCGCGCGCAGCTCGCGCGCGGTCGCCTCGAGCGCTTCGCCGCCGCGCGCGGTGACGACGACGTTGACGCCTTCGTGCACGAGCGCCTTCGCGCAACCCTTGCCGAGCCCCTTGCTCGCGGCGCAGACGAGCGCCCACTTGCCGGCGATTCCGAGATCCATCTCATTTCCTCCTGGCGAGCCACCAGATGCCCGCGAGCACCAGCACCGTGCCGGCGACGATCCAACCCGTGAACGGCTCGCCGAGGATGGCGATCCCCATGATGATCGTCGACATCGGGCCGACCATGCCGGTCTGCGCCGCGACCGTCGCGCCGACGCGCTCGATCGCCATCATCACCATCAGCACCGGCGCGAAGGTGCACGCCGTCGCGTTGAGGAGCGACAGCCAGATCAC
>DATJIM010000330.1:0-6972 GCA_035493195.1 Caldimonas sp.
TCCTTGTAGCGGACCTCGGTCTTGCCGGCCTCGACGCCATCGGCCGACTTGAATTCGATCTCGATCCGCGGCCCGGTGAGAAAGACGCTGCGAACGAGCATCGACGCCGCGATCGCGATCGCGACGGCGGGGACGAGCCAGACGAGCGAGACGTTCCAGCGCCGCGCGCGGACGATGCGCGGCTCGGGCAGCGCGTCCGGCGCCGGCGACGGGTCAGACGGGTCAGACGGCTCGGCCATCGGGAACGTCGCGCCAGATCAGTCGCGGATCGAACGACCAGGTCGCGAGCATCGTCAGCACGACGACCGCCGCGAACGAGATCAGCCCCGGCCCCGGGCTCGCGCTCGCGAGCGCGCCAAAGCGCACCGTCGCGGCGAGCAGGACGACGACGTAGACGTCGAGCATCGACCAGTGGCCGACCGTCTCGACGAGGCGGTACAGGCGTGCGCGCTCGAGGCGGCGCCAGTGCGGCTTGTGGCGCACGGTCCACGCGAGCAGGCCGAGCACCGCGATCTTCAGCACCGGCACGGCGATGCTCGCAACGAAGACGATGATCGAGAGCCCCCACGAGCCGTCGAGCCAGAGCTCGTGGATGCCGCCGAGCAGCGTGTGCTCGTCGCGCTGCAGCGCCTGCGTCGTCACCATCACCGGCAGCGCGTTGGCAGGGATGTAGAGCACGGCCGCGGCACCGACGAACGCCCACGTGCGCTGCAGCGCGTGCGGCTTGGTCGCGGCGAGGACGTGGCCGCAACGCGGGCACTCCTGAACGAGCGTCGGATCGTCCAGAACGACCGCCGGCGAGACGAGGCCGCAACTCTCGCAGCCGAGCAGCAACGGCGGCTCGCTCGCCGCGGTCATTGGACCTGCCACCACAGGCGCTTCAGCCCGGCCGACTGGATCGACGCGAACAGAACCGTCAGCGCGCCGAGCGCGAACAGGCCCGGGCCCGGCGATGCGTGCGCGAGGCCGGCGAGGCGGACGAGCGAGAGCAGGACGCCGACCGTGAACACCTCGACCATGCTCCAGCGTTCGGCCTGGTGCAACATCCGCACGCACCACGCGAAGCCGGGCGCCTTGAATCCGACCGACAGGGGAAACAGCACGTAGAGGCGAAGCGCGACGAACGCCGCCGGCGCGAGCAGCGCCGTGATCCCGGCGACGACGGCGATGATCGGCTCGCCATCGGTCCACGCGTAGCGGATCGCGTCGATCAGGCTCGCCTGCTCGGCGGGCCCGCGCAGCGTCAGCGTCAGCAGCGGAGTGTTGACGGCGACGAGGTAGATCGCCGCGGCGGCGACGGTGAGCGCGAGGATGCCGTCGATCGAGAGCCGATGCGAACGGTCGAGGACAGCGTCGCAGCGCGTGCAGCGCGCGACGGCGCCATGGCCGGGCGGGTGCCAGCGGTGCGCGAGGCCGCATTCCTCGCAGACGATCAGGGAGCCTTCGAGCCGCATTCGGGAGTCGTCATCGCGGCCGCTCGACGGGCGGCGCCGGGGCACTCGGCCCGGCGGCGATTATCGCGGCGCGCGCGGCGATCAGCGCGCGCCGTCGGTCGCGCCCGTCAGTTGCCGACGCGCGCGAGCAACGCGTTGCCGTGACCCGTGCTGCGCTGCGCGACCGTCGGCGCCGCATGCGGCGTGGCCGGGTCGACGCTGGCCAGGCGCGGGCCGCGCTGCACCGCGCCGCTCACGACCATGTAGAAGCTCGCGAACAGGATGAAGGCGACGAGCGCGCACGTTCCGATCAGGCTCTTCTCGAGAAGCACGCGTCGTTCAATCATGGTCGATTCCGGTTGCTGACTCCGACGCGGCCGGCATGCTGCGCGTGCGCGCGCAGTTGCGGAGCGTCCTGGCGCCTCGCCTTGGCGGGTTGCTGCCGTGGCTTCGGCGCCGGATCGGCAGCGGCTTCGGGCGAGCACGTGAAGAACCAGCGGGCGAAGCGACGCAGCCGTTCCGCCAAGCTCGACGTTGCCGTGGGTCCCATGGCGTCGAAGTTAAAGCGAGTGATTCGCGCGGTCAGCCGGGCGATCGCGCTTGGGGCCGTCGGACGCTGCCTACAGTCGATCGAACCGCCACGCGAAGCGCTCCCTTCCTACAGACCGCGGACCCGCGTCGTGCAAGGATGCCGCCGTCACTCAAAGGGCCGCGGAGCTTCGCGAATGCTGATCAGGATCGGGTACGACATCGAGCTGTCCGTGGCGACGCCGATGGCGCTCATCTACCTGCTGCGCGTCCACCCTTCACGCCGCGACGACCTCGTCGCTCCCGAGTCGGTCATCGTCAGCGGCGGCCTGACGCCCGAGGAGTACATCGACAGCTTCGGCAACCACTGCGGCCGCGTCAACGTTCCGCTCGGCATGCCGACGGTGCGCATCGCGAACGAAGCGCTGATCCGCGACTCGGGCGAGCTCGACGAGGTCGACCGCGACGCGCCCCAGCGCGACCCGACGGAGCTGCCGCTCTCGACGCTGCAGTTCCTGCTGCCCAGCCGCTACTGCGAGGTCGACAGCGAGTTGCTGCCGTTCGCGTGGCAGCAGTTCGGCGCCGTCGCGCCCGGCTGGTCGCGCGTCGCCGCGATCTGCGAGTTCGTGCACCAGCACCTGACGTTCGACTACCAGCGCGCGCGGCCGACGCGCACCGCGCTCGACGCCTTCCGCGAACGCGTCGGCGTCTGCCGCGACTTCACCCACCTCGCGGTGACGCTGTGCCGCTGCATGAACATCCCGGCGCGCTACACGACCGGCTACCTCGGCGACATCGGGGTTCCGGCGGCGCCGTACCCGATGGACTTCAGCGCGTGGTTCGAGGTCTTCCTCGGCGACCGCTGGTTCACCTTCGACGCTCGTCACAACGAGCGCCGCATCGGCCGCATCGTGATGGCGCGCGGCCGCGACGCGGGCGACGTGCCGATCACGATGTGCTTCGGCGCGAACTCGCTCGTCCGCTTCGACGTCGTCACCGAGGAAGTCGTCGAGCCCGTCGCGGCGGCGGCCGCGTGAGGCGCGGCGATTCCACAGCCAAGGAGACAGCATGAACAAGACACCTGCCAACGACAAGGTCCAGGGCGAAGGCGACTACGAGGCCGGCCGCCGCTACGACAAGGCGAGCCGCGAGTTCGCGCACTCCGGCAAGGTCGAGCCCGCGGCGCGCGACGCCGCGCCCGAAGACGCGCGCGAGGCCGCAGAGCTCGATGACGCCGAGCAGAAGGGCAAGTCGCACTCGAAGGGCGAAGGCCCGCTCGTCAGCAAGCGCCGCAAGGCCTGAGGGCGCAGCGGCGATCAGCGCGCCGGCGCCGACGCAGCCGCCGCCAGCTTCGCGCGCGCGGCCGCCGACGCGGCGCTCGCCGCCGCCGGGGGGACGGGTGCCGACTTCGGCGTGCGCACCGCCTTCGGAATGACGCCGAGCGTTCGCACGAGGTTGGCGCACTCGGCGTCGCTCTCCTTGGCCTGCTTCTGCGCTCCCGGGTCGATGAAGGGGATCAGCGCAGCGAGCGGATTGAGCAGCGCGAGCAGCCCCGCGGCGCCGGCCTTGCCGGCGAGCTTTCCGATCTCGAGCGAGACCTTCGGCTGCGCAAACGTTCCCTTGACGTGGATCGGCGTGCGCAGCGACATCGGGCTGAAGTCCTTCGGCGACACGACCACGCGCAGGTCGAGCGTCTCGTCGCGCAGCGACACCGCGCCGTCGACCCAGATGGTCGAGTCGCGGGTGTTGAGCACGAACACCTTCGGCTTCGCGACGCCCTGCTCGATGTCGAGGTCGGCGACGTTGCACAGGATCGGCAGCGCGTCGTCGCCCTTGACCATCACGCCGAGCGCCTGCGCGACATCGATCCCGCCTGCCTCGACCGCGACGTGCGAGACCGCGGCGTCGCGCAGGTGCATGCGCAGGTCGCCCGCGAGCGAGCCGAGGATCTCGGCGGTCGAACGCCCGGTGCCCTTGACCTTGACGAGCGCATCGAGCTTGCCGCTGAGGTACGGCGGCGCGTTGCCGGAGCGCTTCAGCCGAAGCCACTGCGCGAGGTCGACGCCGAGCAGCCGGAGGTCGGCGGTCCAGAGCGCGGTGTGGTCGCGGCGCGCGTCGAGCTGGACGTAGCCCTCCATGCGCCCTTGCGCGGTGACGCCGACGAAGTCGGCGATCGTCAGCACGCCGTCCGCGAGCAGGAGGTGCGCGCGCGCCGGATGGAGCGGCTCGATGATCTCGGTGCCGGTGTCGAAGGTGCCGATGTCGACGACGACATTGGCGTTCATCGCGTGCAGCGACGGCAGGTCGAAGCGCTTGTCAGGAAAGACGCGGCCGTCGTGGGCAGCGGCGGCCTTGCCGGCGCCGCTGCCCGGCGGCGGCGTGCCGACCGCGGGCCCGAGGTCGGCGAGGAGCAGCCGCGAGCCACCGAGGCGCCCCGCCAGCAGCGGCACCTTGGGGCGCTTGTCGTACGTGAACGCGCCGTTGAGTCGGCTCGAGCCGATGCTCGCCGCTTCGAACACGGCCTTCCAGACGTCCTCGTCCTTGACGAGCGTGCCGTGCGTCGTGAACGGCGGCGTTGTCGGCAACGTGATGCCGAGCGCGTCGCCGACGTTGGCGAGCGACTGCCCCGACAGGCGAAAGCGCCCCTTGAGCCCGCTGAAGTGGAGCGGATCGCGAGTCGTGCCGTCGAAGGCGACCTCCGCGCGGCCGATCAGCGCGCGCAGCGACAGCGGCTGCGACTGCGCCTCGGCGCCGTCGCCGAGGAATGCGAGCACGCCCGACGTGCGCAGATCGATCCGCACCGGAAGATCGCGGTACTGGCCCGTCGCCTTCAGCCGCAGGCCGCGCTCGTCGGGTCGCAGGCGGACGCTCTCGGCGGTCGCCGGCCCGCCGCCGGCGACACCGCCGGCGCGGATGAAGATTCCGGAGGCGGCGCTGCTCGCCGCCGCAGCGCGCGCAGGCGTCGAAGCGCCGTCGGGCGCGCTCGCCGCCACGGTGGCCGACGACGCTGCAGAAGCGCCACGACCGCTGCGGGCGGCGGCAGAGCCGTCGCTGAGCGAGAAGCGCGCGTCGATGCCGGCCGGCAGGACGCGATCGTGATAGAGGACGTGGCCGTCGCCGACGACGAGCCGGCCGAACGTCGGCAGCGATGCCTCGTGCTGCGCGGCGGCATCGCTCTTCTTGCCGAACTGCCACGACGCGCGGCCGTCCTCGAGGCGCTCGAGGATCGCGTCGAGCTCGCCCGCCTCGAGGTCGCGGACGTGCAGTGTCTTGCCGCGGTACGCGCGCCAGAGGTCGAGGTAGCCGAGCTTGAGCGTCGCGTCGTGCGCGGCCATGGTGTGGCGTGCCGGGCTCCACGACGGCGGTCCGATCTCGATCGAGTCGGCATGGATGCGAACGCTGCCGAGCAGGCCGATGCGGACGCCGGACGACTTGCCGGGGTCGTCGCCGAACGCGACGCTGCGATCGAGCAGCTTCGAAAGCCGGTGCTGCACCGGCCCGGCGAGGAACGGCCAGCCGATCGCTTCGCAGACGAGAACGACGACGACGACCGCGACGACGGCCGAGATCAACACCAGCGGCCAGCGAACGCCGCCACGCCAGGCTGCGAGCGGGCTTCTCATCGGCCCGATTGTTCCCAGTGCAGCACGGCCGACGTATCGGCCCGCACCGGCGAGGCCTGTCGTCTCGCTCCTACAGTCGGCGCGCGAGCACCTCGCGGTTGAGCACGGTCGGCGGCGTGCGACCGGCCGCCGGGTCGAGCAGGCAGATCAGGTTCTCGGCGGCGAGGTTCGCCATCGCTCGCCGCGTCGGCAGGCTCGCGCTCGCGATGTGCGGCGTGAGGACGACGTTGGGCAGCGCGAGCAGCTCGGGATGGACATTCGGCTCGCCTTCGAAGACGTCGAGCCCGGCGGCGCCGGGACGTCCGGCGCGCAGCGCGGCGGCAAGGGCCGCGTCGTCGACGATCCCGCCGCGCGCGATGTTGACGATCGTCGCCGTCGGCTTCATGCGCGCCAGTTCGGCGGCGCCGACGAGGTGGTGCGACTCGGCGCTGTACGGCACGACGATCACGAGATGGTCGGAATCGGCGAGCAGTGTCTCGCGCGAGACGTAGCGTGCACCGAGCGCGCCGGCAACGTCGTCGGGAAGCGGCGAGCGGTTGTGATAGAGCACCGGCATGGCGAAGCCGTGGGCGCCGCGGCGCGCGATCGCCTGGCCGATCCGGCCCATGCCGAGGATGCCCAGCGTGGCGCCGTGGACGTCGCTACCGGCGAAGAGGTCGACGCTCCACTTCGACCACTCGCCGCGGCGCAGGAACCGTTCGCTCTCGCCGACGCGCCGCGCCGCGGCCATCAGCAGCGCGAAGCCGAAGTCGGCGGTCGTCTCGGTGAGGACGCCGGGCGCGTTGCTGACCGCGACGCCCCGCGCGGTGCACGCAGCGACGTCGATGTTGTTGTAGCCGACCGCGAGGCTGCAGACGGCGCGCAGCTGCGGGCAGGCGTCGAGCAGTGCGGCGTCGACGGCTTGCGTCCCGGTGACGAAGACGCCGGTCTTGCCCTGCAGGTGCGCGATCAGCTCGTCGCGCGTCCAGACGTCGTCGGCGTCGTTGGTCTCGACGTCGAAGTGCTCGCGCAGGCGCGCCACTGTCTCCGGAAAGACACGGCGGCAGATCAGGATCGAAGGTCGCATGGCTCGGTTCGGACGGTAGGGTTCGCGGCGTCAGTCGAGAAAGCGCGCGAAGCCGGTGACCGGCTCGCGCTCGGTGACGAGAGTGTTTTCGATCGCGCTCGTGTCGGCCCAGCCGAGCGACATGCCGCAGACGAGCTGCTCGCTCGCGGGCGCGCCGATCGCTTCGGTGACGATGCGATGGAACGGCGTGAACGCCGCCTGCGGGCAGGTGTCGAGGCCGTGCGCGCGCGCCGCGACCATGACGCCTTCGATGAACATGCCGTAGTCGAGCCAGCTGCCCTGGCGCAGGATGCGGTCGATCGTGAACATCAGGCCGACGGGA
>DATJIM010000331.1:0-8339 GCA_035493195.1 Caldimonas sp.
GCTCGTCGTGTCGGCGCCGATCTCGAACAGCGCGACGAGCGCGTCCTTGCCTTCGTTCGGCAGGCTCGCGATGACGCGGCTCATCGCCAGACGCGACGCGTGCGACTCGATGTCGAGCACCGCCGGCTTCAGGCCTGCCGCTTCGGCGAGGCCCTGGCGGTCCTGGACACGGTCCTTGCGCGATGCCGCGATCAGCACCTCGACGTCGCCGATCGAGGTCGGGCTCGGGCCGATGACGCAGAAATCGAGGCTGACCTCGTCGAGCGAGAACGGGATGTACTGGTTGGCCTCGGTCTCGACCTGGAGCTCGAGCTCCTCTTCGCGCAGGCCCGCCGGCAGCATGATCTTCTTGGTGATCACCGCCGACTGCGGCATCGCCATCACGACCTGGCGGGTGCGCGTGCCGCTCTTTGTGACCAGCCGCTTGACGGCTTCGGCGACCTCGTCGAACTTTTCGATCTGGCCGTCCGAGATCCAGCCTTTCTCGAAACTTTCCGAGCCGAACCGCTCGAGGACGAACTCGCCGCTTCCGCTCTGGCCGAGCTCGACGAGCTTGACGCTGGACGAGCTGATGTCGAGTCCGATCATCGGTGGGTGCTTGCGCCCCAACAACGTGTCGAGAAAGCTCACGGGACCCCTTTTCCAGCGTCGCGAAAACAGCGCGCTGGAGTGTTAATAAGTTACTTCGATGCTAGCAGTAAGGGTGTTGATTCCCCAAGGAAAAACCGGCCCTGCCGAGGCAGCCTCGTTGCAAATCTCACACGTCTCGGCTCGGCGAGTTGCGTCCATCTGCAACGCGTTTTCGGTGGTGTCGATTCCGTCACTGATCGACCCTTCGGCGAGTGTCGGCAAAGGTGCCTCGGGGTCGCTTTCTATAATGCGACCGCTCTCTCTGGACACGTGTGACAGATTCCGATTCGAACGGCGGCCGCCCGCCGAGGCCGCGCGGGCAACCGCAGAGCGCACTGCCGGGCTGGCTCCGCGTGATCGTCAGGATCGTTCTGACGCTGCTCGGTCTGGCGGCGTCCGCCGCAGTCGCCGTCGTGATGCTGGCGGCGATCGCGCTCGCGGTGTCGTATCCGAACCTGCCCGAGATCGACAGCCTCACCGACTACCGGCCGAAGCTGCCGATGCGCGTCTTCTCCGCCGACGGCGTCCTCCTCGGCGAGTTCGGCGAGGAACGTCGCAACTTCGTCTCGATCCAACAGATCCCGAAGGTGATGCAGGATGCCGTCCTCGCCGCCGAGGACGCCAAGTTCTATCAGCACCGCGGCGTCAACTACGTCAGCGTGATCCGGGCTGGCCTCGCCAATTTCGGCGAGGCGCGCACCGCGCAGGGCGCATCGACGATCACGATGCAGGTCGCGCGCAATTTCTATCTCTCGACCGAGAAAACGTTTACTCGCAAGATCTACGAGATGTTGCTCTCGCTCAAGATCGAGAGCCTGCTCAGCAAGGAACAGATTCTCGAGGTCTACATGAATCACATCGCGCTCGGCCAGCGCGCATATGGATTCGCGTCGGCCAGCGAAATCTATTTCGGCAAGCCTTTGAAGGACATCACCGTCGCCGAGGCGGCGATGCTCGCCGGGTTGCCGAAGGCGCCTTCGGCGAACAACCCGATCGTCAATCCCGACCGGGCGAGGATCCGCCAGCGCTACATCATCGACCGGATGTACGAGAACGGCTTCATCACCGCCGAGCAGCGCGAGCAGGCGCGCAACCAGGTCCTGAAGTACCGCGCGCCGACCGAGGTCGCCGTGCACGCCGAGTACGTCGCCGAGGCGGCACGGCAGATGATCTTCAACCAGTACGGGCCCGAGGCGTACACGCGCGGCCTGAACGTCTACCTGACGCTGAACTCGGCCGAGCAGACGCTCGCGTACCACGCCCTGAGGAAGGGCATCATGGAGTACGAGAAGCGGCAGGTCTATCGCGGCCCCGAGGACTACGTCGACCTGCCCGCCGACAAGAGCGAGCTCGACTCGCGCATCGCCGAGGCGCTGCAGGACTTCCCCGACAACGACGAGCTGCGCGCCGCGGTCGTCACCGAGGCGTCGCCGAAGAAGGTCGTGGCGATGCTGCAGTCGGGCGAGGCGATCACGGTGACCGGCGAAGGGCTCAAGCCCGCGACCTCAGCGCTCTCGCCGAAGGCCAACCCGAAGACGCAGCTGCGCCCCGGCGCCGTCGTGCGCCTCATCCGCGGCGCCAAGGGCGACTGGTCGATCACGCAGCTGCCCGAAGTCGAAGGCGCGTTCGTGGCGATGGATCCGCGCACCGGCAGCATCCGCGCGATGGTCGGCGGCTTCGACTACTCGAAGAGCAAGTTCAACCACGTCACGCAGGCCTGGCGCCAGCCGGGCTCGAGCTTCAAGCCGTTCATCTACTCGGCGGCGCTCGAGAAGGGCTTCACCCCGGCGACCGTCATCAACGACGCGCCGCTCTTCTTCGACGCCGGGACGACCGGCAGCCAGCCGTGGGAGCCGAAAAACTACGACGGCACCTACGACGGCCCGATGACGCTCCGCCGCGGCCTCGCAAAGTCGAAGAACATGATCTCGATCCGGATCCTGAAGGCGATCGGTCCGCCGTACGCGCAGCAGTGGATCAAGCGCTTCGGCTTCGACGCCGACAAGCACCCCGCGTATCTGCCGATGGCGCTCGGCGCGGGGGCGGTCACGCCGCTGCAGATGGCGTCGGCCTACAGCGTGTTCGCCAACGGCGGCTACCGCGTCAATCCGCTGCTGATCAGCCGCATTACCGACAGCAAGGGGCACGTCATCAACGAGGCGCGCGTCCCCGTCCTCGACGAGACGGCGCGGACGATCGAGCCACGCAACGCGTTCATCATGACCAGCCTGCTGCAGGAGGTCACCCACAGCGGCACCGCGGCGAAGGCCGGGGCGGCGCTCAAGCGGCCCGACATCTACGGCAAGACCGGGACGACCAACGACTCGCACGACGCCTGGTTCGCCGGCTGGCAGAAGAACGTCGTCGGCGTCGTCTGGATCGGCTACGACGAGCCGAGGAAGCTCGGCGATCGCGAGACCGGCGGCGGCCTCGCGCTTCCGGTCTGGATCGACTACATGTCGGTGATGCTGAAGGGCGTCCCCGTGCAGGAGCCGGCCGCTCCCGAGGGCGTCGTCAACGTCGGCGGCGAGTGGTATTACGACGAATACGCGAAGGGCGGCGGCGTCAGCAGCCTCGGCCTCGAAGACAAGGCCGCGCCGACGCCGCCGAGCGAAGAGGAACGCAACAGCATCCTCGACCTCTTCCGCCGTTGACGCGAGTCAGGGAGCGAAGCGGAGTGGCCGCCCGGCCTGCGCGCTCGCGCACTCTGAGAGCACCTCGAACAGCTCGCGCCCTTCGCGATCGATCCAGCGCTCGCCGACCGTGCGGAAGTGGAAGCCGCCGGCGCCCGCGGCGAGCCAGAGCTCGTGCAGCGGCGGCTGCGTGTTGAGGACGACCTTGCTGCCGTTCGGGAACGCGAGCTCGAGCAGTCCGCCGGTGCGGCTGGTGTCGATGTCGATCACCTCGTCCTGCAGGAAGCGGTCGCTCGCCGCCTCGACCGCGGCGAGGACGGCGCGCGCGCGTCGGTCGTACTCGGCGTCGCTGAGGTCGTCGTGGCGGAGCGGGGCTGAGGTCACGGTCGATAATCGCGCCATGTCGAGGCGCTACGGCAGTGTAGTTCCGGGCGCCGCACGCGCGCTCGGCGCGGCCGCGCTCGCCCTGCTCACAGCGTGCGGGCAGAAGGGCCCCCTCGTCGGCGTCAAGCCGTCGCCGCCGGCGGTCGCGGCCGACGTCGCTCCTGACTCTGCGACGGCGATTCCAGCAGCGGTGCCGACGTCGGCGCCGGGCGCGAAGCCATGACGCTGCCCGGCGCACCCGAGATTGCCGAGCGCGACGGCGAGCTCTTCGTCGAAGGCGTCGCCGCGTTCGATCTCGCGCGCCGCTTCGGCACGCCGCTTTACGCGTACTCGAGTGCGGCGATGGCGCGCGCGCTGACGTCGTACGAGCGCGCCCTCGCCGGCCGCGACCACCTTCTCTGCTACGCGGTGAAGGCGAACTCGACGCTCGCCATCCTGCAATGGTTCGCCGAACGCGGCGCCGGCTTCGACATCGTCTCGGGCGGCGAGCTCGAGCGCGTCCTCGCCGTCGGCGGCGACCCGGCGCGAATCGTCTTCTCCGGCGTCGGCAAGACGCGCGCCGAGATGGCACGTGCGCTCGCCGCCGGCGTCCTCTGCTTCAACGTCGAGAGCGTCGGCGAGCTCGATCGGCTGAGCGACGTCGCCGTCGCTGCCGGCTCGCGCGCACGCGTCAGCCTCCGCGTCAATCCCGACGTCGATCCGATGACGCATCCCTACATCTCGACGGGGCTGCGCGCCAACAAGTTCGGCATCGCCCACGGCGACGCGCGCGCGGCGTACGCACACGCCGCGCGCCTGCCCGCGCTCGCCGTCGTCGGCATCGATTGCCACATCGGCTCGCAGATCGTCGATGCCGACCCGTACCTCGACGCGCTCGACCGGCTGCTCGACCTCGTCGACGCAGTCGAGGCCGACGGCATCCGGCTCGCCCATCTCGACGTCGGCGGCGGCCTCGGCATTCGCTATCGCGACGAGGCGCCGCCCGACCCG
This sequence comes from Caldimonas sp., assembly GCA_035493195.1. Taxonomy (GTDB): domain Bacteria; phylum Pseudomonadota; class Gammaproteobacteria; order Burkholderiales; family Burkholderiaceae_C; genus Schlegelella_A. Next base: position 4,638 of record DATJIM010000331.1, read on the forward strand.
GGCGAGTTCGTCGCGCGTCTGCTCGCGCACGTCGACGCGCGCGGCCACGGCGGCAAGAAGATCGTCCTCGAGCCCGGGCGCTCGCTGGTCGGCAACGCCGGGCTGCTGCTCAGCGAAGTGCTCTACCTCAAGCACGGCGAAGAGCGCAACTTCTGCATCGTCGACGCCGCGATGAACGACCTCGTCCGCCCGGCGATGTACGACGCCTGGATGGAGATCGTCGCGTGTCGGCGGACGACGGCGCCGGCGGCGACGTGGGACGTCGTCGGTCCGGTCTGCGAGTCGGGGGACTGGCTCGGCCGCGACCGCAGTCTTGCCGTCGCTCCGGGCGACATCGTCGCCGTGCTCTCGGCGGGCGCCTACGCGATGAGCATGGCGAGCAACTACAACACGCGGCCGCGTGCGGCGGAAGTGCTCGTCAGCGGCAAGGAAGCGACGCTGATCCGCGAGCGCGAGAGCGTCGCCGACCTGATGCGCGGCGAGCACCTGCTGCCGGGCGGCGACCGCCGCACATCCTGACCTTCGCTGGAGCCGCCTAGATTCGCCGTTCCTCGACGGCGTGGCAGGCGACGCGAACGCCGTCGACCGCGAGCAGCGCCGGCCGCTCGACGCGGCAGCGCTCGTTGGCATGAGGACAGCGCGGATGAAACGTGCACCCCGGCGGCGGCTGCAGCGGATTGGGCACCTCGCCCTGCACCGGCGTTCGCGCCCGCCCGCTCATGTGGATGTCGGGGATCGCGTCGAGCAGCATCCGCGTGTACGGATGGCGCGGCCGCGCGAAGAGCGAGGCCTTGTCGGCGAGCTCGACGATGCGGCCGAGGTACATCACGCCGACGTCGTCGCCGACGTGGCGGACGACGGCGAGGTTGTGCGAGATGAAGAGATACGTGAGGCCGCGCCTGCCCTGCAGCTCCTTCATGATGTTGAGGACCTGAGCCTGCACCGAGACGTCGAGCGCCGACGTCGGCTCGTCGCAGACGAGGAACTCGGGCTCGGTCGCGAGCGCGCGCGCGATCGAGATGCGCTGCCGCTGGCCACCCGAGAACTGATGCGGAAACTTCTCCGCGTCGGCGGCGGCGAGCCCGACCGAGCCGAGCAGTTCCGCGACGCGCTCGTCGATCCGCCGACACGCCTCCCGGCCGCTCGCGGCGCCGCCTTCGCCGCCAAAGCCGTGCTCGTGCAGCGGCTCGGCGATGATGTCCTTCACCTTCCAGCGCGGGTTGAGGCTCGCGTACGGGTCCTGGAAGATCATCTGCATGCGGCGGCGGATGGCAGCCGGGCGCGCGCTCCCGCTCGCGTCGACGCCGTCGAAGACAACGCGACCGCGCGTCGGCGCGTAGAGGCCGACGAGCAGCCGCGCGACGGTGCTCTTGCCGCAGCCCGATTCGCCGACCAGCGCGAGCGTGCGGCCGCGCGCGATCGTGAATGCGACGTCGTCGACGGCGTGAACGAACTGGCGCGGCTTGCGCTCGGCGACGCGGTTCAGCCAGGGCGCGGAAACGTCGAAGGTCTTGGCGAGGCCTTCGACCTCGACCAGCGCCGCGCCGGTCACGCCGCGGCCTGCAGCGCGGGAGCGTGCAGCCAGCACGCGGCACGGGTCGCGCCCGCGGTCATCAGCTCGGGGCGCGACTGCATGCATGGCGCGAAGACGCGCGGACAGCGCGGGTGAAACGCGCAGCCGGGCGGGATTGCGTTCAGGCGGGGCATGGCGCCGTCGATCTGCAGCAGTCGCGGCCGGTCTTCGTCCATCGCCGGGATCGACCCCATCAGGCCCGCGGTGTACGGATGCGCCGGCGCGTGGATGACCTCGGCGACCGGTCCGATCTCGACGACCCTGCCGGCGTACATGACAGCGACGCGATCGCACGTCTCGGCGATGACGCCCATGTCGTGGGTGACGAGCATCACCGCGGAGCCGTGCTCGCGGCAGAGCCGCTTGAGGAGCGCGATGATCTGCGCCTGGATCGAGACGTCGAGCGCAGTCGTCGGCTCGTCGGCGACGATCAGGCGCGGCTCGCCGGCGAGCGCGAGCGCGATGACGACGCGCTGGCGCATCCCACCCGAGAACTGGTGCGGGTACTGGTCGAGCCGCTGTTCGGCCGCCGGGATGCCGGTCTCCTGCAGCAGCCGCACCGCGCGCCGGCGCGCCTCGGCGGTACCGAGCCCGAGATGGGTCTGGATCGTTTCGACGAGCTGCTGGCCGACGGTGTAGAGCGGGTCGAGCGACGTCAGCGGGTCCTGGAAGATCGCGCCGATCCGCCGGCCGCGAAGCCTGCGCATGGCCTCGTACGGAAGGTTGTCGATGCGCGCGCCTTCGAAGCGGATCTCACCGCCTGCGATCCGCCCGGGCGGGTCGAGCAGGCCGATGATCGAAGCGCCCGTCAGCGACTTGCCGGCGCCCGACTCGCCGACGACGCCGAGCACCTCGCCCGGAGCGATCGAGAACGAAACGTCGTCGAGCGCGACCACCCGGCCGCGGCGGCCCGGGAACTCGACGCGCAGGTGCTCGACTTCGAGGAGCGGCGCCGGCATCGCCCCTAGCTTTTCGCCGGCGGCGGCGTGCAGCCGCCCACCGGCTCCTCGTAGTCGACCCTGACCGTGAAGTCGGAGTCGAGGCGGTTGTCACGCACCGCGACCAGGTAGTAGCGCGTGCACGGGCGAACGTCGAGCGAGAACTCGCGCTCCTCGCCGAGGCGATAGGCGCCGCCGTGCGGGCCCTGCACCGTGATCCGGCGCAGCCCGGGATCGACGAGCACCGGCCGCAGCGTCGTGTCCTTGCCGTCGACGCGAACGATCGTCACCGGATACGTGTCGAGCGGCGTCTTGTAGTAGCGCTGACCGTACAGCTGCGAGTAATGGTATTCGGTGGTCGCGCAGCCGGCGAGCGCGACGATGCCGAGCGCGACGAAGGCGCGGAACCAGGATTGTTGAACGGGGCGCATCGATTCGCTCCTAGGCGGGTGGCGCTTGCCGCGGGGATCAGCGCAGGCGCGGGTTCAGGGCATCGCGCAGCCAGTCCCCGAACAGGTTGATGCTGAGCGCGATGAGTACGAGTGTGGCACCAGGGAATATCACAAGCCACCAGGCGCCGCTGAAAAGTTGTTTGTTGCCCTCGTTAATGAAGGTGCCGAGCGAGGGCGACGTCGGCGAGACGCCGACGCCGAGGAACGAGAGCGTCGCCTCGGCCAGGATCGCGACCGCGACCTGGATCGTCGACAGCACGAGCACCGGACCCATGACGTTGGGCAGCACGTGGCGCACCATGATCCGCCAAGGCGGCACGCCGATGACGCGCGCCGCCTGGACATATTCCTTGTGGCGCTCGACCATCGTCGAACCGCGCACCGCGCGCGCGTACTGCACCCACCCCGGCAACGCGATCGCGACGATGACGACGCCAAAGGCGAGCAGGTCGTTGGCGTTGGGAAACAGTGCGTGGCCGACGCCGGCGAAGAGAAGCGCGATCAGGATCGACGGAAACGACAGCATGACGTCGCAGATGCGCATGATCAGCGCGTCGATGCGACCGCCGACGTAGCCCGACACGAGCCCCAGGCCGACGCCGATGACGAGCGAGAGCACGACCGACGCGCCGCCGACGAAGAGCGAGATGCGCGCGCCGAACATCAACGCCGAAAGCACGTCGCGGCCCTGCTCGTCGGTGCCGAGCGGATACTTCGGCGTGCCGCCCTGCATCCACGC
>DATJIM010000332.1:0-5702 GCA_035493195.1 Caldimonas sp.
TGTTCAAGGCGGCGGTGCGCGAGATCGCGCCGGTCGTCGAGGACCGCGGCATCGACGAGATCTACATCGACCTGAGCGATCTCGCCGGCGTCGAAGACGACGGCGGCCGCGCCGTCGGCATCGCGCTCAAAGCCGCGGTGCGCGAGCGCACCGGCCTGACGTGCTCGATCGGCATCACGCCGAACAAGCTGCTCTCCAAGCTCGCGTCCGAGCTCGACAAGCCCGACGGCCTGACGCTGCTGACGCACGACGACGTCCCGGCACGGATCTGGCCGCTCGCGGCGCGCAAGGTCAACGGCATCGGTCCGAAGGCGGCAGAAAAGCTCGCTGCGCTGGGCATCGAGACGGTCGGCCAGCTCGCCGCCGCCGAGCCTGCGTTTCTGCGCCAGCACTTCGGGCAGGCGTTCGGCGCCTGGATGCACGAGGCCTCGCACGGCCGCGACGACCGTCCGGTCGTGACGCACAGCGAGCCGAAGTCGATCAGCCGCGAGACGACGTTCGACCGCGACCTGCACGCGGTACGCGATCGCGCCGAGCTCGGCGCGATCTTCACCGAGCTGTGCGAGCAGCTCGCCGGCGACCTCGCGCGCAAGTCGTATGCCGCCAAAACGATCGGCATCAAGTTGCGATTCGACGACTTCGCGATCGCGACGCGCGACGTGACGTTGCCCGGCCACACGCTCGACGCGCGCGAGATCCGCCGTGCCGCCGGCAGCTGTCTGAAACGCGTCGACCTCGGGCGGCGGCTGCGCCTGCTGGGCGTTCGCGCGAGCGCGCTCGCGCGGCTCGCCGACCTCGTCGCCCCGCTCGCCGCGGCGCCGCCGCTACCGCTCGACGCACGCGAGCCCGAGCCTCCGGTCCGCGATCTGCCGCTCTTCGACGACGCGTCGTAGCATCGTCGCGTCGCGCCGTCCGCGCGCCTGCCGCCGAGGCCATGACCGTCATCACCTGCATCGAGGACCTGCGCGTGCTCGCCGAGCGACGCGTGCCGCGCATGTTCTACGACTACGCCGATTCCGGCTCGTGGACCGAGAGCACGTACCGCGCCAACGAGAGCGACTTCCAGCGCATCAAGCTGCGCCAGCGCGTCGCCGTCGACATGGCCAACCGGACGCTGGCGACGAAGATGATCGGCATCCCGGTGCGGATGCCGGTCGCGATCGCGCCCACCGGGCTGGCCGGAATGCAGCACGCGGACGGCGAAATCCTGGCGGCGCGCGCCGCCGAGCAATTCGGCATTCCGTTCACGCTCAGCATGATGAGCATCTGCTCGATCGAGGACGTCGCGGCGCACACCAAGACGCCGTTCTGGTTCCAGCCGTACATGCTGCGCGACCGCGCCTTCATGGAGCGGCTGTTCGAGCGCGCCAAGGCCGCGAAGTGCAGCGCGCTCGTCCTCACGCTCGACCTGCAGATCCTCGGCCAGCGCCACAAGGACCTGAAGAACGGGCTGACCGCGCCGCCCAAGCCGACGCTCGCGAACCTGCTCAATCTCGCGACCAAGCCGCGCTGGTGCTGGGACATGCTCAAGACGAGGCGCCGCACGTTCGGCAACATCGTCGGCCACGCCGAGGGCGTCGACGATCCGTCGTCGCTGTTCGAGTGGACCGCGCAGCAGTTCGACCCGACGCTGTCGTGGAACGACGTCGAGTGGGTGAAGAGCCGCTGGGGCGGTCCGCTCGTGCTCAAGGGCATCCTCGACGTCGAGGACGCCAGGCTCGCCGCGCAGAGCGGCGCCGACGCGATCGTCGTCTCCAACCACGGCGGCCGTCAGCTCGACGGCGCGCCGTCGTCGATCAGCGCGTTGCCGGCGATCGTCGACGCGGTCGGCTCGAAGGTCGAGGTCTGGCTCGACGGCGGGATCCGCTCGGGTCAGGACGTGCTGAAGGCGTGGGCGCTCGGCGCGCGCGGCACGCTGATCGGCCGCGCCTTTCTCTACGGCCTCGGTGCGATGGGCGAGGCGGGCGTCACGCGAGCGCTCGAGATCATCGGCCGCGAGCTCGAGCTGACGATGGCGTTCTGCGGCCACACCGACATCCGCAACGTCGATGCCCACGTGCTCTTGCCGGGAACGTTTCCTGCCACAGGACCACCATGACGCTCGGCCAACTCGAGAATCTCAAGATCTGGCACCAACGCCATTGGCGTCGGCAGCCGGTCGAGAAGCACGCGTGGGACATGGTCCTCACGTTCTGGCTCTCGGGCCTCGTCGGCTTGCCGGCGGCGGTCCTCATCCACGCCGGCTGGGCCGAGGCGGCGTGCGTCGCGCTCTTCTTTCTCCCGGGAGCGTACGTCGCGCTGAGGCGGCGCCTCCACCGCGCCCGCATCCTGCGCTGCGACTGGACCGTCGCGCTCGACCGCTAGCCCGATTTCCCCGCTCAGAGGTCGCGTCCCTCGAAGGTGTTGCAGCGGTCGATGCTGCCGCCTTCGACACCGCGCTTGAACCAGTTGACGCGCTGTGCGCTGGTGCCGTGCGTGAACGACTCGGGAACGACGGTGCCCTGCGTGCGCCGCTGCAGCGTGTCGTCGCCGATCTGCGCCGCGGCGTTGAGCGCGCTCTCGATGTCGCCCGGGTCGAGACGCCAGCCGTTCTCCTTCTGCGAGCGCGCCGCCCAGACGCCGGCGAAACAGTCGGCCTGCAGCTCGACGCGAACGCTCAGCGCGTTCGCCTGCGCGCGATCGCCGCGGCCGCGCATCGCGTCGACCTTCTCCATGATGCCGAGCAGGTTCTGCACGTGGTGGCCGACCTCGTGCGCGACGACGTACGCCTGCGCGAACTCCCCCGGCGCGCCGAGCTTCTGCTCGAGGACGCGGTAGAAGTTGAGATCGATGTAGACCTTGCGGTCCTCGGGACAGTAGAACGGGCCCATCGCCGCCTGCCCCTGGCCGCATGCGGTCGGCCAGCTTCCGGAGAAGAGGACGAGCTTGGGCGGCTGGTACGTCCGCCCCGACTCGCGGAAGACGTCGCCCCAGACCTGCTCGGTGCTCCTCAGCACCCGCGAGACGAAGCGCGCGCCGGGGTCGTCCTTCGGCGGCGCCGGCGCCGGACCCTGCTGCTGGACGGTCGTTCCGCCGTCCGAGCCGTCCATCATGCCGAGCAGCTGGAGCGGATTGATGCCGAAGATCCAGCCGACGATCACCGCGATGACGATGCCGCCGATGCTGAGGCCGCGGCCGCCGAAGCTGAATCCGCCGCCGCCGCCACCCATGCCGCGCACGTCCTCGACGTTGCTGCTTTCTTCCTGGCCATCCATGCGCATGTCGGATCTCCCGCGTGGAGTTCAGTCGGCATCGTAGCCCCCGGTCGGCGCCGGCGCGTGTCGGCGAAAAGGCAGACCGGCTGTCCGACCCGACGACGCCGCATCGAGCCGGCCGTGCGGTCGCTCACGCCGCGACCCACGCGAATGCGGGGACGGACGCGAGGGCCACGCGAGTTGGCCTACCATGACCGCATCGCCTGCCTTCGGGGCCCGCCATGCGCACTTCCACCGAGCTGCTCGCCCAGTACGCCGCCTACCACCGCGACCGGCGCAACATCATCAGCCACTTCGTCGGAGTGCCGCTGATCGTCTTCGCGGTCGGCGTCCTGCTCGCGCGGCCGGTGCTGGCGACCGCCGGCGCGGTCGCGTTGACGCCGGCGTCGATTCTCTTCGTCGTCGCTGCAGCTTGGTACCTCACGCGCGGCAGCGCCGTCCTCGGCGTCGCCGTCAGCGCCGTCGTCGCCGCCCTGCTCTGGGTCGGCGAGCGCGCCGCCGACGGCAGCGTCCCGGTGTGGCTCGGCTGGGGGCTCGGCTGCTTCGCGATCGGCTGGGTCATCCAGTTCATCGGCCACTGGTACGAAGGCCGCAAGCCCGCGTTCGTCGACGACCTGGTCGGCTTGCTCGTCGGGCCGATGTTCGTCGTCGCCGAGGCGATGTTCATGCTCGGCTGGAACAAGCCGCTGCAGGACGAGATCGAGCGGCGCGTCGGCCCGACGACGATGCGCGACATGGCGCGCATCGCCTGACGGCACGCGCCAACGTCAGCCGTTGCTGCCGGCCGGGGCGCCGACCGCGGCGTCGACGTCGTCGAGCGGCTGGTAGCGACAGCGCGTCGCCTGCGCGAGGATGAACTCGGCGATCGCGTCGACGTCGTCGAGGTCGAACACGGGCAGGCGCGTTCGTTCCGGCAAGGCACCGGCGCTGTCGGTCGCGATCGCGATGACGAACGGATCGCTCGGATAGAGCGCGGGCTTTCCGGTCGCGGCGCGCCAGACCTCGAGCTTCGGCAGCGGCGCGTGCTTGAAGCCTTCGACGAGCGCCCAGTCGCACTCGACGAGCTCGGCGAGCAGCTGGTCGGCGGTCGGCTCCTCGGCGATCGGATACTCGCGGATCTTCGCGAGACGACGGTTCGACGCGACCACGACCTCGAACGCGCCGGCCTGCCGATGCCGCCACGAATCCTTGCCTTCGTGGTCGATGTCGAACTCGTGGTGCGCGTGCTTGACGACCGAGACGCGCTGGCCGGCGAGCCGGAGGCGAGCGATGAGCTGCTCGATCAGCGTCGTCTTGCCCGACCCCGAGTAGCCGCAGAAACCGATCACATGCATCGACCGAGTGTATGACGGCGCTTCGACGGTCCCGTGCCATCAATAATCACGCATGCACGAAGCCGAGGGCGAGACGACGAGCGGCGAAGCCGACCCCATCGGCGAGCGCTGGCAGCGCGCCGAGCCCGATTTCCTGCGCGGACTGCTCGCGCTGCCCGAGCTCGCGCTCGTCGCCGAGTCTTGCCCTGCCGAGCGCCTGCTGCACGAGCGCCTCGTCGCCGAGCCGACGCGCGCGGTCGGCGACGACGAGCTCGAGGCGCTCGCCGATGCCGACGCGCGCGACAACTACGCGACCTTCCTCGCCTTCCGCGACGCCGTCGAACGTGCGGGCACGCTCGAGGCGCACTACCTCGCGCTCGTCCGCGGCGGCCGGATCGCGCTGCCGCCGGTCTTCCTCGATCGGATGGTCGAGGCGATCGTCGCTCCGCTCGTCGACGAGGCGAACCCGTTCGAGCAGCGCGCAGCACAGCTGCTGCATCGATCGCAGCGCGTCGCCGTCGTCGACGGTCGCGTGCTGAGCGCCGACCGCGAGCGTGCCGACCGCGCGAACGAAGCTGCCGGCACGTTCGATGTCGTCCGCGATCTGCTCCGCGCCGGCGCCGCGATCGAGGACATGCCGATCCTCGGCGCTGCCAATGCGCGCGAGTTCGCGCATGCTGCCGACCCGCAGGCGTGGGTCCTCGATCTCACGCACGAGATCGCAAACGATCTCGGCCACGGTCTCACCTTCACGATGGCGCGCGCGCACTCGGGGCTCGCGGCGCTCGCCCGCGTGCTCGAGCGCTGGATCTTCCACTTCCTGGCGGTGCGAGCGACGATCCGCCCGCTGGCGCGGATCGACGATCCCGCCTGGCGCTGGCACGTCGGCCTCGACGCCGAGGCGACGCTGCTCCTCAACGCGCTCTATCGCGGCGAGGCGTTCGACGACGATCGGCTCGAGCGGCTGGTCGGGCTGTTCCGGCTCGACTTCGTCGATCCGCGCGAGATGCGCGCCGACGTCGCGGGCAGGCCGGTCTACCTCGGCCTCGCGTTCGACGCTGCGCAGACGCTGAAGCTGAAGCCGCAGAACCTGCTCGTCAACCTGCCGGTCGCGGAGTCGGTCTGACGCGTCGTC
>DATJIM010000333.1:0-2119 GCA_035493195.1 Caldimonas sp.
GGCGCGCGGGAAGAGCAGGATGCCGATGTCGTCGCGGTCGATGCCGGCGATGACGACATCCTGCACGAGCGGGTCGCCGGCGGCGATGATCTTTGCGCGCAGCGGCCCGACCGAGACGAACGTTCCGGTCGAGAGCTTGAAATCCTCGGCGATGCGGCCGTCGAACGTGAAGCCGATCTCGGGTCGCGCCGGATCCATCGGCCGCGCGGCGTCGCCGCTGCAGTAGAAGCCTTCGTCGTCGAAGTGCTCCGCGGTCTGCTCGGGTGCGCGCCAGTAGCCCGGCGTCACGTTCGGGCCACGGTAGCGCACCTCGCGCTTGTCGCCCATCGGCACGAGCTTGAGCTCGACGCCCGGCGCCGGCAGGCCGACGTGGCCCGACTTGACCTCGTGCGCGTTGGCGCAGATCGCGAACGGCGCGGTCTCGGTCATGCCGAGGCCGGTGAGCATGCGGATCCGCTCGCCGCATTCGGCTTCGGCGACCCGGTCGAGCTTGTCCCAGACCGGCTGCGCCAGACCGGCGCCGGAAAAGAAGAACATGCGCACGCGGCTGAAGAACGTCTTGCGCAGCACCGGGTCGACCTCGAGCGCGTTGGCGATCTCCTCGAATCCCTTCGGGACGTTGAAGTAGATCGTTGGTGCGATCTCGCGCAGGTTTCGCAGCGTCTCGCCGACCAGCGCCGGCGTCGGCTTGCCTTCGTCGATGTAGAGCGTGCCGCCGTTGTAGAGCACGATGCCGATGTTGTGGTTGCCGCCGAACGTGTGGTTCCACGGCAGCCAGTCGACGAGCACCGGCGGCTCCTCGGCGAGGTGGCGGAAGCACTGGCGGATCATCTGCTGGTTGGCGCAGAGCATCCGCTGCGTGTTGATCACGCCCTTCGGCAGCTTGGTCGATCCCGAGGTGAAGAGGAACTTTGCGATCGTGTCGGGACCGACCTTCGCGTGCGCTGCGTCGACCGCCGCCGTCGGTGCGGTCGCGAGCAGCTGCGCGAACGCGGTCGCCGTGCGGTCTTCGAGCGCGCCCTCGGTGAGCACGACTTCGGTCTCGCGCGCCACGGTGGCGGCGATCGCCTTCGCGTAGCGCGCGTCGCTCGCGAAGACGAGCCCCGGCGTCAGCATGCCGAGGATGTGGCGGAGCTTGCCGAAGTCCTGCGAGACGAGCGAGTACGCAGGCGACACCGGTGCGAACGGAACGCCGGCGAGCATCGCGCCGAGCGCGAGCAGGAGATGCTCGATGTCGTTGTCGGAGAGGATCACGACCGGGCGGTCGACCGAGACGTCGCGCTCGAGGAGCGCCTGCGCGATCGCGCGCGCGCTCTGCACGGCGTCGCGCCAGCTCACCCGCCGCCAGTCGCCGCCACGGACGCGCTTGGCGACGAGCGTCCGCTCGGGTGCGCGCTCGGCCCATTCGAGGAAACGATCGGTGATGCGTGCCGGGTAGTCGCCGAGCGGCTCGCGCGAGACGACGAGCGTCGAGCCGTCGGCGCGGTGGTCGAACGTGGCCTCGAGCGAGCCGCCGAGCGAAAGCGACCGGTAGCGCGGCGCGCGCACGCTCGCGTCGCTGCCGCTCGCCGCGAGGCTCACGTCTTCTTCACCTTCGCGGCACGGCCTTCGAGGAAGGCGCGGACGCGCAGCTTGGCCGCCTCGTCGCCGGAAGCGATCGCCGCCATCAGCGACTCGACGAAGAGGCCCTCGTCCTGCGCCATGTCGGCGATCCGCGGCAGCGCGTGCATCACCGCGAAGTTCGAGAGCGGCGCGTTGGCGGCGATCCGCTCGGCGAGCGCCAACGCCTTCGCCAGCCCTTCGCCGGGCTGCACCAGATAGTGCGAGATGCCGATCGCGTGGCCCTCGTGGGCATCGTAGACGCGGCCGGTGAGCATCATGTCGGTCATCCGCGCGGTGCCGATCAGGCGCGGGATGCGCGCGGAGCCGCCGCCGCCGACGAAGAGCCCGCGCTGTCCTTCGGGAAGGCCGTAGAACGCGCTCGACTCGGCGACGCGGACGTGGCACGACGCCGCGAGCTCGAGGCCGCCGCCGACGACGGCGCCGTGCAGCACCACCACGACCGGCACCTTGCCGAACTGCACGCGCTCGAACGCGGCGTGCCACGAGCGCGAGTGGA
>DATJIM010000334.1:0-13332 GCA_035493195.1 Caldimonas sp.
GCCCCGGCGTCGTCTGCTCGGTATCGCTCGGGCCGACATGCCCAATGGCGACGCAGTCGCGTGCGCCTCGCGCGGGCGCGTCGCACCCCTAAAACTCAGAGGAACCCCGCCATGAAGAACAAGCTGCTCACCATCGCCGCCGCCGCGGCGCTCGCGGTCGGCTCGATCACCGGCTGCTCGACGACCACGACCAAGGATGCGGGCGCCACCGACAGCCCGGCCGCCAAGCGGCACGCCATCGACGCCGACGTCGACGCCGCGCTCGCTCGCCTGTACACGCAGAACCCGCAGGCCCGCGAGCTGGTCGCCAAGTCGCGCGGCACGCTGGTCTTCCCGTCCGTCGTCAGTGCCGGCTTTGTCGTCGGCGGCTCGTACGGCCAGGGCGCACTGCGCGTCGGCGGTCACAGCGTGCGCTACTACAGCACCGCCGCCGGCTCGGTCGGCCTGCTCGCCGGCGCCGAGGCCAAGTCCGTCTTCCTGCTCTTCATGACCGACGAGGCACTCGCCAAGTTCCGCGCGAGCGAGGGCTGGACGGTCGGTGCCGATGCGTCGGTCACGCTCGTCAACGTCGGCGCCAACGCGCAGGTCGACAGCAAGACCGCGCAGCAGGCGATCATCGGCTACGTGCTGACCAAGGGCGGCCTGATGGCCAACCTCAGCCTCGACGGCACGAAGATCACGCCACTCGCGATCTGAGTCCGCGGCGCGCCGGCGGCGCGGACGGCATGGCGCAAGAATGGCGCCATGCCGACGCGCCGCTTCGATCTGATCGTCTTCGACTGGGACGGCACCCTGTTCGACTCGACGCGCCTCATCGCGCGTTGCATTCAGGCGGCGTGCGCCGATCTCGGCGCCGCGGTTCCGAGCGACCGCGACGCGAGCTACGTCATCGGCCTCGGCCTCGCCGACGCGCTCCGCCACGCCGCGCCCGACGTTCCGAGCGAGCGCTACCGCGAGCTCGCCGATCGCTACCGACATCATTACCTCGCGCGCCAGGACGAGATCGTCCTCTTCGACGGCACGCTCGAGATGCTGCTGGCGCTGAAGGCGAGCAACCACTGGCTCGCGGTCGCGACCGGCAAGACGCGGCGCGGGCTCGAGGCGGCGCTCGAGACGTCGCCGCTGCGAGGCGTCTTCGACGCGACGCGGACGGCCGACGAGACGCGCGGCAAGCCCGATCCGATGATGCTGCACGAGCTCATGCACGAGCTCGGCGCGACGCCGCCGCGCACGCTCATGGTCGGCGACACCACGCACGACCTGCAGCTCGCCGCCAACGCCGGCTGCGCGAGCGTCGCGGTGAGCTTCGGCGCGCACGGCCACGACGAGTTCGCGAGCCACGCGCCGCTCCACGTCGCGCATTCGACCACCGAGCTCGCCGCCTGGCTCGCCGAGCATGGCTGACGAGCGCGCGCCGGCAGCGACGTTGCCGGTGCCGCCGGCGCTGCCGCCGCAGCGTCTGTGCGGCGGTGACGAGCTCGTCGAGCGCGGCCGTGCCATCGTCTTCGACGTCGTCCGCTTCCACGAGCCGGCGCGCGCGTTCGCGCTGCGCTTCGACGGCCGCGTCGTCTGCTACCTGAACCGCTGCGTGCACGTGCCGACCGAGCTCGACTGGCAGCCGGGCGAGTTCCTCGACGCCGGGCGCGAGTTCATCATCTGCTCGATCCACGGCGCCGCGTACGAGGCCGCGAGCGGCCGCTGCATCGGCGGACCGTGTGGCCGCGGCGGCCTCGTCACGATCGACGTCGTCGAGCGCGACGGCTCCGTCTGGTGGCTGCCGACCCGCGACACGCGGCCGCCCTTCGAGGACTGACGCCAGCGTCGCGCGGCCCGCGGCGTGCAGGTGCGCAGCGACGCCGCGAGCGAGAGCAGCTTCTACGTGGTCGCGCGGTGCTGGTCGCGAAGCTGGCGGACGAGGTCGTGGTTGCGCTTGACGCCTTCGTACTGGCGTTGCACGACCGCCGCGACGTCGCTCGGCAGGTCTTTCTTGATCGCGTCACGGTAGCGCTCGAGCGCCGCATCTTCGCCGCGCTCGCACTCGTCGAGCGCCGCCCGGTCGCTGTCGCCGGTCAGCTTGCCCTTGAGGCTGACCCAGCCGCGGTGCAGCGTTCCGCTCGCGCTGCTGTCGTCCTTGGGCTTGCCGCCGCAGCGAACGACCAGCTCCTGCAGCTCGGTCGCGCCGTGCCGGCACGACTCGGCGCGTTCGAGGAAGACGGTGCGCAGCTGCTCCGACTTGACGTGCTCGGCGGAGGTCCGAAAGCCGTACTCGCCGTCCTTGCAGGTCTCGATGAGCTTGTTCAGGGTGTCGACGACGTCGTCGTTGTCCATGGTGGTCTCCGCGTTGGGTTTGGTCCCTGCGACCGGCAGGACGCGTGCCCGGACGGCGACAATGCGGCCCTGCCCGGCGTCCCCTGAAAGGTCCCGATGCTCACCGTCCACCACCTCAACAACTCGCGCTCGCAGCGGGTGCTCTGGCTGCTCGAGGAGCTCGGCGTGCCGTACGAGATCCAGAAGTACGAGCGCGACCCGAAGACGATGCTCGCGCCGCCCGAGCTCGCGCGCATTCATCCGCTCGGCAAGTCGCCCGTCGTCATCGACGACGGCGCCGTCGTCGCCGAGTCGGGAGCGATCCTCGAGCACATCCTCGACAAGTACGGTGCCGGCATGCTGCGGCCGCCGGCGGGAACCGACGACCGCCGCCGCTTCACCTACTGGCTGCATTTCGCCGAGGGCTCGGCGATGCCGCCGCTGCTCCTGAAGCTGATCTTCGACCGTCTCGAGAGCGGGCCGATGCCGTTCTTCGTCAAGCCGGTCGCGCGCGGCATCTCGCGCAAGGTCAAGACGATGATGATCGAGCCGAACCTGAAGCGGCAGCTCGACTTCATGGAGAGCGAGCTCGAGCGCAGCGAGTGGTTCGCGGGCAACGCGTTCAGCGCTGCCGACATCCAGATGAGCTTTCCGGTCGAGGCCGCGCAGCAGCGCGCCGGCCTCGACGCGAGCCGACCGAAGCTCGTTGACTTCCTGAAGAAGATCCATTCGCGCCCCGCGTACCAGCGGGCGCTCGAGCGCGGCGGACCCTACAGCTTCGCGCGCGACTGATCGCCGCAACGCGCTTCAGCGCGACGCGGATTCGCCGCCCGTCGCCGGCGGATCGAAGCGCGCCGCCACCGGGCGCAGCGAGCCGCCGTCGCGCTGCGGCCGCGCGCCGCCGGCGGCTTCGCCGTTGCTCGCGAGTGCCGTCGCCGGGATCGCACTCGGCAGCGCCGGCGCGGGCGCATCGAGCAACGTCAGCACCGGACTCTTGATCGCCTTGGCGAAGCCGATCACCGTTCGCGACGTGTCGAACGGAAGCTTCTGGCGCGGGTTGGCGCCGTGCGCAAGCAGGAAGCTCACCATCTCGGGCTGGGCCGCGGAGTCGGCGAGAAAGCCGGGCAGCAGCACGCGCTGCAGCGGCACCCACGACATCTGGCCGCCGCGGCTCGGCGGCGCAATGTTCGCGAGCTGCGGCAGCTCGAAGAACCACCATTCGAGCGCGGTCCAGTTGGCGGTGCGCAGCGCTTCCTCGAAACCGCTCGGCAACGCGCCGTCGTAGTTGTCGAGCGCAGCGCTCGGTGAGTGGCCGGCGGTCTGCAGCTCGCGCCCGAAGCGCGAGACGAGCAGCTGCGGATCGATCGCTTCGAGCGGGCTGAACGACAGCGTCCCCGGCTGCAGCTTGCCGGCATCGAGCCAGCCGACGAGAACGCGATCGAGGCCGGCCGCGCGTGCGCGCGGACAGCTGAACATGCGAAAGACGTCGTGGCGCACCGAACGCGGATCGGTCTCGGCGAGGTGGACGATCGCCTTCAGTACCTCGGGCGAGGCCGACTGGAAGTCGGGACACGCGTCGGCCTCGGCGAGGTCCTGCAGCGGCGCACGCGCGCAGCTCTCGCTCTTCGCGCCCTTCTCGATCAGCTCGGGAAGCGCGCGCCAGACGCGCATGTCGCTCGTCGCGACGCTCAGCGGGCAGCCCTGCAGTCCGCTCTTGGCGAGGTCGGCGGTCTTGATGCTGCCGGGCTCGAACGGGCAGCGCGCGTTCAGCGCGCGCTGCACGCTGTTCAGCATCGCGCACGGCGTCGGATCGTCGGCGGTGATCTGGGCGTGGACGTGCTTGACGATGTCCCACGTCATGCTGGTGTCGGTCGCAATGCCCATGCCGGTCAGGATCAGGCCGGGCGCGGTGCAGCCGGAGAGCAGCAGCGCGCCGAGCACCAGGGCGGCGAAGGGGCCGGGCATTCGAGGGGTGCGGAACATGGCGGCGACGTGCAGGACCGTCGCACGGCGGCACGGGCACGCACGGCGAACGGGAAGTCATCCTAGGCGTGCGCATCGAGGCTCGTCTGTGAACAAAAGCCCTGTTCGGACCCGAGGTGGTAACACGATGTGCAGCGTTGCACGCCAGGCGGCCATCGCGGCTCGCGCTTACAGTCGATGCGGGCGCGCGCGGTGCGGCTCACGATTGCTTACAGGAGAAGGACGGATGGGCGTGGATCGGTTGCTGAAGAGAAGAAGCGTGCTCGGGCTCGCGCTCGCGCTCGCGGGTTCGGCGTGGCTGGTGCCGGCATGGTCGGCGTCGGTCGCGCCGGTCGCGGCGGAGAACGGGATGGTCGTCACCGCGCAGCACCTCGCGAGCCAGGTCGGCGTCGACGTCCTCAAGCGCGGCGGCAACGCCGTCGACGCCGCGGTCGCGGTCGGCTATGCGCTCGCGGTCGTCTATCCCGCCGCCGGCAACCTCGGCGGCGGCGGCTTCATGACGATCCAGCTCGCCGACGGCAGGAAGACCTTCCTCGACTTTCGCGAGCGCGCGCCGCTTGCGGCGACCGCCAACATGTACCTCGACGCCGCCGGCAACGTCATCAAGGGATCGACGACGACCGGGCACCTCGCGGTCGCCGTTCCCGGCAGCGTCGCAGGGATGGAGACCGCGCTCGCGAAGTACGGGACGATGAAGCGTGCCGACCTGATCGCGCCGGCGATCCGCTTCGCCGAGGAGGGCTTCGTCCTCGACCAGGGCGACGCCGACATGTTCGCGACCGCCACCGACACGTTCAAGGTCGATCCCGCGACGCGCGCGATCTTCCTCAAGCCCGACGGCTCGGCATTCCAGACGGGTGACCGCTTCGTGCAGAAGGATCTCGGCCAGACCCTCCGCCAGATCCGCGACGCCGGCGCTGCCGGCTTCTACAAGGGCCCGGTCGCGCAAGCGATCGTCGCATCGAGCCAGGCCGGCAAGGGCATCCTCACGCAGCGCGACCTCGACGCCTACAAGGTGCGCGAGCTGGCGCCGATCGAGTGCGACTACCGCGGCTATCACATCGTGTCGGCGCCGCCGCCGAGCTCGGGCGGCGTCGTCATCTGCGAGATCCTCAACATCGTCGAGGGCTACCCGTTGAAGGACTGGGGCTTCCGCTCGGCGCAGGCGATGCACGTGCAGATCGAGGCGATGCGCCACGCCTACCTCGACCGCAACAGCTATCTCGGCGACCCCGACTACGTCAAGAACCCGCTCGACCGCCTGCTCGACAAGGCGTACGCGGCGAAGGTCCGCGCCGTCATCGATCCGCAGAAGGCGGCGATCTCGCAGAACCTGAGGCCCGGCGTGCCGCCGCACGAGGGCACGAACACGACGCACTACTCGATCGTCGACGGCAAGGGCAACGCGGTCTCGGTCACCTACACGGTCAACGACTGGTTCGGCGCCAAGGTCACCGCCGGCGGCACCGGCGTGCTGCTCAACGACGAGATGGACGACTTCACGGCCAAGGTCGGCGTGCCCAACATCTACGGTCTCGTGCAGGGCCAGGCGAACTCGATCGCGCCGGGCAAGACGCCGCTGTCGTCGATGAGCCCGACGATCGTGACGCAGAACGGCCAGCCGGTGATGGTCGTCGGCACGCCCGGCGGCAGCCGCATCATCACCGCCGTGCTCGAGACGATCATGAACGTGATCGACTACGGGATGAACGTGCAGGAGGCGATCGACGCGCCGCGCTTTCACCAGCAGTGGCTGCCGAACCCGACCAACCTCGAGCGCTTCGCGATCAGCCCGGACACGCAGCGCATCCTCGAGGGCATGGGGCACGTGTTTTCCGGGCCGCAGCCGGCAAACCACGTCGTCGCGATCCTCGTCGGTGCGCCGTCGCTCGGCGGCAAGCCGGTCGGGAAGAACCGCTTCTACGGCGGCAACGATCCGCGCCGCAACAGCGGCCTCGTGCTCGGCTACTAGCGGCTGAGCGCGCAAGGAGGGGTCGCCGGAGTCGGTCGCTCCGGCGACCCGGGTCGGCTACGACGAGCGCTTCGTCGACGACTTGCGCGCGGTCTTGCGCGCGCCCGACCTGCGCGCAGTCTTGCGCGACGCCGTCTTCCGCGACGCGCTCTTGCGCGCGCCGCTCTTGCGAGCGGTGCTCTTGCGGGCCGTGCTCTTGCGCGCCGTGCTCTTGCGGGCGCTCGTCTTGCGGCCGGTCGACTTGCGCGCGCCGGCCTTCTTCGCCGTCGACTTGCGCGCGCTGCTGGCCTTCTTGGCCGCGCCGTTCTTCTTCTTCGCCGGCACCTTGCCGCCGGCCTTGCGCGCTTCCGACAGGCCGATCGCGATCGCCTGCTTCTTGCTCTTCACCGTCTTGCCGGAGCGGCCGCTCTTCAGCGTGCCACGCTTGCGCTCGTGCATCGCCTTCTCGACCTTCTCCGACGCCTTGTTGCCATACGCTGCCATGGGATGTCCTCGTCTCTGGTTGAACGCGGTCGTGTCGCCCGCCAGCCGAAGCGCCCGCATGCGCGCACCGGCTCGTGCGACGCGCATGATCATGCGACCAATCGCGCGCGAAGTGAATCGTGCACCGCAACGAGACGTGCGTTGCGCAGCGTGTGCGCAACGTCGCGGTGCACGCGAAGCGCGCGTTCAGGCGGCCGCGAGCGTCCGCCGCATCGCCTGAAGTCCCTGCTCGACCATCGCGGCGATCGCCGGCGCGTGCTCGTCGGGAAGGAAGTCGGCGATCCAGACGATGCGGCACGCGCCGTCGCCTTCGGCGAACGCCTGCGCGCTCGCGTTGTGGTGGCTGAGGCGGCCGCCGACGACCGACCAGGCGACGCGCCGTCGCTCCGCGTCGACCGAGACGATCAGCTCGCGCGCAACGAGCCCGTTGGCGAAGGTGACGACGCGCGCGCCGGGCTCGAGCCGGCAGTCGGTGACGAAGCCGCGGACCAGCCGCGTGTGCAGCGCGCCGACGTCGGCGAGCGCGTCCCAGACCTCGGCGACCGGACGTTCGACCACGATCTCGCGATGCACAGAAGCCATCTCCACCTCCGCAATGCAGGAGCTCGAAGGCTAGCGCCGGGCCGAGAACGCGGCCGGCCGATTCCGGACATCTGCCAGCGCGCCGTTCGCCGAGCGGCGCCCATAGACTTGGGGCCATGCCGGAAGACCGCGCGACCGCCGACGCCTTCGACCTCAAGCGCCTGCCCGACGCCTTTTACGACGACCCCTATCCGACGTACCGGGCGCTGCGCGAGCACGCGCCGGTCAAGCGCATGCCCGACGGCAGCGTCTTTCTCAGCCGCTACGCCGACGTCGTCGCCGTCTACAAGGACGCGACGACGTTCAGCTCGGACAAGCACGAGGAGTTCGCGCCCAAGTATGGCGCGTCGCCGCTCTTCGAGCACCACACGACGAGCCTCGTCTTCAACGACCCGCCGCTGCACACGCGCGTCCGCAGGCTGATCGCGGGAGCACTGACGCCGCGCCACATCGCGGCGATGGAAGAGCGCCTGACCGACCGCGTCGACCACCTGCTCGACACGATCGCGGCGCGCGGCCCGGGCGTCGAGATCGACCTGATCGCCTCGTTCGCGAGCGCGATCCCGGTCGAGATCATCGGCAACCTGCTCGACGTTCCGGGCGAGGAGCGCGCGCCGCTGCGCGACTGGTCGCTCGCGATCCTCGGCGCGCTCGAGCCGACGCTGAGCGAAGCGCAGCTCGAGCGCGGCAACCGCGCCGTGCGCGAGTTCCTGCGCTATCTCGAGGGGCTCGTCGAGCGGCGGCGCGCCGTGCCCGGCGATCCCCAAGTCGACGTCCTGACGCGGCTCATCGCCGGCGAGGGCGGCGAGGCGCTGAGTGCGCCCGAGCTGCTGCACAACTGCATCTTCCTCCTCAACGCTGGCCACGAGACGACGACCAACCTGATCGGCAACGGCCTCGCCTGTCTGCTCGACTGGCCCGCGGAGAGGGCGCGTCTGCTCGCCGACCCTGCGCTCGTGCGCACTGCGGTGGAGGAGTTCCTGCGCTTCGAGAGCTCGAACCAGCTCGGCAACCGGATCACGACGTGCGCGACCGCGATCGGCGGGGTCGCGCTCGCGCCGCGCACGCAGGTGACGCTCGGGATCGGCTCTGCCAATCGCGACCCCGAATCGTTCGTCGATCCCGACCGCCTCGACATCGCGCGCACGCCGAACCGCCACGTCGCGTTCGGCTCGGGCATCCACCAGTGCGTCGGCATGGGCCTCGCCCGCCTCGAAGGGCGCGTCGCGATCGGCCGCTTCCTCGCGCGCTTTCCGGGCTACCGTCTCGCGGCGCCGGCGGTGCGCGCGCGGCGCGCACGGTTTCGCGGCCACGCGCGATTGGTTTCGATCGTCGACGCGGCGCCGGTCGTGCCGTAGAGCTCAGCGCTGCTCGCGTTCCGGCGATCCACCGAGGATCGGGCCGTACTCGGGCTGTTCCGAGACGCTGTTGTGGTCGCCGTCGACGACGCGCAGCGTCGCGACTCCGGGCTTGAAGCGCGCGAGCAGCCGATCGGTGCTCGCGCGCGGGATGACCTCGTCGCGATCGGCGGCGATCAGCAGCGTGGGTGCGCCGACGCTCGCGGCGTGGCCGTCCGACTCGAAGCGGTCGCGCAGCAGCCACGCGACCGGCAGATACGGAAACCGCGACGACGCGATCGCGACGAGGCTGTCGTACGGCGTGACGAGAACGAGCCGCGCCACCGGCCGCGCGCTCGCGACCTGCACCGCGACGCCGCTGCCGAGGCTGCGGCCGACGACCTCGACCGCTGTGTGCTCGCGACGCGCGAGGTCGAACAGGGCAAGCGCGTCGCCGACGATCGCGGTTTCGCTCGGGCTGCCGCCGCTCGCGCCGTAGCCGCGGTAGTGCAGCAGGTACAGCGCGTGGGTCGGGAACGCGGCCGCGAGCCCGGGGATGCTCGAGGTCACGTCCTCGGCGTTGCCGCCGAAGTAGACGAGGGCGTTGGCGCCGCGACGCTCGCGGACCGAAGCGACGACGTGCACGCCGGGGACCGGCAGCGCCACGGTCGTGTCGCGCTCGCCGAACGACGACGGCTGCGGGTAGTAGATCAGCGAGCGCTGGATCGCGAAGACGAAGACGCAGACGGCGAGGTAGGCGAGTGCGATCGCGGCGATCGCTCCGGCCGTGAGCTTCACGCGTCGGGGATGCGTTCGACGTCGTCGAGCCAGACCGTCGCTTCGGAGTCGCTCGGCGCACGCCAGTCGCCGCGCGGCGAGAGCGATCCGCCCGAGCCGACCTTCGGCGCGTTCGGCACCGCCGAGCGCTTGAACTGGCTGGTCTTGAAGAAGCGCCAGCAGAACGTGCGCAGGTGCTTCTTGATCTCGGCGAGGGTGTAAGCGCGGCGAGCGACGTCGGGTCCGTCGGGCCAGTCGCCGCGGCTCGCGTCGTGCCACGCGGTCCAGGCGAGGAACGCGACCTTCGTGGGCGCGAAGCCGTAGCGCAGGATCTGGTAGAGGTGAAAGTCCTGCAGCTCGTAGGGGCCGACGCTCGCCTCGCTGCTCTGCTGCGGGTCGCCCTTGTCGTCGCCGGGCACGAGCTCGGGGCTGATCTGCGTCGCCAGGATCTCGTCGAGCACCGGGTCGTCGCCGCGCTCGACCGAGCCGCTCGCGGCGACCCAGCGCACGAGGTGCTTGATCAGCGTCTTCGGCACGCTCGCATTGACGTTGTAGTGCGACATGTGGTCGCCGACGCCGTACGTGCTCCAGCCGAGCGCGAGCTCGGAGAGATCGCCGGTGCCGACGACGAAGCCGCCCTTGAAGTTCGCCAGCCGGAACAAGTGGCTCGTCCGCTCGCCGGCCTGGACGTTTTCGAACGCGATGTCGAACACCCGCTCGCCGCGCGCGAACGGATGGCCGATGTCGGCGAGCATCTGCATGCAGCTCGGGCGGATGTCGATCTCCTGCGCGCTGCAGCCGACCGCCGCCATCAGCCGCTTGGCCTGGCCGAGCGTTCGCGTCGTCGTCGCGAAGCCGGGCATCGTGTAGCCGAGGATGTCGCTCCTCGGCAGGCCGGCGCGGTCCATCGCGGCGGCGCAGACGAGGAGCGCGTGCGTCGAGTCGAGGCCGCCCGAGACGCCGATCACGAGCTTCTTGCCGCCGACCGCCGAGAGCCGCTGCAGCAGCGCGTTGACCTGGATGTTGTAGACCTCCATGCAGCGCTCGTCGCGGCGCGCGAGCTCGGCCGGCACGTACGGGAAGCGCTCGACCTTGCGCTCGAGCGCGAGCGGGAACTGCGTCGGCACCGCGAGCGCGAACTGGACGCGACGGAACGCCGAGACGCGCGCTTCATGCTTCTCGACCGAATAGCCGAACGAGTTCTGCCGCATCCGCTCGCGCGACACGCGCTCGAGGTCGACGTCGGCGACGATGAAGTGCGAGCCGGTGACGAACCGGTCCGACTCGGCGAGCAGGTCGCCGCTCTCGTAGATGAGCGCCTGGCCGTCCCAGCCGAGGTCGGTCGTCGACTCGCCGAGCCCCGCCGACGAGTACAGGTAGGCGGCGAGGCAGCGCGACGACTGGACGCTGACGAGCCGGTGGCGGTAGTCGGCCTTGCCGATCGTGATGTTCGACGCCGACAAATTGACGAGGACCGTCGCGCCGGCGAGCGCCGCATAGCTCGACGGCGGAATCGGCACCCAGACGTCCTCGCAGATCTCGCAAGCGATCTTGAGCAGCGGCAGCGACTCGGTCTCGAAGACGAGGTCGGCGCCGAACGGCACGTCGTCGCCGCCGATGCGAACGCTCGTCGACACCGCGGTGTCGCCGGCCTGGAACTGGCGCGCTTCGTAGAACTCGCCGTAGTTGGGCAGGTACGTCTTCGGGACGACGCCGAGGACGCGGCCGTTGCCGACGACCGCGGCGCAGTTGAACAGCCGATGGTCCACGCGCAGCGGCAGGCCCACGATCGCAAGCGCGGCGACGTCGGCGGTCGCAGCGGCGACGCGCGCGAGCGCAGCCTCGCACGCGTCGAGGAGCGCGCGCTGGTGAAAGAGGTCGTCGCACGTGTACGCCGAGAGGCCCAGCTCGGGGAAGGCGACGACGACGGCGCCGCGCTCGGCCGCCTGGCGCAGCATCTCGATCGTCTCGCCGGCGTTGAACGTCGGGTCGGCGACGCGCATCCGCGGCACCGCGACGGCGACGCGCGCGAAGCCGTGGCGGTACGGATTGAAGAAGTCGAGCGCCTGCAGGTCCACCGCGATCACCTCGGGGGTGATCATGGCACGGCGCCGCGTTCGGGGCAGGGCGCCGGAGCCAAATGCGACCGGCATCGCGTTGGACGCCGACCGAAGCGGAGCGCGCCGGCGAGGGCCGACCGTCGTTGCGCGGCAATCGGGTGTCGGCGTCGTGAGCTCAGCGCTCAGCCGCGGCGCGCGACGATCCGCGCGCAGTGCGCGACCGCCGCCTCGATCAGCCGCACGTTCGCCTCGGGTGTGCGAAACGCCGAATGCGCCGACAGCGTGACGTTGGCGAGCGTCGTCAGCACGTGGCCCGGCGGCAGCGGCTCGATCGCGAAGACGTCGAGCGCGGCGTGGCCGAGCTGGCCCGAGCGGAGCGCGTCGACCATCGCGTCCTCGTCGACGAGCGCGCCGCGGGCGGTGTTGACGAGCAGCGCGCCCGGTCGCATCGACGCGATCCGCTCGCGCGACAGGAAACCGCGCGTCTCGTCGCTCAGCAGAAGATGGAGCGAGACGGCGTCGCTCTCGGCGAGCAGCCGCTCGATCGCGACGAACTCGACGCCGTCGGCGCGCCGCGCGGTGCGATTCCACGAGATCACGCGCATGCCGACGCCGCACGCGATCCGTGCGACCTCGGCCGCGATGCCGCCGAAGCCGACCAGCCCGAGCGTCTTGCCGGCGAGCTGGACGCCTTCGCGGCGCAGCCACGCGCCTGCCCGCATCGCTCGGTCCATCGTAGCGACGTCGCGCGCGGCGGCGAAGAGGAGCGCGACGGTGTGCTCGGCGACGGCGGTGTCGCCGTAGCCCTTGATCAGGTGCACCGCGATGCCGAGCCCGGCGAGCGCTTCCGGGTCCATGTAGCTGCGCGCGCCGGTGCCGAGGAAGACGACGTCGGTGAGGCCGGAGCAGCGCGCGGCGACGTCGGTCGGCAGCGCGGTGTGGTCGATCCAAGCGATCGCGGCGCCGTCGAGCAGCGCCGGGATCGCTTCGGAGACGATGTCCGCGGGTCCGTACGCGATCGCGAGCGACGGCAAGCGCGCTGCGACGAGGGACTCGGCGATCGCGCGCAGCGTCGCGTTGGCGTCGACGAAGGCGGCGCGCATTGCGGACGACGGATCAGCCGAGATCGGCCATCGCCTCGCCGAGCCGGATCGTTGCACCGGGCTGCCAGCGCGGATTGAAGCGGAGCGCGCGCTTGGGGAAGAGGAGCACGACGGTCGAGCCGAGCAGGAAGCGGCCCATCTCCTCGCCCTGCTTGAGCTGCACCGCGCGCTCGGGGTACTGCCATTCGCGCACCCGCCGCACGCGCGGCGGGTTGACGACGCCGTGCCACACCGTCGCCATGCTGCCGACGATCGTCGCGCCGACGAGCGTCAGCACGAAGACGCCGAAGACGTCGGACTCGAACACGCAGACGACGCGCTCGTTGCG
Source organism: Caldimonas sp. (assembly GCA_035493195.1). Lineage (GTDB taxonomy): Bacteria > Pseudomonadota > Gammaproteobacteria > Burkholderiales > Burkholderiaceae_C > Schlegelella_A. The sequence goes on from DATJIM010000334.1 coordinate 12,933, forward strand.
CGCGAAGAGCCGTGGCACGCCGCGCGCCGTCACCGGGTTCACGGAAAAGAGCGAGCCCGGGACATGGATCATCCGCACGAGCGTGCCGTCGCACGGCATGTGGATGCGGTGGTAGTCCTTCGGGCTGAGGTAGAGCGTCGCGAAGCTGCCGTCGTGGAAGCGCTCGGCGAGCGCGCGGTCGCCGCCGACCAGCGCTGCTGTCGAGTAGCGGTGGCCCTTGGCCTGCAGGACCTGGTCGTGCTCGATCGCGCCGAACTGGCTGACCGTGCCGTCGACCGGACTGACGAGGTCGGCGTGCGCGATCGGCCGCGCACCGGGCTTCAGCGCCCGGGTGAAGAAGTCGTTGAAGCTCGCGTACGCGGCGGGGTCGCTCTCGACCGCTTCGCTGAGGTCGACGCCG
>DATJIM010000335.1:0-22142 GCA_035493195.1 Caldimonas sp.
GCGCGCCGCGGCGACGAGCTCGCGCTGCACGGCTGCACGCACCTCGACGAGGGCAAGCCGACGGGAGCGGTCGACGCCGTCCGCCGCTCGCACTACACGCGCGGCGAAGGCGAGTTCTGGTCGCTGTCGAAGCGCGAGGCGCTGGCGCGGATCGACGTCGGCATCGACTGGTTCGCGAAGAACCGCTGGCCGCTGTCGGGCTTCGTCGCGCCGGCCTGGCTGCTCGGCGACGGCGCGCGAGACGCGTTGCTCAAGCGCCCGTTCGAGTACACGGCAACGCTGCGCCAGCTGATCCACCTGCCGTCGCAAGCCGCTGTGCAGAGCCAGAGCGTCGTCTACAGCACGTCGAGCGGCTGGCGGCGGCAGCTCTCGCTTGCCTGGAACGCGGGCGTCGACGTCCTCGAGCGCCGCAACCCCGTGCTGCGCCTCGAGCTGCATCCGCGTGACGCCGACTTCGCCCCGATCCGACGCTCGTGGCAGCGCATCCTCGCGCGCGCGCTGCACAAGCGCAGGCCGGCGACGGTCGCCGAGTTCATGCGCAGCTCGCGCCGCAGCGAGACGTCGACGGTCTTCTAGCGCGGGCGCTCAGAGCAGGTTGAAGCTGACCGCAGCGGTGACGCCGCCGATCAGCGCGCCGACGATGACGTCGCTCGGATAGTGCAGGCCGAGCACCATTCGCGACAGCGCGATCAGCACCGTCAGCGGCCAGACGAACAGCGCCGAGACCGGGTAGTACACCGTGAGGATGACGCTGAACGCGACCGAGTGCAGCGTGTGGCCGCTCGGAAAGCTGAACTCGTCGAGCGAGCGAGCTCGCGCGCAGATCCCGGGGCACGTGCGGTACGGCCGCGGCCGCGCGATCCAGCGCTTGATGATCTGGTAGAGGACCAGGTTGACGGCGCCGACGCCGACGGCCCGCACCGCTGCCGACGTGCCGGTCGGACCGCCTGCGATCCAGAGCCAGACGATGATCGCGAACCAGATCCAGCCGTCGCCGACGCGGCTCACCGCATCGAGAACGCGAACGACCCAGTCACGCGTCGACGCGCGGTGCATCCAGAGCGCGATCGCGCGTTCGCGGGCGATCCAGAGCTCGCGCTCGAGCCAGAGCGGATGCGAGTGCTCAGGCCAGGGCGACGCGTGGCGTTGGCGTTTCCCGTGCATGGAGCGTGTCTTCCAGTCGCGACTCGAAGCGCGCGAGCACCTCGGGCCAGCTCGCTCGCTTGGCGGCGGCGACGGCGGCGGCGCGCATCGGATCGAGCTCGACGCCGCGTGCGGTGAGCGACGCCACCGCGGCGATGAACGCGGCTTCGTCGCCGGCGGCGACGAGGCGGCCGCTGCTGCCGTTGTCGACGTGTTCGGCGGCGGCAGCGACGTCGAACGAGACGACCGGCAACGCCGAGGCGAGCGCTTCGAGGACGACATTGCCGAAGGTGTCGGTGAGGCTCGGAAAGAGGAACACGTCGGCCGACGCGTAATGCGCGGCGAGCGCGGCGCCACGCTGGACGCCTGCGAAGTGAACGTCGGGATGCGCGGCGCGCATGCGGCCGAGCGCCGGCCCGTCGCCGACGACGACCAGTCGCAGGCCCGGACGCGCACGGCGCGCGCGCTCGAACGCGCGCAGGCCGAGCTCGACGTTCTTCTCGGGGGCGACGCGGCCGACCATGAGCAGGACGGGAGCGCCGTCGGCGCGCCACTGGCGGCGCAGCTCGGCGCTCCGATGCGCCGGCGCAAAGCGCTCGGCGTCGACGCCGCGGCCGATCGTCGTCAGGTTGTGGAAGCCGAACGCGCGCAGCTCGCGTGCGGTCGCCCGCGTCGGCACGAAGGTCTGCTGCGTCAGGTTGTGGAATCGCCGCAAAATCCCGAGCACCGGCGTCGCCAGCGCGCCGAGACCGTAGTAGCGGCTGTACTGGTGAAAGTTGGTGCGGAAGTCCGACGTCGTCGCGATGCCGAGCGCGCGCGCGGCGGGGAGCGCCGCCCACGCGAGCGGGCCCGGCGTCGCGAAGTGGACGAGCTCGGGCGCGGTCGCACGGAAGCGACGCACGAGCGGGGCGATGCGCGAGACGCCGAAGCGCATCTCGCGGTAGACCGGAATCGGCCAGCCCGCGGTGCGCAGTTCGTCGTTGGCGTCGAGCGCCGCCTCGCCCGGCTGGCGTGGCCGGATCAGCTCGACGTTGTGCCCGCGCGAGCGCAGGAAGCGAACCGTCCGCTCGACGGTGAGCGAGACTCCATTCAGCTCGGGCGGGTAGGTCTCGGTGACGTAAGCGATGCGCATCGGGCGGCGAACTCGGTCCATTCGCATGGATTCTGGCAACCGGGATGCCGCGCCCAAGTAGGACGCTGCCGCAACCTCGGCGCCGGCGGGCCCATGGCGCGTGACTCCGCGCTGACGGCCCGGGCCGCTAGTCGCCGTCCAGGTAGTGGCAGAGCACCCGGAGTGTGCGCGTTCGCTTGCAGATGGCGCGCAGGCCCAACAGGAGTGGCACGGCGAGAAACGCGCCCGCGATGCCCCACAGCCAGCCCCAGACCATCACCGCCAGGAAGACGAACAGCGGCCGGACCTGGAGCCGGTGCCCCATGATCATCGGGCTCAGGAAGTTCGCCTCGATGCCGTGCAGGACGAGAAACGCCGCCGGCGGCCCGAGCATCTCCCAGCCGGTCCCGAAGGTGACGCTGCCGGCGAGGAGGAGCAGCAGCGTGATGAGGAGCGGGCCGAGGTACGGAATGAATGCCAGCACCGCCGTCGTCGTCCCCCAGAGCACCGGGTTCGGCAGCCCGATCGCCCAGAGCGCGAGCCCGGTCGCGATGCCGAGGGCGACGTTGACGAGGCTCATCGTCGCGATGAAGCGGCCGATGTCGCGCTGCGCCTGGCGGACGCCGGCGAGGATCAGCGCGCGCGTCCGCGGCCGCCGCACCACCGCCATCGTGCGCGCGACGAGCCAGCGCTCGGACGCGAGCAGGAAGTAGAGCAGGATCACCGTCGCCGACGCCGACACCGCGAACGAGATCGTCTCGCCGATCGCCAGCCGCGTGAACGTCCAGCCTTCGCTCGCCAGCCGCTCGCCGAGCGGATCCGGCAGCGGGGCCGCCGGCGCGCGGATGAGCTGGGTCGGGGTCGCGTACGGAAAGAGCGCGTCGCGCCAGCGCTGTAGCGCCTCGACGAGCTCGTGGACGATCAGCGGCGCGCGCGACCACCACGCCGCCGCCGGCGCAGCGACGAGCGCCAGCACGAGCACCGCGGCGCCGAGGACGGCGAGAACGACGACGCCGGCGCCGATGTACTCGGAGACGCCCGCGCGCTGCAGCGCGCGCACCGGTGTCGACAGGACGAACGTGAAGACGATCGCGATCGTCACCGGCAACAGCAGCGGCCGCGCGTGCTCGAGCAGCAGCACGGCAGCGACGAAGAGAACGCCGCGGCCCCACCACGTCGACGCGACGGTGCGGGCGGCGGAATGGATGGGGACGGGGGCCAAGGTGCGCCGGATCATGGCATGGTGCGGCATCGATCGCGCCGAGCCGCTAGAGTGCAGCGACGATGGCGACGCGCACCCGCACCGCTCCCGCTACGCCAGTGCCGCCGCCGACGCCGATCGAGCCGATGCTCGCCAAGCTCGTCGACGCGCTGCCGCCGGCCGACGGCGTTCTCTTCGAGCCGAAGTGGGACGGCTTTCGCGCCATCGTCTTTCGGCCGGCAGCCGGCGAGATCGCAATCCAGAGCCGCGACCTGCGGCCGCTCGACCGTTACTTCCCGGAGCTCGACGACGCGCTCGTCGAGCGGCTCCCGGTCGGCGTCGTCGTCGACGGCGAGATCGTCGTCGTCGGCGCGCACGGCCTCGACTTCGACGCGCTCCAGCAGCGGCTCCATCCCGCGGCATCGCGCGTCGCCAAGCTCGCCGTGCAGACGCCGGCGTCGTTCGTCGCGTTCGATCTCCTCGCCGAGCGCGGCACGAGCCTCGTCGATCGCCCGCAGCACGAGCGGCGCGCCGCGCTCGAGGCGCTGCTCGCCGACGCGCGGCCGCCGCTGTACCTGACGCCGGCGACCAGCGACGGCGACGTCGCCGCGCGCTGGCTGCGCGAGTTCGAGGGTGCCGGCCTGGACGGCGTCATCGCCAAGCCGCTCGATGCACCGTACCAGCCGGGCAAGCGCGCGATGCTGAAGATCAAGCACGCGCGCACCGCCGACTGCGTCGTCGCCGGCTTTCGCTGGCACAAGTCGACCGAGGAGGGCGGCCCGGAGGCGGTGGGCTCGCTGCTGCTCGGCCTCTACGACGATGCCGGCGTGCTGCACCACGTCGGCGTCACGTCGTCGTTCACGATGGCGCTGCGCCGCGGCCTCGCGCGCGAGCTCGCGCCGTTGCGAACGAACGCGCTGCGCGACCACCCTTGGCGGCACTGGGCCGAGCAGGCCGGCGAGCCGGCGAGCGCGCAGCGGATGCCGGGCGCGACGAGTCGATGGAGCGCCGGCAAGGATCTCGCGTGGCAGCCGCTGCGGCCCGAGCGCGTCTGCGAGGTCAGGTACGACCACCTACAGGGCGACCGCTTCCGCCACGCGACGACGTTCGTCCGCTGGCGTCCCGACAAGCCTCCGGCGGCGTGCCGCTACGACCAGCTCGAGGTCGTCGCACCCTATGAGCTGAAGCGCATCTTCGGCAGATGACGACGACCGCCGCGCGTGGCGGCGGTCGCCGCACGCCTCATGCCGCCGCCCCGGGCGCCGAGTTCGTCGCGACGTCGGCGCCCTCGGCGCGCATCCGCGCGAACAGGCCGTACCAGTCGATCCGGCGGGTCGCGACCATCACCGCGGCGAGCACCGCGAAGAGCAGGATCGAGCCGAGCAGCAGCGCCGTCTGCTCGAGCTGCAGCAGCGCGTACAGGGCGCCGAAGAGGCCGCCGATCGCCGCGCCGAACGCCGCGCCGGCGCGGCTGCCGCGGAGGACGAACGCGCCGTAGAACGTCAACAGCGCGGTGCACGCCGCGGCGGCGGCGAGATACGCGACCGCGAACGGCACGTGCTCGGAGAGACTCACGAGCAGCAGGAAGAAGATCGCGAGCGCCGAGCCGACGAGCAGGTACTGGATCGGATGGACGCGCAGCCGCCGCAGCACCTCGAGCGCGCCGACGCCGACGAAGGTGAGCGCGATGAAGAGCAAGCCGTACTTGGTTGCGCGGTCGCTGAGCACGTACGGGCTCACCGGGTCGATGAAGGCGACGCCGAACGTCTCGACGCACGGCCGGCGCCGCGCCTCGCCCGACGGCAGGTCGTCGCCGCCGTCGTAGAGGCTGCACGCGCCGCCGCCGAAGGCCGCCGCCTGCGGGGCCGTCGTCGCCAGCGAATTGAGTTGCCAGCGCGCCGAAAATCCGCTCTCGCCGACCTGCCGCTCGAGCGGCAGGAAGCGGCCGGCGAACGACGGGTGCGGCCAATCGGACGAGAGCGAAACCTGCGTGCTGCCGCCGACGGGAGCGAACGCGAGCTCGCCGGTGCCGACGAGCTCGATGCCGACCTCGGCGGCGAGCGGCCGGCGCGCGCCGGCGAACGACTCGGCGACGTCGGCATGGAAGCCGCGCGGGTGCGCGCCATGCTGCGTCCCCGCCAGCACCGGGACGACGCTGCCGTCGAGCTGGACCGCGGCGCTGCGAACGCCGCGCGAATCGCCGAGCGCGACGTACAGGATCGGCGCCTCGCATTGCAGCCGCGAGCCTGCGTGCTGCGCCTGCGGAACGAGCGCCAGGCCGTCGTTCCAGCCGGCGCGCATCCGCGCCTTCAGGACGTACCCGTTGACCTTGAAGATGCCGCGGTAGCGGGGCTCGATCGCGACGTCGCCCTTCAGGTCGAGCGTCGCCGGCGTGGCGCTCAGCTTGAAGTCGCGGCGCTCGACGATCGTCTTCCTGTCCTTGCCTTCGCCTTGCGTCGTCTCCCACGTCTCGCTGCAGTCGCGCGAGACGATCGGGCCGACGATCGTCTGCGCCGCCGCCAGGCTCGCGGCGACGCTGCGCTCGGCCTCGCGCAGCCGGCCCTCGCGCTCGGCGACGATCCCGCTCACCGCCTGCAGCGCGAGCATGAGGGCGATCAGGACGGCGGCCAGCGAGATCGTCTTGGCGAACAGGGGGAAACGACGCGTTGCCATGGGGATGTGCCTTTTTCGACGGGTTGCACCGCAAATCGCGGCGTGGCCGTCAGGATCGGCGCCCGGAGCGAAGAGAATGCGAAATCGACGCGGCGCTCCGGCCGGGTCGGTGAAGGGAAGGTGAACGAAGCGGGCCAGAGACGCCCGCCGCTGCCGATCGGACGATTTGGCGCGCCGTCGACCCTTTCATCGGCGCGTCCGGTTCGCCGCAGCCGCGTACCCTTTCATCCGTTCGCCACCCCTTCGCCCGTCATGACGATCTTCGGCATCCAACTGCGCAAGCCCTCCTTCAACGAAATCACTGCCGCGACCGTGATGGCGGTCGGCATCTGGGTCGCAGTGATCGGGCTCGCCAAGGCGACCGGTCAGGCGCTGCAGGCGAGCGATGCCGGAGCGCTGCTCGTCGTCAGCGTCTGGGGCTGCCTCGGAGCTCGGCTCGGCGTCGCCCTCGGCAAGGGCGGACGCCATCTCGCCGCGCACGTCGGCATCAACGCCGTCCTCCTCGTGATCTATCAGGGCGCGGTCGTCCTCGCGAGCTGACCGCCACGCGGGCGCAAGCCCGCCGCTGGCTCGCCGATGTAGGAAGGCGCCGACAACGCGTATCGGTGCCGGCGGATGGGAGTCCGACCGGGCGCGTCATAGCCTAGCGACGCTTGCCAGCTCCACGTTCGCGCGGCGCCGGAAAGCTTCAGCGCGGCCCGCACATGCCACTTCCGGTATACGCAGGTCGTGATCTACGGCTTGGAAACGGGGAAGAGCATGAACTTCATCATTTGGCTCGTGGTAGGCGGCCTCATCGGCTGGATCGCCAGCATGATCATGAGGACCGACGCGCAGCAGGGCGTCATCCTGAACGTCGTCGTCGGCATCATCGGTGCGCTGCTCGGCGGCTGGCTGCTGGCGCCGCTGTTCGGCACCGGAACGATCAACCAGAACGACTTCAGCCTCGCCGGACTGGGTGTTTCGCTTCTCGGCGCAATCATCCTGCTGGCGATCGTCAACCTGATCCGCCGCGGCAGCCCGCGCTGAACGATCGAGCGGCGGCGGGCGCTCGGGCGCCGCCGCCGCCCGCGATCGTGGTTCGGCGTGACAATCGCCGCGACGACGCCTCGGGCGCCGCGGAAGAACTTGCATGCCGACGACGATCTGGGTCCTCAACGGCCCGAACCTGAATTTGCTCGGGACGCGCGAGCCTGCCATCTACGGCTCGACGACGATCGGCGATCTCGAGCGCGCGTGCCGCAGCGCTGCCCAGCCGCACGCGGTCGAGATCGACTTCCGCCAGACGAACCACGAAGGCGTCCTGATCGACTGGCTGCACGCCGCCGGCGCGGCGCCCGCGGGCAGCATCGGCGGCGTCGTCCTCAACGCCGGCGCCTACACCCACACCTCGGTCGCGCTGCACGACGCGATCAAGGCCATCGGCGTCCCGGTGATCGAGGTCCACCTCTCGAACGTCCACGCACGCGAGCCGTTTCGCCACCACTCGTACCTCTCGCCGGCATGCGCCGGGATCGTGGTCGGCTTCGGCGTCGCCGGCTACGCGATGGCGATCGAAGCGCTCGCACGCGGCGACCTCGCAGCGAAGCAGAAGCGATGATCCAGAAGGAGGTCGCGACGCTTCGCGAAGCCGTCGCCGACGTCGCCGACGGCGCGACGGTGATGATCGGCGGCTTCGGCACCGCCGGGTTGCCGAACGAGCTCGTCGGCGCGCTGCTCGAGCAAGGGGCGAAGGACCTCACGATCATCAACAACAATGCCGGCAACGGCGACACCGGGCTCGCCGCGCTGCTCGCGGCACGGCGCGTTCGCAAGATCGTCTGCTCGTTCCCGCGCCAGGTCGACAGCCACCACTTCGACCGCCTCTACCGCGCCGGCGAGCTCGAGCTCGAGCTGGTTCCGCAGGGCAACCTCGCCGAACGCATCCGCGCCGCCGGCGCCGGCATCGGCGGCTTCTTCACGCCGACCGGCTACGGCACCGAGCTCGCGAAGGGCAAGGAGACGCGCGAGATCGACGGCAGGATGTACGTCTTCGAGACACCGCTGCACGCCGACGTCGCCTTCATCAAGGCCGAGCGCGGCGACCGCTGGGGCAACCTCACGTACCGGATGACGGCGCGCAACTTCGGCCCGGTGATGGCAATGGCGGCGAAGACGACGATCGCGACGGTGCACGAGATCGTTCCGCTCGGCACGCTCGATCCCGAATGCGTCGTCACTCCCGGGATCTTCGTGCAGCGGATCGTCCGCATCGACCGCGTCGCGACGAGCGCCGGCGGCTTCCGCCAGCAGGCCTGAAGGGAGCGAGCGCGTGGCAGAACCGAAATGGAGCCGCGCCGAGATGGCCGCGCGAGTCGCCCGCGACATCCCCGACGGCGCCGTCGTCAATCTCGGCATCGGCTTGCCGACGATGGTCGCCAACCACCTCCCGACAGGCCGCGAGATCGTCCTGCACAGCGAGAACGGCGTGATCGGCATGGGCCCGGCGCCGCGCGAGGGTGAAGAGGACTTCGACCTCATCAACGCCGGCAAGCAGCCGGTGACGCTCCTGCCAGGCGGAGTCTTCTTCCACCACGCCGACAGCTTCGCGATGATGCGCGGCGGCCACCTCGACGTCTGCGTCCTCGGCGCGTTCCAGGTCTCGGCGAGCGGCGACCTCGCCAACTGGCACACCGGCGCCCCCGACGCGATCCCCGCGGTCGGCGGCGCGATGGACCTCGCGATCGGCGCCAAGAAGACGTACGTGATGATGGAGCACACGACGAAGAGCGGCGAGCCGAAGGTTGTCGAGCGCTGCACGTATCCGCTGACCGGGATCGGCTGCGTGACGCGCATCTACACCGACCTCGCCGTCATCGACGTCTCGCGGCGCGGGCTCGCCGTCGTCGAGATCGTCGACGGCCTGTCGTTCGACATGCTGCAGGCCAGGACCGGCGCGCCGCTCGAGCGCGCCTGAGGAGCAAATCGAATGAACGTCACCGAAGCCTTCATCTGCGACGCCGTCCGCACGCCGATCGGCCGCTACGGCGGCGCGCTCGCGTCGGTGCGCGCCGACGACCTCGCGGCGATTCCGTTGCGCGCGCTGATCGAGCGCAACGCCAAGGTCGATTGGGCCGCCGTCAGCGACGTGCTCTACGGCTGCGCGAACCAGGCCGGCGAGGACAACCGCAACGTCGCGCGGATGGCGCTGCTGCTCGCCGGTCTGCCGCAGACGGTGCCCGGCGCGACGATCAATCGGCTCTGCGGATCGAGCCTCGACGCGGTCGGCAGCGCGGCACGCGCGATCAAGTCGGGCGAGGCCGAGCTGATGATCGCGGGCGGTGTCGAGAGCATGAGCCGCGCGCCGTTCGTGATGCCGAAGGCGGAGACCGCGTTCTCGCGCACGAACGCCGTCTACGACACGACGATCGGCTGGCGCTTCGTCAACAAGCTGATGAAGGAGCAATACGGCGTCGACTCGATGCCCGAGACGGCCGAGAACGTCGCCAAGGACTTCAACATCGAGCGCGAGGCGCAGGACCGGATGGCGCTGGCGTCGCAGCAGAAGGCGGTCGCGGCGCAGAAGGCGGGCTTCTTCGAGCGCGAGATCGTGCCGGTGACGATCGCGCAGAAGAAGGGCGACCCGGTCGTCGTCTCGAAGGACGAGCATCCGCGCGACACCAGCCTCGAGGCGCTCGCCAAGCTGAAGGGCGTCGTCCGCCCCGACGGCAGCGTCACCGCGGGCAACGCGTCGGGAGTCAACGACGGCGCCTGCGCGATGCTGATCGCGAGCGAGCGCGCCGCCACGCGCCACGGCCTCGTGCCGCGCGCGCGCGTCGTCGGCATGGCGACTGCAGGCGTTGCACCGCGGATCATGGGCGTCGGGCCGGCGCCGGCGACGAAGAAGGTGCTCGAGCTCACCGGCCTCTCGCTCAAGCAGATCGACGTCATCGAGCTCAACGAGGCGTTCGCCGCGCAAGGCCTCGCCGTGCTGCGCGACCTCGGCCTCGCCGACGACGACGCGCGCGTCAACCCGAACGGCGGCGCGATCGCGCTCGGCCATCCGCTCGGCGCGAGCGGCGCAAGGCTCGTCACGACCGCCGTCAGCCAGCTGCACAAGAGCGGCGGCCACTTCGCGCTGTGCACGATGTGCATCGGCGTCGGCCAGGGCATCGCGGTCGTCGTCGAACGCGTCTGATCGGCGCCTTCATCCGCTGGCTCGACCGCATCCTCGTGCGGGCGAGCCGAGCGTCCGTTCGCTCGCGCGCGCAGCGCCACGGCGACGCGGAAGCGCAGTCGCCGCCGACGGCGGCCGACGCGCTCGAGCGCGTTTTCGACGGCAACGGCCATGTTCGCGAGGCCGCGGTGCGCGAGCTGGCGAGCGCACCGCGGCCCGAGGCGATTCGCGTTCTCCTCGCCCGCGCGAACGACTGGGTGCCGCAGGTCCGCAGCGCCGCGGCGACGGCCCTCGCGGCGCACCTGCGCGATGACCTCGTCCCCGCATGGGCGCTCGCGCTCGACGCGGTCGAGGCGCTGAGGCGCGGCGGTCGCGTCGAAGGCGACGCCGTCGTGGCGTCGATCGACTCGTTCCTCGCGTCACCCGAGCGGTTGGCGCGCGTCGTTGCCGCGACGCGCACTGCGCCGATGGCGCTGCGCCGGATCGTCGGAAAGATGCGCCGCGCCGCAGCACCCGACGAAGCCGCGCTCGCGACGCTGCTCCACGATGACGCCGCTGGCCGGGACATCGTCGCCGCGCTGTCGGCGACGCGCGCTGCCGAAGCGCTGCGGAACGCGCGGTGGCGCGATGCGGTGTGGCTGGCGGCGGCGGTCAGCCCGCACGCGGCGGTGCGCCGCGCCGGGCTCGCGTCGGCGCTGGGCGCGAGCGGCGCGGACCGCGCAGCGTACATCGAGCGGTTCGCGTTCGACCCGAGCGCCGCCGTGCGTGCGTGTGCACTCGCCGCGAGCAGCGATGCCGAGCGCGCGAGGATCCGGGCCGCGGCGGCGCGTGCGCTCGACGCCCCGGATGCCGGGCGCGCGGACGACGACCGTCGCCGCTCGATCGCGCTGCACACCCTGATCGCGCTCGGCGGCTTCGATGAACGCGCGACGTCACGGTGGCTGCGCGCGCCCGGCGAGCGCACGCGCGCGGTCGCGTACGCCGGCTGCTGGCAGCGGGCCGATGCGACGGGCCGCGAAGCGCTCGTCCTCGCGGCGCTGGCCGACGATGCGCCGCGCGTGCAGCGCTGGGCGGCACGGGCGGTGCAGCGCGACGGCCTGGTCCCGCACTGGCGCAGCCTGCTCGACGTCGTCGTGAACGCACAGTCCGGGCGACCGCTGCACTCGGTCCGCCGCGCTCTCGGCTCCGCGTCGCCATGGTGGCGGCTCGCGTTCGAGCTCGCGCTCGGCGAGACGACCGGCGGCGTCGACCGTGCGCGGCTGGCGTCGTGGTGCTTCGACGTGGATCGCAGCTATGCGATGCCCGCCAGCGCCGATGCCGCCGCGATCGCCGCCGCCTGGCAACGCGCATCGTCGGCGATCGGCGACCCGCTCGCCGGTGCCGTCGGATCACGCCTCGTCCGCTTCGGGGTGATCGCCGACTGACAGCGTCCTCTTGGTGGATCATCCTGAGTGCATTCCACGACCGAGACCGACACCATGTCCCAAAGCAGCATCCTCGGCGGCGACCGCGCGCCGCAACAGGCTCGCGGCCGCGACGACGACCTGCTCGGCCCGAGCGACACCTCGGACACCGGCAGCGACATCCAGGGCGCGACGCGGTTGAAGACCGAGCCCGAAGAAGGCGCACTCGGCGGCGCGACGCCGGTCCTCGCCGACACCGACACCGACGCCGAAGGCACCGGCGAGCGCGCCGAAGCGGTTCCCGAAGGCGCGCGTGACGGCGCCGACATCGGTCCCGACCGCATCGCGCGCTCGAAGGACGCGCTCGACGGCGCCGAGTCGATCACCGGCAACGACGACACGATCGAATCGCTCGCCGACGAGACGTCGGACGAGGACGAGGAAGAAGAGCTCTAGCCGGCTCGCCGCGCGGCTCAGGCCATCGGCTGCGCGTCGCGCAGCTGGGCGCGCAGGCGCGTGATGTCGGCCGAAAGGCGGCCGGCGACGAGTCCGACGATCTCGAATCCGAAGCTCGGGTTCTGGTAGTAGAGCTGGAGCAGCGTGCTCTGGTTGATGCTGAGAAGCACGCAGTCCTCGGCGCAGCGCGCGCTCAACGTGCGCTTCCTCTCGGGCGAGAAGAACGCGATCTCGCCGAACATCGTGCCGGGTCCGAAGCTCCCCCCGCTCTCGGGAAATTCGACCCGCCCGTCGACGAGGATGTAGAGATGGTCGGCGTCGTCTCCTTGACGAAACAGGATGTCGCCCTTCTTGCGCTTGCTCTGCTTCATGTACGGCCGCAGCCAGAGCCCGGAGCGGTCGGCGCTGCGCGTCGCCGCGCGGACACGCCGCGTCAGCCGCGTCATCTCGACCAGCCGCAGGCAGTTGATCGGCAGCAGCACGCCGTGCATGAGCACCATGACGTAGTTGGGAAAGAGAATTCCGTAGCTCAGGAAGCCGATGTTGCTGAGCACGCCGAACCAGCGCAGCGGCACCATCGTCTTCACGAAGCCGCTGCTGATCGTGAACCCGACGCCGACGGCGGCGGCGCACACCGAGAGGATCTGGATCGGCGAGGCGATCGTCTGCGCCAGGAAGACGCTCACGTTCTCGGCGATCTGGTGGGCGAACGACACTGGGACCCTTTCGACGATGTCTCAGGGTGCCATTCTCGACCACGCACGGCGCGGTGCGGCGCCGCGGTGCCCGCGATCGACGGCCGGCGCCGAAGCTAGGCGTCGACGAAGCCGGCGCGCAGCGCCTTGGCGACCGCGTGCGCGCGCGACTGCGCCTGCAGCTTGGCGATGATCTGTGCGACGTGGAACTTCGCGGTGTGGGCCGAGATGCCGAGCGCGCCGCCGATCTCGCGGTTGCCGAGGCCGTTGCTCATCGCCGCGAGGACCTGGCGCTCGCGCGGCGTCAGCGCCTCGAATCCCGCCGGCAGCGGCGGCCGCACGCCGACGCGCTCGTAGCGCAGCGCCTCGGCGGCGAACGCGGGCGAGGTCGCGACCAGGCCGGCGTGCGCGGCGCGCGCGGCACCGGCGATCGCCGCCGGGGCGGCGCCGCGACGCAGCACCGAGCAGCCGTCGATCAGCCACTCGCCGGTGCGCTCGTCGCCGTCGCTCGCCAGCACGATCGCGTGCGGCCCGTTGCCGGCGATCGCGTCGAGGTCGGCGTCGGCCGACGTGCCGACGTCGACGACGACGATCTCGGCACCACACCAGGCAGCGGCGGCGAGCTCGGCGAGCGTCGCTGCCGAGCCGACGATCTCGAAGCCGCCCTCGGCGGCGAGGCCGTCGGCGATGCCGGCGCGAACGAGCGCCGACGACGCAGCGATCGCGATCCTCAGCGTCGGCATCGAATCGTTCCTCAGCGGCAGCGCTGCTCGGGCCATTCGCCGACCTCGGCGCTGAGGTCGAGCGGCGCGCCGCCGCGCAGGATGCCGAGCGTGACGATGCTGCCGACGTGCGCGGCGAGGGCTTGGCGGAGTTCGCGCAGGTTCGCCGCCGCGCTCTCGGCGGCGCGGACGATGATGTCGCCGATCCTGACGCCCGCGCGCTCGGCGGGGCCGCCGGCGACGACCGCGGTGACGAGGAGCCCGCCTTGCTCGGCGCCCGCGCCCTGCACTGGCACCGACTGCGCGCCGATGCCGAGCCAAGGCCGCGTGACGCGGCCCTGGGCGAGAAGCGCTTCGACCACGCGCGAGACGGTCGGCGCCGGAACGACGATGCCGTAGCTGCGCGAGAGCGCCGCCGTCGCCACGCCGACGAGCGCGCCCGACGCGTCGGCGACCGGCGCGCCCGAGAGGCCGTCGTAGACGCCGCCGTCGAGCCGGATCAGGCGGTCGATCGAGCCGCCGAGCCACGTCTGCCACGCGCCGCCGACACGATTGACGATGCCGGCGCTCGCGATCGCGTCGCCTTCGCCGCTGCGGCCGACGACGACGACGGTGCTGCCGGCGCGAAGCGTCTCGGCGTCGCCGGCGACGAGCGGCGCGAGCGCATCGGGCTCGGCGAGCCGAAAGAGCGCGAGGTCGGTCGCCGAGTCGATGCCGACGAGCGTCGCGGCGAGCGAGCGAGCGCCGGCGGCGACGAGCGTCGCTGCCGCCGGCGTGCGGCGAAAGACGTGCGCCGCAGTGACGACGAGCCCGCTCTTCCAGACGACGCCCGAAGCGACGGTGCCGCGGCGGCCGAGGACGGCGACGGTCGATGCGCCGATCGCGTCGACGATCGCGGCCATCGCCTCCGAGTGCGCGCGCAGTGCCGCGGTCGCTTCGTTTGTGGTCGGCTGGTCCATCGCGATCTCCTTCGATTCGGTGCGCGCACGGTACGGCGCGCGCCGAAGCGGCGAATCCGCCGAACGGCGGAGCGCACCTGCCCATGTAGGGCGGGCGATCGCGTTTTGCAAGCCTCAGTAGGCGACGGGGTCGCGGTGGCGCGGGTCGTCGTGCAGGGCCCAGTAAGCGTCGTGCAGGCGCTGCGTGACCGGCCCGGGGAAGGCGCCGCGCAGCGGCTTGCCGTCGACCTTGGCGATCGGCAGCACGCCGCCGCCGGTCGAGCTCAAGAAGACCTCGTCGGCGTCGGCGAGCGTGTCGGCAGGCAGCACGCCGACACGCAGCGGAATCGCCAGCGCTTCGCAGAGCTCGATCACCGTGCGCCGCGAGACGCCCTCGAGCACTCCGCGTGCCGCGGTCGCGACGACGCCGTCTCGCACCGCGAAGACGTTGAAGCCGGGGCCTTCGGTGACGTTGCCGGCGGCGTCGACGACGCAGCTCGTGTCGCCGCCGCGGTCGTAGGCGTCGAACAGCGACTGCACGAGATCGAGCCAGTGGTAGTTCTTGACCGTCGGATCGACCGACTCGGGAGCGATGCGGACGCGCCGGCTGACGTGGAGGTCGATCCCGGCGCGCTGCTTTTCCGGCGGTGCGATCCAGACGAACGGCACCGCGTAGGCGTAGAAGCGGTTGGTCGCGAGGCGCGGATCGCGCGACCCGGGCGGCGGCACGCCGCGCGTGCACACCATCGCGACATACGCGTCGCGCAGCCCGCCGGCGCGAACGCAGCCGTGCACGATCGCACGCACCTCGTCGCGCCGGTACGGGATCGCCATCCGCAGCTTCTTCATGCTCGCGAAGAAGCGATCGAGGTGGTCGTCGAGGCGAAAGAACGCGCCCTTCCAGACGCTCGCGACGTCGTACGTCGCGTCCGAGCGCGTGAAGCCCCAGTCGAAGAGCGAGATCTTGCCTTCCGAGAGCGGCTTCCAGTCGCCGTCGATGAAGACCGATCCGCCTTCGAACTCGCCCGTCCGCACCGTCCGCATGTCGCTGCTCCGTTCGCCGCTCGCCGCCGGCGGCTGCGATCGTAGAACGTCGACGCGGCGGCCGTCGGGCGCCGCCCGGTCACGGCAGCAGCGACCGGCCGTGCGCCTGGTGGCAGCCGGTGCACGCGAACACGCTCTGGACCATCGGCGTCCACTCGCGCTCGCCGGCTGCGGCGTCGTTGAGCCGCTGCGGAAGCTCGTCGAGGTGGGCAAGCCGGCGCTCGAGGACGCCGCGCCACGGCCACTCGGCGTACGTTGCCGACAGCCGCGTCGCCTCGTACATCGTGCGCGCGTTCGCGAGGTCGCCGGAGCGCGCGAGCATGTCGCCGAAGTTGAGGAAGAAGCCTTCCCAGTTGTGCGGCGCGATCCACGAGTTCCAGCAGACCCGCTTCGGACCCTCGGTCGTGCGCAGGCCGAGGTACGGCTCGATCCTCGGCTCGCGGCGCGACAGGCGCGTGCCGAAGCAGATGTCGAGCGTCTGCCATTGCTGCTCGAGGCCCTCGCGAAACGGCGCGCCGTCGCTCGGCCCGCCGCTCATCGAGTAGCCGCTGCTGAAGAGGTTGAACTCCGGGAACGCTGCGACCGCGTCCTTCATCCGGTAGTAGCCGCGCCTCTTCTCCTTCTCGTCGCCGAGGATCGCGCCTTCGGCCATCGTCATTCCGGCGGCGAAGCCGAGCACGCGGGCGTCCGCCGGATCGAGGCGCGCCGCCTCGTCGAACAGGGTGCGCGCGAGCGTCGCGTGCTCGGTGATCCGCGCTTCGAGCCGGACACGCGCGCGCTCGGACAGCTTCCAGGCGTGCAGCCACGCCTTGTGCGCCGTCGTCAGGGTGTCGCCCGGGCGGGCGACGAGGACGCGCGCGTGCGCCTCGAGCAGCTCGTCGATGCGGTCGTAGCGGCCGGCGTGGAACGCGGTCCAGAACTCGGCGGCGACCGCCTGGCCCTCGGCGGTCGTCGGCTGCGGCACTTTCGCCGGCGCGCTCTGCACGGCGATCCAACTGCAGCCACTGATCGCGACGGCGGCGCAGGCGACCAAGGCGGCGGCGGCGCATTTCGATCTTGCGACGGGCATGGTGACCTCGGCACGTTAGATATTGATGCCGACAAGATATGGCAGCGACGGCAAGTTGTCAACGACAAGTTCGCCACGCGTCCGCTGCCGCCGCCGGGCCGGCGAATAATCCGGCCATGCCGAGGAAGCCTGCCCCGCTGCGCCGCAAGCCCTCCGGCCGCTACCACCACGGCGACCTGCGCGCCGCGCTGCTCGACGCGGCATGGTCCGCGCTCGAGCGCGGCGGCGTCGAGGCCGTCTCGCTGCGCTCGCTGGCGAGCGCGCTCGGCGTCTCGTACGCCGCGCCCGCCAACCACTTCCCGAGCAAGGAGGACCTGCTCGACGCCCTTCGCCTGACCGGCTGGACGCGCTTCGCCGACGCGCTCGAGCCGCGCAGCGAAGATCCGCACGTCCTGCGCGCGTCCGGCCTCGCCTACATCGGCTTCGCGCTCGCGCATCCGCACGTGCTGCGGCTGATGTTCAGCCCGAGCGCGCGCGGGCCGACGCCGGCAGTGCACGATCAAGCGCAGCGCGCCTGGGGCAATCTGCTGCGCGCCGTCGCGCTCCACCTCGGCCGCGGCGTCGCCGACGAGCGCACGCTCGCGAGCCTCGCCGTCGCCGCGTGGGCGCAGGTGCACGGCCTGGCGATGCTCTGGACCGACGTCACGTTGCCGCCGGAGATGGCCGACCCCGCGACGGCCGAGCACTTGCGCAGCGTCGCCCTCGACGTCCTGGTCGCCGGAATCGACGCCAGCGCCGGCAGACCACGACGCGCTCGCCGCCGCGCCTGACCGGAACCGAAGCGACGCTCGAAACCAGCGGTCTCGTCAACTCGTACGGCCGGCGCACCGTCGTTTCCGCGCAGCCTTCGTCGATTTCACTTCTTGGACGACGCCGCGGCGGCGGGCGCATCGGCCGGCGGCAGCGGCTGCGGCACGCGGTTCTTCACCGGCGGTATCGACTGCAGGTACGCGAAGATCGCCGCCAGGTCGGCGTCGCTGAAGTGGCGATAGGCGGGGATCGGCATCGGCGGCAGCACCGGCCGGCCGACGCCGAGGTGGCGACCCGTGCGCATCGTGTCGATGAACTGCTTCGCGCTCCAGCGGCCGAGCCCCGTGTCGCCGTCCGGAGTGAGATTGGCGGTGAAGCTCACGCCCCACGGCCCCGCCCACGCAGTGTTGGTCGCCGACGAGACGACGAGCCACGGCCCGGTCGGCAACCTGGGCGCGGGAGGCATGACGAGCGATTCCGGATGGCCGGAAAGCATGCGGCTGGTGTCCGGCTCCGGCCCGTTGGCGCCGATCTTCATCGGCGTGTGGCAATCGGCGCAGGCGCCGGTGACGACGAGGTACTCGCCGCGCTGGACGAGAGGCGCAGGGTCGGCGGCGCGCGCCGCGGGGGCGAGCGCGACGCCGACCAGAACCGCTGCGAGCGCGGGACGAGCGACGTGGGTGGGCATGGCAGGCTCCTTTCGCATCAGGTGGGAAGAACGTCGACGTCAGGCGCGCTTCAGCGCGGCCTCGACGAGCGCCTTGACGGCCCAGCGCTTGACCTTGCGCGTGTCCGCGTCGTCGAGCTGCAGCACGTCCTTGCAGACGACCATCGCCTCGGTGCCGACGACGAGCGCGAGCGCGCGGCTCAGCAGCTTGAGCTCGGCCGGCCGGAAGCGCTCGCGCGCCGGCGCGAGCGCCGCCTCGATCAGCGGCGTGCGCCGGTTCTGTCGCGGCGGCAGCCGCACGTCGGTGTCGCGCGCGAGGCTGCGCTGCAGCGAATGGACGAGCATGAGCCGCAGCTGCGGCTCATGGGCGACGATCATGTCGTGCAGAGCGGCGTCGACGCGCTGCACGCGCGCGACCGGATCGTCGGGCGACGCCCCGCGCAGCGCCTCGCGCGGCTCCGGCGCCGCAGTGTCGAGCGCCGCTTCGACGAGGAGCGGCTCGACGCCCGGGAAGTAGCGGTACGCGGTCGCGCGCGAGACGAGCGCCTCCTCGGCGATCTCCTCGAGGCTCGGCCGGCGGCCCTGCTGCAGCAGCCGCGCCGTCGCCTGCAGCAGGTCCTTGCGGGTGCGCCGCTTCTGGTTCGGCCGCTGTGAGCCGTCGGCGGTCGCCATCTCAGTCCTGCGGCAGCTGGCGCGCGATCGCGCCGAGGTCGACCCACACGTTCTCGCGCCGGATCCCGCCGTCGCCCGCGAATTCGACGACGTGCAGCAGCCGGAACTCGAGCGGCCGGCCGCGGCCGTCGAGGCCGAACGGGCGGCCCGGAGCGCGGCCGCGCCAGAGCGACTCGTCGACGAGAAAGTCTTCCCCGTACAGCCGCCGCAGGCTCCTGACCTCGCCGTCGGCGAGGTCGTCGAAGAGGGCTTCGTAGAACGGGCGCGCCGCCGCGCGGCCGCGCGTCGGCCCCGACGGCCAGCCGACGATGTCGTGCTCGGCGTCGGGGGCGAGCGTCGCGAGCACGCCGTCGACGTCGTCGTTGGCCTCGAAGTGGAAGTGCTCGTCGATCCGGCGATCCATCTCGGCGCGGGTCATGGCCATGGCGCGATCCACCTTCGGCATTTGCGACAGGGATGATCGTAATGAGATTTTGTCTCAAGTCAAGACGTCATCTCGACGAACGGCCGGCCTCACTCGAAGTCGACCAGCTCGGCGCCTTCGCTCACCTGCTCGCCGGCGACGACGCGAAACGCCTTCACGGTGCCGGCGCGCGGCGCGCTGATCGTGTGCTCCATCTTCATCGCCTCGAGGACGAGCAGCGGCGCGCCCTTCTCGACCGCGGCACCCGGCGCGGCGATGAGCGCGATCACCTTGCCCGGCATCGGCGCGACGAGGCCCGCACCCTCCTCATCGTGCTCGGCGCCGCTGACGCCGAACAAGTCGACGAGCGCGAACGCGTGGGCGCGGCCGTCGAGGAAGACGTGTCGTTGCTCACCTCGCGCGACAACCGCGGCCGGCAGACGACGATCGCCGAGCGTCGCTGCGAGCGAGCCGTCGCTCGAGGCACGCGCGCTCGCCGGCGTCGTCGTACCGTCGAGCGCGAGCTGCCAGACTCCGCCGGGCAGCGCCGCGACGTCGACCTCGCGCATGGTCTCGCCGTGGCGAAAGCCGAGACGACGCAGCGCGCTGCCGTTGAGACGCCAGCCGTCGAGCGCGCGCCACGGCGATGCCGGGTCGCGCGCGTTCGCCGCCGCGCGTCGCGCCGCTTCGGCATCGCGCTGGACCTCGGCGAGCGCGGCGACGAGCCAGGCGTCGTCGGGAGGCGACGACGCCGCCGGAAAGAGCCGGTCGTGCTCGCGCTCGATCAGCGCGGTGTCAAGGTCGGCGTTCGCGAACGACGGAGTCGCCACCAGGCGACCGAGGAACTCGACGTTGCTGGCGACGCCGACGATGCGGAAGCGCGCGAGCGCGTCGCGCATCCGCGCGAGCGCAGCCGCGCGGTCGGTGCCGTGGACGATCAGCTTGGCGATCATCGGGTCGTAGAACGGCGTGATCGCATCGCCCTCCTCGACGCCGGTGTCGACGCGCACGCTCGCGCTCTCGGGCGGCGGTGCCAGGTGGACGAGACGCCCGGTCGACGGCAGGAAGCCGCGGTCGGGATCCTCGGCATAGATGCGCGCCTCGATCGCATGCCCCGAGATCGCGAGATCGCCTTGCGTCTTCGGCAGCGGCTCGCCGGCAGCGACGCGCAGCTGCCATTCGACGAGGTCGACGCCGGTGATCATCTCGGTCACCGGATGCTCGACCTGCAGCCGCGTGTTCATCTCCATGAAATAGAAGCGGCCGTCGGGATGCGCGATGAACTCGACGGTGCCGGCGCCGACGTAGCCGACCGCGCGCGCCGCGTCGACCGCCGCGCGACCCATCGCAGCTCGCCGCTCGGCCGTCATTCCCGGCGCCGGCGCCTCTTCGAGCACCTTCTGGTGGCGGCGTTGCACCGAGCAGTCGCGCTCGAAGAGATGGATGCACTGGCCGCGCGTGTCGGCGAAGACCTGGATCTCGATGTGCCGCGGCCTCAGCACGTACTGCTCGACCAGGACGTGGTCGTCGCCGAACGCGCTCTTCGCCTCCCGCCGGCACGACGCGAGCGCGGCGGCGAAGTCCTCGCCACGGTCGACACGGCGCATGCCCTTGCCGCCGCCGCCGGCGCTGGCCTTGATCAGCACCGGAAAGCCGATCCGCGCCGCCTCGCGCGCAAGCAGCGCCTCGTCCTGCGCATCGCCGTGGTAGCCGGGCGTGAGCGGCACGCCGGCTTTCTCCATCAGCTTCTTCGCCTCCGATTTCGATCCCATCGCACGGATCGCCTCGACCGGCGGGCCGATGAAAACGATCCCCGCGCCGGCGCACCGGGCAGCGAACTCCTCGTTTTCCGAAAGAAACCCGTACCCCGGGTGGATCGCCTGCGCACCGGTCGCTTTCGCCGCGACGACGATCGCATCGCCGCGCAGATACGACTCGCGCGCCGGTGCCTGGCCGATGCGCACCGCTTCGTCGGCGAGCCGCACGTGGCGCGCGCCGGCGTCGGCGTCGCTGTAGACCGCGACGGTCGCGATGCCCATCTTGCGCGCGGTCTTGATGACGCGGCAGGCGATCTCACCGCGGTTGGCGATCAGGATCTTGCTGAACATCGCTTGTGTCCTGTTCCGGAATTCTTTGTTCACGCAGCATCGGGACGGGGGACATGGAGCGGAGCACACCGTCCGCTCGCCCATGTCCGCGTGCGGTACGCATTCGTCATCCTCAATCCAAGCCTCACATCCTGAACACGCCGAACTTCGTCGCCGGGATCGGCGCGTTCAACGTCGTCGCGAGCGAGAGGCCGAGCACGCGCCGCGTCTCGGCGGGGTCGATGACGCCGTCGTCCCAGAGCCGCGCGCTCGCGTAGTACGGATGTCCCTGGTGCTCGTATTGCTCGAGGAGCGGCGCCTTGAACGCGCGCTCGTCGTCGTCGGACCAGGTGCCGCCGCGCGCCTCGATGCCGTCGCGCTTGACCGTCGCGAGAACCGCGGACGCCTGCTCGCCGCCCATCACGCTGATGCGCGCGTTCGGCCACATCCACAAGAAACGCGGCGAGTAGGCGCGGCCGCACATGCCGTAGTTGCCGGCGCCGAACGAGCCGCCGATGAGCACGGTGAGCTTGGGCACCTGCGCCGTCGCCACCGCGGTCACCATCTTCGCGCCGTCGCGCGCGATGCCGGCGTTCTCGACCTTCTTGCCGACCATGAAGCCGGTGATGTTCTGCAGGAAGAGGAGCGGCACGCGCCGTTCGCAGCAGAGCTCGATGAAGTGGGCGCCTTTCTGCGCCGACTCGGAAAACAGGATGCCGTTGTTGGCGATGACACCGACCGGCATGCCGTACAAGTGCGCGAAGCCGGTGACGAGCGTCGCGCCGTAGCGCGACTTGAACTCGTCGAGCCGCGAGCCGTCGACGATGCGCGCGATCACCTCGCGGACGTCGTAGGGCTTCCTCGTGTCCTGCGGAATGACGCCGTAGATCTCCTTGGCGTCGTAGAGCGGCTCCTCGCTCGGCGCGTGCACGACGGTGTCGGGCTTCGTGCG
>DATJIM010000336.1:0-39445 GCA_035493195.1 Caldimonas sp.
CAGGTGATCGAGAAGGCGATCGGCGTCGTCCGCTCCGCCGCCGCCGCCTCGGGCGTGACGATCGACGCTGCCGGAGATGGCAGCAGCGCGCTGATCCGGACCGACCCGGTGCGGCTCGAGCAGATCGTCTGGAATCTGATCAACAACGCGGTGCAGGCGTCGCCCGACGGCGGCAAGGTGCAGGTGCGCTGGCGGATCGATGCGACGCGGCTGCACGTCGAGGTCCGCGACTGGGGGCGCGGCATCGATCCGCGCGAGCTGCCGCACCTCTTCGAGCCGTTCCGCCAGGGGACCGGCGGCTCGCAGCGCGGCCTCGGCCTCGGCCTGGCGATCACGCGCAGCATCGTCGATCTCTTCGGCGGCTCGCTGCACGCAACGAGCGAGGGGCCGCAGCGCGGCGCGACGTTCACCCTCGAGCTGCCGGTCGCCGCGGTCGACGTCGACGGCAGCCGCGACGACGCAGCCGCACTCGCCGCCGCCGAGCGCGCCGCGCTCGCCGGCCTGCGCGTCGTCTATGTCGAGGACGAGGCCGACATCGCCGAAGCCGGACGGATCATGCTCGCCTCGTTCGGGATGCAGGTCGAGCTCTGCCGCACGTACGCCGAAGCGGCAAGGTGCGTTGCCGCCGGCGGCTTCGACGTCCTGCTCTCCGATCTCGCGCTCGACTGCGGCCATCGCGCCGACGAGCTGCTCGATCTGCTGCACAGAAGCAGCGCCGCCGCCGCGCCCGCGCTCGTGCTGTCGGCGCACGGCAGCCACCACGACCGGGTCGCGTCGGCGCGCAACGGCTTTGCGCGCCACCTCGTCAAGCCCGCCGACTGGAACGAGGTTGCGCGTGCGATCGCGACGCTCGTGCGGCGAGCGCCGGTCGCCTGAAGCGCACCGCGCGCGTTCGGTGCGGCGTGGCCGCTAGATGCAGCGGCCGCCGTCGACTTCCATCGCCACGCCGGTGATCATCGACGCTTCGTCGCTGCACAGGAAGGCGGCGGCATTGCCGAGGTCTTCGGGAGTCGAGAAGCGGCCGATCGGGATCGTCGCGAGGAACTTCGCGCGCACCTCGGGAGTGTCCTCTCCCATGAACGTCTTCAGCATCGGCGTTTCGCCGGCGACCGGGTTGAGCGCGCAGACGCGGATGCCAAACGGCGCGAGCTCGACCGCCATCGAGCGTGTCGCCGTGATCACCCAGCCCTTGCTCGCGTTGTACCAGGTGAGGCGCGGCCGCGGGCTCACTCCCGCGGTGCTCGCGATGTTGAGGATGACGCCCTTCTTCTGCGCCTTGAAGCGCGGCACGACCTCCTTCGCCGCGAGATAGATCGCCTTGACGTTGACGGCGAGGATGCGGTCGAAGTCGTCTTCGGGCAGGCCCTCGAGCGGCTGCGGCAGATGGCCCATGCCGGCGTTGTTGACGAGAACGTCGAGGCTGCCGAAGCGCTCGACGGCAGCGGCGACCATCGCCTGCACGTCGCGCGCGTTCGTGACGTCCGCGCGCACGCCGACGGCGTTCTTGCCGAGCGCCGCGGCGGCGCGCTCGGCGCCGGCGCCGTCGCGGTCGGCGACGACGACCTTCGCTCCCTCTGCAACGAACTTCCTGGCGATGCCCTCGCCGAACCCCGACGCGGCGCCGGTGACGACGGCGATCTTTCCTTCGAGCCGCATGGCTTCTCCTTTGGGTAAGACGGCCTCAGCCGTGCTGGATCGCGATCGTCTTCAGCGTCGAGAAGCCGTACAGCGCCTCGAAGCCCTTCTCGCGACCGTGCCCGGAATGCTTGACGCCGCCGAAAGGCAGCTCGATGCCGCCGCCGGCGCCGTAGTTGTTGACGAAGACCTGGCCGCAGCGCAGCGCCCGCGCCATCCTGAGCGCGCGGCTGCCGTCGCGCGTCCAGACGCCAGCGACGAGGCCGTACTTGGTGCCGTTGGCGATCCGGATCGCGTCGGCCTCGTCGTCGAACGCGATCAGCACCTGCACCGGTCCGAAAATCTCCTCCTGCGCGAGCGCGTGCTCGGGCGGGACGTCGTCGACGAGCGTCGGCCGCACGTAGTGGCCGCCCTTGGGCGCACCGGCGACGAGCTTGCCTTCGGCGGCGAACGCGAGGCCGCCGTCACGGGCGATGCCGAGATAGTGGTCGACGCCCTGCTTCTGCCGCCCCGAGATCATCGGGCCGACGTCGAGGTCGTTCGCCGCCGGTCCGACCGAGAGCGCACGGTAGCGCTCGGCCATCTTGTCGCGCACGCGCCCGAACGCCGAGCGCTCGACCAGGATCCGCGACGCGGCCGAGCACGTCTGGCCTGCGTTCTGGATCCCGGCGTTGACGAGGAACGGCAGCGCCGCATCGAGGTCGGCGTCGGCGAACACGACCTGCGGGCTCTTGCCGCCGAGCTCGAGCGTCACCGGCACCGCGTTCTTCGCCGCCGCGGCCTGCACGAGGGCGCCGGTCGCGACCGAGCCGGTGAACGAGACGTGGTCGATGCCGGAGTGCGCAGCGAGAGCCGCGCCGGCTTCCTCGCCGAGCCCGGGAACGACGTTGAGCGCGCCCGGAGGCAGCCCGCATTCGAGCGCGATGCGAGCGAACGCCAGCACGGTGAGGCACGCTTCCTCGGCGGGCTTGACGACGCACGCGTTGCCCATCGCGAGTGCGGCGCCGACGCTGCGGCCGACGATCTGCATCGGGTAGTTCCACGGCACGATGTGGCCGGTGACGCCGTGCGGCTCGCGCAGCGTCAGCGCGGTGTAGCCGTTCGCGAACGGCAGCGTCTCGCCGTGCACCTTGTCGGCGGCGCCGCCGTAGAACTCGCAGTAGCGCGCGAGCGCGATCGCGTCGGCGCGCGCCTGCTTGAGCGGCTTGCCGACGTCGTGCGCCTCGAGCGCGGCGAGCAGGTCGACGTTCTCGAGCACCTTCTGGCCGATCCGCGCGAGGACGCGTCCGCGGTCGACCGCGGCGAAGCGCCCCCAGGCGGAGGAGTCGCGGCCGTCGAGCGCGGCGCGCGCCGCGGCGACCGCGGCGTCGATGTCGGCGGCGCCACCACGCGGAATGCGCGCGAGCTCGCTGCCGTCGGAAGGATCCTCGAGCGCGAGCGTCGCGCCCCCGGCGCCGGCGCGCCACTCGCCGCCGACCAGCACGTGGTCGGTCGGGAACGGAACGGTGTAGGTGGACGTGGCCATCGCGATCTCCCGCCGCAGCGGCGGCTTTGCGCCATCATAAGAAGTCGATCGAGACCACGCGCGGAGCGTCGGCCATCAGCTTCTTCCTGTTCAAGCGCTTCGCGAGCCTGCTTCTGACGCTCCTGGCGGCGTCGGTCGTCGTCTTCACCGTCCTGGACATCCTGCCGGGCAACGCCGCCGAGGTCATGCTCGGCGAGAGCGCGACGCCGCAGTCGGTGGCGGCGCTGTCGGCGAAGCTCGGTCTCGACCGCGCGCCGCTCGTCCGTTACGCCGACTGGATGCGAGGCCTTGCGACCGGCGAGCTCGGCATGAGCATCGCCTACGACACGCCGATCGCGCAGCTCGTCGGCGAGCGCCTCGTCGTCACCGTCCCGTTGGCGCTGCTTGCGATGGCGCTGACGACCGCGATCGCGTTCGCGCTCGGCCTCTTCGCCGCGGCGCGCCATGGCCGCGCCGGCGATGTCGGCGTCATGAGCGCAAGCCAGGTCGGCATCGCGCTGCCGAACTTCTGGTTCGCGATCCTGCTGATCTGGCTGTTCGCGGTGAAGCTGCGCTGGTTCTCGGCCGGCGGCTTCCCGGGCTGGGGCGAAGGTGCCGCTCTGGCGCTGCGGTCGCTCGTGCTGCCTGCGCTCGCGCTCGCCGTCGTGCAGGCGGCGATCCTCGCGCGCATCGTCCGCTCGGCCGTGCTCGACGTCCTGCGCGAGGACTTCGTGCGCACCGCGCGAGCGAAGGGACAGTCGCCGCGCGGCGTCCTCTGGGGCCACGTGCTGCGCAACGCGATGGTCCCGGTGCTCACCGTGATGGGCCTGCAGTTCGCCAACCTGCTCACCGGCACCGTCGTCATCGAGCAGGTCTTCTCGCTGCCCGGGCTCGGCCGGCTCGTCTTCCAAGCGATCGCCAACCGCGACCTGCCGGTCGTGCGCAACGTCGTCATGCTGCTCGCGGCGATGGTCGTCGTCATCAACTTCGTCGTCGACGTGCTCTACGTCGTCATCGACCCCCGGCTGCGCGCGAGGGCGCGGGCGACATGAGCGAGCGACGCCAGCCTTGGCGACACGCGAACCTGCGCGTCGGCGCGGCGCTCGTCGCGATCGTCGTCGGCCTCGCGCTGCTCTCTTACCTCTGGACGCCGTATTCGCCGACCGAGCTCGACATCCCCCACAAGCTGCAGCCACCGAGCGCGTCGCACTGGCTCGGCACCGACAGCCTCGGCCGCGACATCGCGACGCTGATCATCGTCGGCAGCCGGGTCTCGATCGCGGTCGGCCTGATCGCGGTCGGCATCGGCATCGCGTTCGGCGTCGCTCTCGGCCTGCTCGCGGCGGTGCAGCGCGGCTGGGTCGAAGAGGTCGTGATGCGGCTCGCCGACTTCACCTTCGCGTTCCCGGCGCTGCTCTCGGCGATCATGCTGACCGCCATCTACGGGCCCGGGCTGGTGACGTCGATCGTCGCGATCGGCATCTTCAACATCCCGGTCTTCGCGCGCATCACGCGCGCGAGCGCGCTCGTCGTCCGCTCGCGCGAGTTCGTCACCGCGGCGCGGGCGCTGGGCAAAGGCGAGTGGCGGATCACGATCGAGCACGTGCTGCCGAACATCGCCGCGATCCTGATCGTGCAGGCGACGATCCAGTTCGCGCTCGCGATCCTCGCCGAAGCCGCGCTCAGCTACCTCGGCCTCGGCACGCAGCCGCCGACGCCGTCGTGGGGACGCATGCTCAACGAAGCGCAGCAGCAGCTCTTCCAGGCGCCCCAGCTCGCGGTCTATCCGGGCGTCGCGATCGCGCTCACCGTGCTCGGCCTCAACCTGCTCGGCGACGGCCTGCGCGACGTCTTCGATCCGCGTCTCGTGCGCACGCGTCGCTGACGTCGCTCCGGCCGCCGCTACAACGTGAGCTCGCCGATCGCGGCGAGGCCCTGCGCGCTGCATCTGTCGCTGTCAATGAAAGCAATGCCCGTGATGGGGGTGCTCGGGCCGCTTGGCAACCCGCGTCGCAACCGCTAAAAGGAACGCTCCTCGCGCCGCCGGAATCGCGCAGCGATTCGCCAGACCCGCGACAAGAACGCGATAAGAAAGAGGAGATCCGGGGCATGGATTTCATCGAGCGCCTGTTCGGCATCGCTCCCGACGGCGGCAGCGGCTGGTTCGAGTTCCTCCTCTTCGCGATCCCGCTCGCGGGCATCGCCTGGCTCTGGCAACGCCGGCGCGCAGCACGCCGCAAGGACGACGACCGCGACCGGCGTCGCTGAGCGCCACCGCACGCCTCGCACCGCGGCGCCATGGTCGACTTCACGCGCTTGCCGCTCAACGCGGCGCTCCTCACGAGCAACCTGCGCATCCTCGATCCCAAGCTGTTCAAGCCCGATCCGCTGCCCGCGGGCAAGGCATCCGGCGAGGTGACGCTGAGCGCCGAGGCGCTCCCCAACCTCGTTCGCACCGCGGCGCTCGCGGTCTCCGGATTCGACGACGACGCCGCCAACGCCGATCGCGCGCCGACGCTGCTCTGGCGCTGCGGCTCGAGCGATCTGCTCGTGCTGCCGGGCGGCGTGCAGACGCGGCTCGCGCAAGGCGTGATCGCGATCAGCATTCCGGTGCAATGCG
Organism: Caldimonas sp.; assembly: GCA_035493195.1. Classification (GTDB taxonomy): domain Bacteria; phylum Pseudomonadota; class Gammaproteobacteria; order Burkholderiales; family Burkholderiaceae_C; genus Schlegelella_A. Next base: position 5,760 of record DATJIM010000336.1, read on the forward strand.
ACCAGACGGGCGCGACGTTCGTCCACGTCTCGTTCTTCGTCGGCGAGCCATCGCGTCCCGCCGGCCTGGTCGCCGCGACCGAGCCGCGGCCGCGCGGCCCCGCCGCCGTCGTCGACGTCTGGGGCGAGCGACTCGTCGCTTTCGGCTGGCAGATCGTCGTCGCGCTCGTTACCCAGATCGCGGCCGATTCCGGGCGCGACGAGGACGGTGCACCGCTGCTGCCCACCGCGATGTCGGCGACGCCGCAAGGCCTGACCGTGCTGCCGATCGCGCGCCACGCGATGGACCGCGGCAAGTGAGCACGACCGCCGACGATCTCGGCGTCCTCGGCAACCTCGCCGAGGCGATCGGCCTGACGAACGACGGCGCCTTCGAGCCCGGCTGGCTCTCCGATCCCGGCGAGCATCTCGGTGCGATGCTCGCCAACGAGCGCCAGCGCGACGCGCTCGTCGCCTTCATCGACGAGGTCCTCGGCGGTGCCGAGCGAAGCACCGGACCCGACGGCTCGACGTGGCTGCCGATCGCGCAGGCGAGCGCGCCCCAGGTCACCGTGTTCGTCGTCGTCGACGACCGCGACGCCGACTCGGTCGCGATCGGGCTCGGCGTTCGCGTCGCATCGACTGCGCCGCAAGCACAGCTGTCTGCGCACGTGCCGCTCTTTCGTGCCGCCAAGGAAGGTCACAGCGTCGCGTCGCCGATCCTCGTCGGCACCGCGAACGCGCGCGCGACGCTGGCGATCGACATCACGACCGACGGCGCGCCCGCGGTGCCGGGGCAGGCTCGGCTCGGCGGCGTCGCGATCGCGCTCGTCGTGCCGACCGGGCCGGGCGGTGCGCCGCCCGAGTTCTCGCTGACGCTGCGCGGCCTGCAGATGCCGGGCGCACCGGCGCCGCGCGACCTCACGTTGTCCATCTCCGAGCTCGCCGACCTCGAATCGTCGGTGCTCGATCTCGTCCTCGGCCTGGCGCGCGCGCAGGCCGCTGCGCTTCCCGGCGGGCCGCTCGCTGCGCTCGCCGGCCTCGTCGGTCTGCGCGACGGCGCCGGCGTTCCGCCGCTGCCGCTGCAGCAGCTCGCGAGCAACGGCGTCGGCGCGCTCGCGCACTGGCTGGGCGAGTTGCTGCAGCAGACGACGTCGCGCGATGCCTGGCTCGCGCAGCTCGCGGCGCTGCTCGGCGGCGCTGCCGCCGCCGGCCGCGTCACCTTCGCGCTCGGTCCGCTGCAGCTCGCGATCTCGGTGCCGGCGACGCCGGGCGCCGCCGGTCTCGTCCGCATCGCGCCGACGGTCGCGATCGACTGCCCCGCGCACGCCGGCATCGTGCTGCGCGGCGAAGCGACGCTGTGCTCGATCGACCTCGGCAACGGCAGCGCGACCGCGTTGCCGTCGCTGCAGCTCGCGCTCGTCGTCGGCCAGGGCGCGGGCGGCGCCGCACTCGTCGATGTCGCGGCGCCGACGGCGCTGCACGTCGCGACGGTGCGCGCCGGCTTCGCGCTCGACAGTGCGCGGAAGCCCACGCTGCTGCTCGCCGCCGACGGCGTCACGATCGCCGGCCACGACCACGCGACGCTCGACCTTTCGAGCCCCGACGCGATCGCCGAAGTCGGCGCGACCGTCTTCGCCGACGTCGCCGACGAAGTCCTGAATCGCCTCGGTGCCGCGGCGGCGGCCCTGCGCGTGCTGCTCGGCGTGACGCCACCACCCGGCGTCACGCCGATCGCGCTCGGCGCGCTGCTGCAGGATCCGCTCGCCGCGGTGCGCGGCTACTGGCTCGGCCTCGTCCGCGACCACGCCGACCAGCTGCCGGCGCTGCTGACGCAGCTGCGCGATCTGCTCGCCGATCGCGCCGCATCCGCGCTCGACGTCACCGGCGACGGCAGCGCCGACGTGCCGTGGCAGATCGCGCTCGCCGGTCCGGTCGTGCTGCAGGCGTGGACGATCGGCGATCGGCTGCTGTTCGGGCCGGCGATCCGGTTCACCGTCGACGACATCGGCCAGCGCTGCACGCGCATCGAAACGCAGCTCGCGCTGACGCTCGTCGACCTCGATCTCGCTGCGCCGCGCGCGAGCTTTCTCGCTGCGATCGACGTCGCGCTGCAACTGCGTGCGCGCGGCCAGAACGCTGCCGTCATCGACATCGGGCCGCTGCAATTGCGCGCCGATCACGTCGCGCTGGTCGCCGCCTGGCGGCCGGCGAGCGGTGTTTCGCTCGACTTCAACGCACCGAATCTCGTCCTCGACCTCGGCGACGGCGTTCCGCTCGCAGTGCCGATCCCGCGCCTCGACGCTTCCGGACGCGTCGTCCTGCCGGCTGCCGACTGGGCCGCGCTCGAAGAGCTGCTCGCCGCGCTCGCGACCGCTGCGGCGCCGCCGTGGCTCGACGACCTCATCGGCCTGCTCGGTTGGCGACGTCGCCGCGCCGCACCGGTCGGCGCCGTCGCAGCGCGCTTGCACCTCGCCGAGCTCGTCGTCGATCCCGAGGCGGCGCTGCGCCATTGGCTCGCCGACGCGCTGCGCGGCGACCACGAACTGCTCGGCCGCGCCTTCGACGCGATCGCGACGCTCGTCACCGGCGCGCGCAACGGCGTGCGCGGCATCGTCTTCGGCAGCGGCAGCCCCGAAGATCCCTGGCGGCTGCCGCTGGCGCGCGGCACCGCATCGGCCGAGCTCGTCGCCTGGGTCGGGCCCGAAGGCCCGCTGCCGGGCGCTCGCGCCGTCGTCGACGCGCTCGAGGGCTGGCACCCGCGCAGCGACGGCCTCGCCGCGACGACGCTCGAAAGCGTGCTCGCAGCGCGTGCGCGCAGCGCTCCCGACGTCGCCGCGCTGATCGAAGGTCGCGACGCGATCGCCGCCGGCTTCGACGCGCTCGCTGCGCGCTGGCGCGGCAGCGACGGCCGCATCCTGCCGCCGACCGCGGTGCCGGACGGGATCGCGGTCCATCGCTTCATCGACCGCGCGCAGCGCGACCTCGCGATCGCCGTCGACCTCGAAGACCTGCTCGGCGCTGCGCCAGCCACCGTCGTGCACGTCGCGGTCGCAGCGGCGAACGCACTGCCGTGGCCCGACGCTGCTGCCGAGCGCATCGTCGACCTCACCGCGCCCGGGCTGCAGGCTGCCGCGTTCACGCCGCCGACCGCAGCGACCGGCGACTGGTTCATCGCGCTCGGCGGCCGCGACGCGTGCCGCATCGCCGGCGGCGGCGACGAGGACGGCATCCAGGGCCAGGCCGAGCGCATCGCGCAGGTCGTCGGCACCTTCGCCGCGCTCGGCGGCGGTCTCGCGATCGTCGCCGACTCCGGCGCGGGCCACGCAGCGCGGCGCGCGGCCGAAGCGGTCGGTGGCGTCACCGCGCTCGTCACGCTCGGCACTCCGCTCGATGCGGTCTCGCTGCAGGTGCTCGACGCGGCGCCCGGCGCCGATGCATTGCGCTTGCTGTTGCGTCTGCTGCCGCCGCTGCCGGTCGACGAGACCGACGAGCTCGGCGACGACCCCGACCTGCATCTCGGCCGCAACCTCGTCGCTGCGCTCGCCGAAGGCATCGAGAGCGACGATCCGGCGCGCGAGCTGCGCCCGCCGTCGTCGCCGCCGTCGTCGCCTCGCGCCGGGCTCGCCGTGCACATGTTGTTCGGCGAGGTCGGTGTCGCGGCGGTGCAGCGCGCGATCACCGCGATCGTCGCTGCGGGTCTCGGCGACCGCGCGGCGTTGCGCGCGCTCGCGCAGGTCGCGACGCCGAAGACACCCCCCGATCGGCTGGTCATCGCGCTCGCGGCGCGGCTCGCGCCGCCGCCTGCAGCGGCTGGGACGATGCGCGTCGACGCGCGCGCGCACCTCGTCCTCGGCGAGCTGCGCGTCGACGATGCCGGCGTCCACCTGAGGAGCGCGCGCTCGCTGCAGCTGCATCTCGGAGTCGGCCGCAACGGCGGCGCCTGGCTGATCGGCGGCCCCGATCCCGGCCGCGCTCCCGGCGAGGCGATCGCGCACGACCTGCGCCGCATCAGCCTCGACCTCGCGCTCCCGCTCGCCGAAGCAAGCGGCGACGCGACGGCGACGCTGACGCTGCACGAAGCGCGCGTCTTCGATCTCGTTCGCGAGCGCTGGCTGCTGCAGGCGAGCGACGCGCCGACAACGCTGCCAGGCTTCGACGCCGCGACGACGCTGCTGCCCGAAGCGCGCGTGCTGCTCGCCGGATTCGCGCAGACGATCGCCGCCGAGACCGCAGGCGCGGGCGCTGCGGTGACGGCGCTGCTGCGCGCGATCGGCGCGGTCGACGCCGGCGGCGGCAGCGTTCCCGATGCGATCGAGCACCTCCTCAACGACGCGCGCGCCGCGCTCGCTGCCGTCGTCGCGCAGGCGACGTCGCGCGCGCAGCTCGTCGCTGCGCTGCGCGCGCTCTGGCCGCAAGGCGCCGATGCCGCCGACGGCGAAGTGCTCGTCAGCGCCGGCCCGCTCACGGCACGCATCGCATTCGCGCCGTTCCGGATCGACGTCACCGCGAGCGCAGCTGCGGGAACGGGCAGCGGAACCGGCAGCGACGCGTTCGGCTGGTTCGCGTGGCAGGCGCGCCTCGTCGTCGACCCGAACGGCGTCGTCGACGGCTCGGTGAGCATCGGCGCGGCGGCGGGAGCAGGCAGCGCGTCGACACCGATCACGGGCGCGGTCGGCATCGTCCTCGATCGCTCGCTGCGCCTCTCGCTCGCGTGGTCGCGTCCGGGCGCCGCGGCCGCCGACGAGCTCGAGCTCTGGCCGCATCCGCAAGCCGCACCGTTCGAACGCGCGCTTGCGCGCCTCGTCCCCGCCGAGCTGACGCGACAGGCGCTCGAAGGATTGCGCGGCCTCGACGACAGCGCGCGGCCGGTCATCGACGCCGCGCTCGCGGCGGTCGGGCTGCTCGGCGTCGCCGACAGCGAAGGCAACAGGCGCGTGCTGCTGCCGGCGGCGTTGTTCGCCGACGCCGCGGCGTGGTTCGGAAACGAAGCGGCGCTCGGCCTCGGCGCTGCCTTCGCGCCCGCCAAGCTCGTCGCGTTGCTCGACGCGCTGCGCCCGATCCTCGGCGTCCCGAATGCGAACGGCGTCGCCGGCACCTGGGCGCCCGCCACCGGAGTGACATTGCAGGCCGACGCCGACGGCAGCGGCAGCGCACGCCTTGGCCTCGCGATCGATACCGGTGCGTTCGAGCTGCCGGTCGGTGCGACATCGCGCCTCGTCGCCGGCGGCGCGTTCCAGCTCGTGCTCGCGCCGAACGCCGCGGCGCGGGCCGCCGTCGACGTCTTCGTCGGCCTGCCGGGGGCGAGCAGCGGCCGCTCTGCAGTTCACGTCGTCTTCGCGAACCAGCTGAGCGTGTTCCTGCGCCCCGCGACGGGCGCCGACGTCCCGCTGTTTCCGGATCCCGCGGGGCTCGGCGCGCTCGCCGCCTCCGCGGTGACGCAGGCGCTTCCCTTCGTCCTCGATGCGCTCGCCGACCTGCAGCCGAACCCCGGCGTCGCAGGCCAGGTCGGGACGCTCGTCGTCCGCGTCGGCGACGCGCTCGCGCTGCGCAGCGCTGGCCATTTCCAGGCTGCGGCATTGCAGGCGTGGGCCGCCGATCCGGCGGCGGCGCTCGCAGCGCGTTTGCCGACGCTCGTCGCGACTGCGCTCGATGCCATCGCGACCGCGCTCGGCCCGCTGCTTCCGGGCGGCGCGACGGCATCGTTCACCGCCGGCGAGCTGCGCATCACCGTCGGTGGCTTCACGCTCGGCGTCACGCCGTCGCCGTTCGCGGTGCGCGTCGGCGGCGATCTCGCCGGGCTGCCCGCGATCGATCACGCGCATCTCGAGCTCTTGCTGAACGCGACCGGCCTCGCGTCGTTCGAGCTCGGCGTCGGCCCGGCGACGATCGACGCCGGCGGGGTGCTGCTGCGGCCCGCGTTCGACGTCGTCGCCGGCAACGCGCCGATCGGCGGCGCGCGCGCGCGGCTCGCGCTCGGCCTGCCGGGCAACCGCCTCGTCGGCGCGCGCTGGCTGATCGGCAACCGCTTCGACCTCGTCCTCGTCGACGGCAGCAGCGAGAGCACGGCGCTCGACCAGGTCGCGCTCGGCTTGCTCGAAGCGGTGCTCGACCTCGTCGCGTCGTTCGTGCTGAAGACGACTGCCGTGACGCAGCTCCTCGCCAAGCCGGTCGGCGGCTCGACGGTGCAGAACGTCGCCAAGGGCGTCGCGCTCGCCGATGCGCCCGGGCCGCCGGCGCTGATCGGCCAGCTGTTCGACGCGACCCTTCTGCTGCCGCGCCTGCAGCGCCTCGCGACCAATGTCGCCGCGGCGAATCCGAGCATCACGATCGACAACGCGCTCACGATCGGCCTCGCCGGGACCGACGTCGGCGGCGGCGCGCAGTCGATCGGCATTCGCGTCTCGCTGCCCAGGCCCGCCAAGCTCGTCGACACGAGCGACATCACGCTCTCGCTCGAGACCGACGCGCGCTGGATCGATGCGTCGGGCGGAGCGCCGGTGCCCGACGGCATCGTCGTCGACGTGCTGCGCGCGGGGCCCGGTGCCGCCGACTTCGCGTTCGCTCCGGGCTTCTCGGTCAACGGCGTCGGTCTGCGCGTCGGCAAGAGCGAGAAGCCGCTGCTTTCACTCGGATCGTTCTCGATCGGCTCGGTCGCGCTGCACGTCTTCGCGCGCGTCGAATCGGGCAGCAAGGCCGGCGGCGTGCAGCTGCAGCTCGCCGAGCTCGCCGCCGGAGTCGCCGGCGCCGGCGGCGGCAACGGCGTCGCCCAAGGCGTGCTCGGCGACGCCGGCAAGGGCCCGAACGGACTCGCGCCTGCGTTCAGCCCGGCGCTCGCGGTGCAGAAGCACGACAGCGGTCCGATCCTCGTGCAGCTGCGCGCCGGCGACGGTGACGGCCCGTGGTGGCTCGCGATCCAGAAGGGCTTCGGCCCGCTCTACATCGAGCAGGTCGGCTTCGGCGCCGAGCACGTCAACGACCAGCTGCATCGCATCTCGGTGCTGCTCGACGGCCGCGTCTCGCTGTTCGGCCTCACCGCCGCGGTCGACGATCTGCAGCTGAGCTTCGTCGTCGACTCGAACGCGAACGTCTTCGATCCGTCGCGCTGGGCGGTCGACCTCGCCGGCCTCGCATTCAACGCCGACATGGGCGGCATCACGCTCGAAGGCGGCCTGCGCAAGTTCGGCAGCGGCGACACGACGCAATACGTCGGCATGCTGATGGGGCGCTTCGCCGTCTACGGACTGTCGGTCTTCGGCGGCTACGGTCAGGGCGTCGTCAACGGCGAGAAGTTCGCGTCGTTCTTCGCCTTCGGTGCCGTCAACGGCCCGATCGGCGGACCGCCCGCCTTCTTTCTCACCGGAATCGGCGGCGGGCTCGGCATCAACCGGCTGCTCGTGCTGCCGAGCGAGCTGTCGCACTTCGACCAGTACCCGCTGATCAAGGCGCTCGACCCGGCGGCGAAGCCGAGCGACGACCCGATGGCGGAGCTGATCGCGCTCGGCACGACGTTCCCGATGGCGCGCGGCTCGTTCTGGTTCGCCGCCGGCGTCTCGTTCACGAGCTTCGCGCTCGTCGACGGCGTCTGCGTGATCTCGGTGCAGGTCGGCGACGGCCTCGAGGTCGCTCTGCTCGGCCTCGCGCGGATGGCGTTGCCGCGGCCGCAGGTCGCGCTCGTTTCGATCGAGCTCGGCCTCGTCGCGCGCTTCTCGTCGAAGGAGGGCGTGCTCTGGGTGCAGGCGCAGCTCACCGACAACTCGTGGCTGCTCTATCCCGACGTGCGGCTGACCGGCGGCTTCGCGTTCGTGAGCTGGTTCAAGGGGCCGTTGCGCGGGCAGTTCGTGCTCACGATCGGCGGCTACCACCCGAAGTTCAAGCGCGAGGGCTATCCGGTCGTGCCGCGCCTCGGCCTCAACTGGCGCGTCGGACCGTTCATCACCGTCAAGGGCGAGTCGTACTTCGCGCTGACGTCCGAAGCGGTGATGGCCGGCGTTCGGATCGAGGTCTCGGCGACGTTCGGACCGGCGTGGGCGCAGCTCATCCTCGGCGCCGACGGCATCGTCTTCTTCGACCCGTTCCACTTCGAGGTCGAGGTCTACGCGTCGATCCGCGCCGGCGTGACGATCGACGTCTGGATCGGCGAGATCACGATCTCGATCTCGATCAGCGCGAAGGTGATGGTCGAGGGACCGAAGTTCCACGGCATCGCGACGTTCTCGGTCGGGCCGGTCGATCTGGAGGTCGAGTTCGGCGATGCGAACCAGCCGCCGCGGCCGCTCCTGCCGTGGGGCGATTTCGTCCGCAAGTACCTCGAGGAAGCCGGGCCAGACACGGCGCGCGTCCTCGCCGCGCTCACGGGCAAGGGCGCATTGCCATCGGGAACGGGACCCGGAGGCGCGACCGACACCGCGGTCGCCGACGGCTCGGCGGAAAAGCCGTTCGAGGTCTACGCCGAGTTCGAGATCACGATCACCAACGCCGTGCCGACGCGGCGCATCGAGCTCGGCGCGGCGCGCGTCGTCGAGCAGACGCCGAGCGCCGCGATCGGCCTCGCGCCGATGGGGCTCTCGAACGTCGCGACCGTGCTGCACATCGAGCTGACGCGCGACAGCGATCACAGCCAGCACATCGATGCCCTGCAGACCGAGGTCCATCGTGCGCCGTCGTTCCCGCTCGGCGTCTGGGGTCCGGCGCAGGACGTCGGCAACCCGAAGCTGCCGAAGGGCGACGTCCTCGAAGCGATCGACGGCCTGAAGCTCGCGAGCGTCGCCGACATTCCGCCCGGATTGCCGCCGATCGACTACAAGCGCCGCGTCGAAGCCGGCGTTCGCCTGCCGCTGCCGTTCGTGAGCGAGAAGGCGACGCGTCCGACGTTCCTCGGCGAAGCGACCACGCTGCGCGATCTCGTCCCCGCCGCGGCCAACGACGACGCCGTGCTCGCGATCGCCGCCGAGTGGGCAGGCCGCGGCGGCGCGAGCAAGACCGCGGTCGCGTCTCTGCGCGGCGAGCGTGCCGCACCGCCGCGGCTCGGCTCGCTCACCGACGGGCTCGCCGTGCAGACGCCGCCGAAGCCCGCGATCGACCTCGTCACGCCTGGCAAGCCGCCGGCGGTGCACACGTTCGTGCAGCGGCCGAAGGTCGTCGCCGTGCTCGGCTCGGCGCTCGACGAGCCCGAGCGCGCCGCGCAGCAGACGACGGTCGTGCAGGCGCCCGCGGGAGCGCTCGTCCTCGTCGATCCGCCGACGCTCGACCGCGTCGCCGCGGCGACGCAGGCGGCGATCCCCGCCGTGCTGAACCTCGTTCCGGCGACGCGCGGAACGACGATCGGCAAGACGCTCGTCGCCGCCGACTCGGCGCCGCTCAGCCGCATCGCGCGCGCGCCGATCGCGGCGGTGCGCGGCCGCGGCGCGACGCGCGAGGTGCGCGAGCGGTTGAGCGCACTGAACGGCGCGCTCGCACGCGCGGTCGGCGCGCGCGGCGCGATCGCGCCGGGGTCGAGCATCGGCGCCGGCGAAGTCGTCGTCCTCGCGCTGCCGAACGCAGCGCGCGACCTCGACGAGCAGGCGCCGCGGCCGCGGCTCGCGATCGCCGGCGCGAACGCGCGCGTCGTCGCGCTCCGCCACGGCGGCGAGACGATCGTCGACGTCGAGCTCGGCGACCAGGGCGGCGCGTTCGCGGTGCCGCTCGGCAGCGAGCGCATCGCGGTCGCAGTCGGCGTCGCCGCCGCTCGGCAGCGGCCGGGCTTCTCGGGCTGGCACGCCGGCAGCATGCTGCCGATGCTCGGCCACGGCTCTGCGCTCGCAGCGCAGGCGATCGTCCACGTGGAAGGGCGCGCGCGCAGCGTGCGCCAGCGCGGGCTGCAGCGCGAGAGCGGATGGCTGCGCGCGTCCGATCTGGTGGAAGGGACGGCGCTCGTCAGCACCCGTTTCGCGGCGCCGGTGACGCTCGTCATCGTCGCGCTCGACGATCCGGCGCTCACCGACGCCGGCCGCGGCCTCTCGCTCGCGATCGAAGGCGGCGCGCGCGCCAGCGCAGCCGACGGCACGCCGGTCGCGCCGACGGTCGTCGTCCGCGGCCAGCGCGCGCTGCTGCTCTATCCGATCGTCCCGGCCGCCAACGCAGCCAGCGGCGTGACGGTCAGCGTCGCGAGCGAAGACGGCTGGCATCTCGTCGGCGTCATGGCCGCAGCCATCGGTGCCGACCTCGACGCCGTCGCCGCGCAGCTCGCGTCGACGAGCCTCGACCTGCTCGTGCGCGGCGCGGTCGCTCCGGGCACCGCGCAGGCGACGCTCGCGTGGCTGCCCGCAGCGAACCGCGGCCGCGAGATCGCAGAAGTCGTCGACACCGGCACGCCGCGCAGCGTTCGCCGCGCCGCACCGGTCGCGCGCGCGGCGCGCAAGCGCACGACCTCGGCGCGACGTTCGCGAACAACGAATCCGGAGTGATCGATGCCAGCGATCGGAACCTTCGTCCTCCACAGCATGGCCAACCCGCCGCTGAAGGCGGCCGACTACACGCTCACGGGCCAGGTCACGCTCACCAAGGCCGACGGCGGCTCGGTCGGTGCGGTCGAGCAGCAAGACACCCACCTGCGCGTGACGTCGCCGCGCTTCCAACTGCCGCCCGACCAGATGCTGTCGACGTTCCCGCCCGCGAACAGCGAAGGCGCGTACGAGTCGCGCCTGCCGCAGATCGTCCTCAAGCGCCGCACATTGCCTTGGGAACGCGAGCCGGCTGCGGGCAACACGACAACGCCGTGGCTCGCGCTCGTCGTCGTCGCCGAAGGAGAGGCGACGCTGTCGGGCGACACGCCGGTCGCCGACTGCGTCACCAAGGGCGTCACCCTCAGCGGAACCAACGACGTCGCGACCGGCAACTACCTCTCGATCACGCGCTCGACGATCGACAAGATCTTTCCGACCAAGGAAGAGCTGCCGCTGCTCTGCCACGTCCGCGAAGTCGACGTCAACGACACCGAGCTCGCCAACGGCGACGACGACGGCTTCCTCGCGACCGTGATCGCGAACCGGTTGCCGCAGTACGACCGCACCAACGACAAGCCGGTGCGCTACCTCGCGTGCCTGATCAACGTCGAGGGCCAGCTCGAAGAGCTCGCGAAGCCGCCGCCCGCGACGTTCGACTTCCTCGCCACCGAGTTCGTCTTCGACCACCGCACGCTCTCGAGCGCGGCGAGCGATCCCGACCGCTTCGTGATGGGCACGGTCGCGGCGCCGGGAGTCGTCGCGGCGCGCGGAGCGGGGCTCGCCGCCGCGGCGCAGAAGAGCGCGAGCAGCGCTGCGGTCTCGACGCCGGCGGCGAGCGGCAAGGCCGTCGCCGGGCAATGGTCGACGACGCAGAAAAAGATCGAGCAGGTCGCGCTCACCGCGTCGCAGGACGAGGCCGGCCGGCTCGTCCGCGACGGCATGCTCGAGGGCTATCGCGGCAACTTCGAACGCTTCGCGCTCGAGAAGACGTACCGTTTCCCGGTCCTCGCGCACTGGTCGTTCACCGTCAACGGCGTCGGCGGCTTCGAGAGCCTGATGCGCGGGCTCGATGTCGGCCTGCTCGGCACCGCGCCCGCCGACCCGGTGCTGCCTCCCGGCGCGCCGCCGCGGCCGCCGCTTGCGCGGCCGGCGCCCGAGTTCACCGAAACCGGCCACGTCGGCCTGCCGCATCAGACGCGCCGCGGCGACCACGTCCGCGCGTGGTACCGCGGCCCGCTCGGCACGTATCCGACGACGCGCGATCAGCCCGACGGCGAAGGCCGTCTGCCGCTCGCGCACGTCAGCGATCAGCTGCGGCGCAGCGTTCCCGATGGCCGCGAGGACCTCTCGCTCGCCGCCGCGTTCGAGATCGGTCGCCTGCTCGCGCTGTCGCAGCCTTCGGTCGTTCGCGCGCTGCTGGCGTGGCGCGGCGAGCAGTTCGGCGCCGCGCGCGCGAAGGAGATGGTCTCGGTGCTCGCCGATGCGCCCAAGCTCGGCGCTGCGATCGGCGGCGCGCTCTCGGGCCGCGGCCTCGCCGAGCTGCTGTCACGCCAGCTCGTCCTCGAAGCGGCGGCGCATCCCGATCGCGTCCTCGCGCCGTCGCGGCCGCTCGTCGATCCCGGCCGGCCGCTGCCGTTCGCGCGCGAAGGCGGCCTCGACAAGCTGATCGCCGACGGCTTCGGCTTCTCGGCGGCGCAGGTGAAGGAGTTGCGCGTCGGCACCGGAACGGTCGCGGCGCTGCAGCGCACGGCCGTTCCGGTCGCGAGCATCGACGACAAGTCGCCGCTGCTCGAGGGCGTCGGCGCCGAGCGCTTGCGCGCAAGCCTGACGACCGCGATCGATCGCCTCACGGCGGACAGCATCGGCAAGGTCGTTCAGGTGCCTCGCGGCGCCGGCGGCGCGGCGCGTGCGGTGCGCGAGCCCGATGCGCTCGACGCGCTGATCGAACAGGCGACGAAGCGCGCGCCGACGCCGACGCGGCCGCGAACGAGCGCCAAGAAGGCAGCGACGAAGAAGACCGCCGCGAAGAAGAGGGCGACGAGGAGCAAGCGATGAAGATGAACATCACCGCCACGGCGACGATGCAGATCGCGACCGCGAAGCTCGCGTCGGTCGTCTTCGCGCCGCAGGACGACGACGCGGAGTTCGGAGTTCGCGTCACGCCGCCCGAGCTGCGCGGCTGGCTCGCGCGGCTGCGCCTGCTTCAGGCCGTGCCGTTCTCGTACCTCGTCGCCGACGCGCAGCTGCTGCCGAAAGAATCGATCCGCTTCTTCTATCTCGACCGCGCCTGGACCGACGCGCTCGTCCAAGGCGCGCTCAGCGTCGGCACCGTCAACTCGAGCGACCGCGCCGAACTCGCCGCGCTCTACAAGGTCGTGCGCGACGAGCTCGACGAAGAAGAGCGCCGGGTGCGGCTTCCCGGCGGCGAGACCGTGCAGCAGGGACCCGCCGGTCCGGTGACCGGGTTCGTGCTGCGCTCGCGCGCGGTGTCGGGCTGGCCCGGGCTGCACGTGCGCGCGTACGACCGCGAGCTGGGCGTCGCCGACGACGCCGCGATCCCCGAGTCGGATCCGCGTCGCATCAAGCTGCTGCGCATGGAGCGGCTCGCGCCGGCGGTGATGCTCGTCCTGTTCGACGGCATCCCGGCGGTCGTGCACATCGAGGAGCCGCGGCAGGGCATCCAGTTCGGCGTTCGCCTGACGCCGAGCGCCGACGACCCGAACCGGCTGCAGGCGGGAGTCAAGGCGCGCGATGCCAAGACCGCGCTCGACACCAACAACAATCCGCTCGACCTCGTGCCAGTGCCGTTTCGCCGCGGCACCCCGGGCGTTCTCGACATCAAGAAGCTGAACGACGCGCTGCTCGCCAAGCCGGGAACGAACATGGACGGCAACGTCGACGGTGCCGAGTTCGCGCTGCAGATGCTGCGCTTCCCGTATCGCCAGGTGTTCGGCGACCCGAGCGTGGCCGCAGCGCCGCCGATGGTCGACGTCTTCCGGCCGACGATCGGCATCGCCAAGCTGGCGACGTCGTTTCACCCGGAGTAGGCATGGCTGCCTTCGACCCCACGACGATCGCACTGCAGATGCAGTCGGCGCGCTGGAGCGCGCTCGCGCGCTCGCAGCTCTCGCTCGACGCCATCGGCCGCTTCGACGCGACGCTCGTGCGCGACACGCGCGTGCTGGTGCCGATCGACGTCCAGGCGCTCGTCGTGCCCGCGAACAGCGCCGAGCCGATGGTGCGCCTGCCGCTTTCGATCGCGGCGCCCGACGACGCACCGCCCGCGCCGGCGACCGACATCCTCGCCGACGGTCCGCCGCGTCCTCCGGGAGTGCATCTGCATTGGGCGATGCCCGACGCGCTGCTGCGCGGCAAGCTCGCCGACAACGGTCCGACGAACCGGCTCTCGCTGCCGCCGCTGCCCGACCGCTGGGTCGTGCTGCGCGTCGTGGCGCCGAAGGGCGCGAGCGCGCCCGTCGTTCGCGGCTGGGTGATCGAAGCCGACACGACGCGCGTCGTCGACCTCGCGCAGTACCCCGACGGCGTCGCCGCAGCCGCAGCGACCGGTCGAACGGTCGCACCCCTGGATCTCACCGGCGCGTGCGGCGGCTCGCTCAACTGGACCGGCACGTACGACGCGACGCTGAATCGCTTCGCGCTGCACGACCCGCTCGACGATCTCCCGCAGTTCGCGCCGAACGGCACCGAAGGCGACCAGCTCGCGTATCTCGTCGCCGGCTGGTGGAGCGCGCCGGAGAACGATCCGCTCGACGGCGCGCAGACGACGACGAGCCTGCACGAGCGGCTGCGCCAGCTCGGCTGGGCGCTCGTCGAGGACCGCGAGGACGACGAGAAGCAGCAGCGCGACCGCCGCGTCGTGCAGGAAAAGCAGTCGTCGATCGGCCTCGCCGCGGCGACGCGCTACGCGCCGAACGCGACGCTCGCCGCGCGCGCGCCGCTCGCGACGAGCGCTGCGTCGCTGATCCCGAAGCCGGGCCTGCAGGTCGCGACCGCGGCGTTCGTCGACCAGGCGAGCAAGGTCATCCAGACCGAGCCGCAGTGGCCACGCTCGAGCCTGCTGCACGGCAGCGTCTACGGCGTCGCGACCGGCGCGATCGCCGGCGTCGAGCAGCGTCCGAACGCAAACGACATCCAGCTCGCCTGGGGCGAGCACGGCGAGGACGTCTCGGCGGTGCTCGCGTCGATCGCGCTCGCTCCCGACGACGCGTCGGCGCGGCGCGCGTACGAGCGTCTCGTCGCCGCGTTCACCGGCAACCTCGTCGACCGCATCGACAGCGCCGACGGCGTCGTCGACGTCGAGGAATGGGAGCACGCCGCCGGCTACGCGAGCCGTCCCGGCGGCGACGGTGGAACCGATCGCCTGCTCGAAGGCGCGGACGCCGGGCCGCTCTCGGTCGGCCGCCAGGCGCGCGGCGCGGTCGCGCGCGCGGCGGCAGCGGCGCTCAAGTCGAAAGCCGGCGCGTCGACGCAGCTCTCGTTCGCCAAGCAGCGCAAGGACGTGCACGTCGGCAGCAAGGACGAGCAGCGCGCGCAGATGATCGACTGGGGCAAGACCGACGCCGAGCGCGAGCAGGAGCGGGTCGCTCCCGAGACCGCAGGCAAGAAGCCACCGCAGGCGCGCGAAGTGCGGCAGGCGGCGCCGCGCTTCTACACGCCCCTCGAGCCGCTCGTCGCGGTGCGCGGCGCGAAGCGGAGCCTGCGCCATGGCGGTGACGGCCGCGCATCGGGCGACGGCAAGCTGCACTGTCGCTATCCGGCGCAGGTGATCCGCGCGATCGACCAGGTGATCGACGGTGGCGACGTGCTGCCGACGATCGGCACCGCGGCGGTCCCCGACGAAGTGCTGCTGCTCGCGCGCGAGCTCGTGCTGCACAACCCGTACTGGGCGGCGTGGCTCGCCGGCGTCGCGGCCGCCAAGCACAACCTCGACGGCAAGGCGACGAAGAGCCGCATGGTCGCCGAAGCCGCGCTTCGCTTCGGCAGCACCTCTGCGGTCTACGACGGCACCAGCGGCGCGTTCTCGCGCAAGGTGAAGATGGCCGGCGGCGCGACGCGCCAGCTCACCGACGAACGCATCGCCGACCAGCTGCGCCGCTTCTCGCTCGTGCAAGGCGTCGACCCCGATCCGGTCGGCGTCACCGCGTGGTCGCAACCGTGGATCCCGCTCTGGCTCGAGTGGCAGCTCGACCTCGCGCTCTCCGATCGCCTCGAGGGCTGGTCGCTCGGCAGCGTCGACGTCGAGCCGCAGGCCGCGTTCGGTGCAGAAGGCGCGCCGGCGACGCCGATCGCGCGGACGCTCGTCGGCCGAAGCATGCTGACGACGGGCACTGCGACCGCGCTCGCCGGTGCGGTGCGCACGTGGCTCGTCGCCGAGGACCAGCGCGACGCCGACAACGCCGGCGAGGCGAGCGAAGCGACCGAAGCCGCGCTCGCGCGCATCGCCGCCGCGGTCGACCAGCTCGACGTCGTCAGCGCCAATCTCGACGGCGTTCGCGAGCAGCTGCTCGGCCTCGCGTACCACGGCGGCCTGATCCGCGAGAAGCAAGCCGACGGCACGCTCTCCGATCCGAACGTCAGCGGCGACGCGCCGCTCTGGCTGCGCGGCGGCGTCGCGCGACTTGCGCGCGCCCGGCTCGTCGACGCGTTCGGCCGCACGCTCGCGCTGCCGGTCGAGCGGCTGCGCGCACCCGAGCGTCTCGTCGTGGGCCCCGCGAACGCACTGCCGCCGGGCAACGTCGACCAGCCGCTGCCTGCAGTCGGCGACGCACTGCGTTTGCCGCCGCGGCTGACGTTGCCGGCGCGGTTGCTGTTCCGTCTCGTCGACCCGGCCGCGCGCGGCGACGACGCCGCCGAAGCGAATGTCGACCAGGTCGAGCCGGCGAAGATGACGAACCCGGTGTGCGGTTTCGTGCTGCCGGACCACATCGACGAAGCGCTCGAGTTCTTCGACGTCGCCGGCACGCCGCTCGGCCAGCTCTCGCACGAGCCGATCGGCGGTGGCGTCGTCTGGGAGGTCGCACCGGGCCGCAACGCGCCGGCCGACGCTGGTCCGCTCTTCGATCTCGCCGGCGCGACGACGCATCTCGGCCTGCTCGCCGCCGGCACGGTCGCCGCCGATGCGAAGGCGCGCCAGGGCGAAGCGGCGGACGCTGCGGCCGACTCCGAGTCGGCGCTCTCGGCACTGCTGCGCGCGATCGACACGACGATGTGGAGCGTCGACGCGCTGAGCGGCCTCGGCACCGAGCACATCGCCGGACTCGTCGGCCGCCCGATCGCGGTCGTGCGCGTTCGGCTGCGGCTCGATCTCGCATCGGAGCTCGGCCGCGACGCAGCGGCCGCGGCAGGCGAGCTCGCCGACCGCGCATTCACGGTGCGGATCGGCGAGATCACGCGCGCCGACGACGCCGTCCTCGGCTACTTCGTCGACGACGACTACGAGCACGTGCACGTCGTCGACAAGGTCGTCGCGCAGCTCGCGCTCGACAGCGGTCGGCTGCGCGGCCAGCTCGCCGGAATCGACCACGCCGACGACGTGCCGGGGACGCGGCCGATCGACCATCCGTACGTCGTCGCCGAAGACGAATTGCAGTTGCGGTTCGGCCAGACGGTGATGTTGACGCTGCTCATGCATCCGGCAGGCAAGGCGAACGCGACGTGCGGCGTGTTGCCGAGAAAAGCGATCCAGCTCGCGCGCGACTGGGTCGCGCCGGGACTCGCGGTGATCGCGCCGTCGGCGCGCGTCGGCCCGGTGCTGATCGATCCCGCGCAAGTACGGCTGCCGAAGATCTCGTCGTTCCCGAAGGACCAGCTGTTCACGCGCCGCGACACGCCGGCGACGTGGAAGGACGATCCGATCCTCGCAGCGACGCAGGAAGCGCTGCTGCCCGACCTGCCGCACGAAGTGCAGGAGGGCTACATCCGGATCGCGCCCGATGCGGCGGCGAAGACCGGGGGCTGACGTGGCGCGCATCCGGCCTCGCGGCGCAGCGGCGAAAGACCCGAGCAAGCGCGGCCGCGCGCTCGAGCGACAGCGATTCCTCGCTGCCAGGCGCGGACCGATCGACGCCGACGCGTTGCGCGAAGCGATCGCCGTGCGTCGCCGTCAGCAGGCCGAACAGGCGCCGCGCGCCGGCGAGCGCGCCGCGCCCGACACGACGCAGCAGCACCAGTGGCTGCCGATCGGACCGACCGTCGTGCTCGCCGGCCAGGCCGGCGGCCGACCGCGCGTCGCCGGCCGCGTCAGCGACGTCCAGGTGTCGAGCAACGGCCTGCGCGCGTATGCGGCGACCGCGAACGGCGGCGTCTGGTTCAGCGACGACGGCGGCGAGTCGTGGCGGCCGCTCGGCGGCTGGACGACGACCGGCGATCCGCCGCCGATCGACCGCGCCGCCGGCGTGCTCGCGTGCGGCTGCCTGCTCGTGCGCTTCGGCAACAGCGCCGCGACCGACGAGCTCTACGTCGGCACCGGCGAGCTGATGCCGAGCACCGGCAACACGCTCGGCGGCCAGAACTCGGGCGTTGGCGTTCTGCACGCGACCGGGCCGGCGACGAGCACGATCTTCGCCGCGCCGTGGACGATCGAGGGCAGCAACCTCGCGAACTCGGGCATCTTCCGTCTCGCCGACGATCCCGCCGACGCGACGACGCTCGTCGCGGCGACGTCGGCGGGCTTGTGGACACGCAGCGGCGGCCCGGCGGCGGCGTGGACGCAGGTCGGCGTCGCACCGTTCTCCGGCGCCGCCGGCGCCAAGCTCATCTGCACCGACGTCGCGTGGGTCGCCGGTGCGGGTGCGACGCCGACGCGGCTGTGGGTCGCGGTGCGCGACGACACCGCGGCTGGCGCGAATTCGGGTGTCTGGGTCAGCGCGAACGGACTCGCCGGCCCGTTCAACCAGATCGCGCTGCCGGCGCTCGCCGGCAATCCGGGACTGATGCCGAAAAGTCGCATCAGCCTCGCGTCGGCGCCTTCGGATCCGCGCGTGATGTACGCGCTCGGCGAAGCGAACCAGGTCTGGCGCTTCGACAACCTCAATCCGGTCGGCGTCGAGCGCATCCCGCCAAACCTGCTCGGCGGCCAGGACGCGTACAACCAGGCGATCGCGGTGCATCCGACGCGGCCCGAGCGGCTCTTCCTCGGCGGCGCGACCGAGTCCGCCGACGGCGAGTGGAGCGCCTCGCTCTACCTCGCGAGCGTCACCGCGCCGGCGGCGGGTCGCTGGCAGTACGGCTTCACGACGCTCGCCGTGGGAGCGAACCCGGCGAACGACGATGCATTCGTCGGCAACGGTGTCCACGCCGACGTCCACGCCGTCCGCTTCGTCACCGTCGGCACGCACACCGAGCTCTGGGTCGGCTGCGACGGCGGCGTCTTCCGCTCGCTGCGCGGCAACGACGACAACCGGCAGGTCAAGAACAGCTTCATCGCGCGCAACAACGGCATCGCTGCGCTCGAGTGCGGCTATGTCGCGACGCACCCTGCGGTCGACGGCCACGTCGTCTCGGGAACGCAGGACAACGGCACGCTCGAGCGCGTCGGCATGAACCTGTGGGGACGACCGTTCGGCGACGGCGACGGCGGCGGCGTTGCCTACGATCCCGCGGCACCCGACGGCTTCGTCGGCCAGGTGACGAACGCGACGTTCCGCGGCTCGAGCGCGGTCTTCACGCCACCGGCGATGCGAACGCCGACGCCGCCCGGCACGAACCCGCCGGCCGCCGAGGCGGACGAGGACAAGAACACCGAGTTCTACACGGGCATCGACGCGGTTCTCGTTCCCGCGGCGGCTCCCGCGGCGGCGACGAGCCGGATCGCATGGGGCAGTTGGCGCGTCTGGATGACGCAGGATTCGGGCGCAACGTGGCGCACGTTGCCGTCGCTCGCCGACCCGCTGAGCCTCGGGCCGCCGCCGGCGCAGGACAGCGTCACCGATCCGTGCGTGAAGACGGCAACCGGCCGACGCGACGTCAAGCGCGGCAAGGTGATGGCGGTGCGGTGGGCGACCCCGACGCGGCTCTACGTGCTCTGCAACCGCGACGTGCTCAAGTTCGAACTCGTCGTCGATGCCGCCGCGACCGGCGGACTGCGCGTCACGCCGACCGCACTCGCCAAGCAGGGCACGCACAAGAAGGAGGATCCTCAGGCGGCGACCGCGGTCGCATCGCCGGGGCAGCGCCTGCCCGAGATCGGCTTCTGGAGCGACATCGCGGCCCACGACCCGGCGCGCGGCCCGCACGGCTCGTTCTACGTCGCCAACACCGGCGATCCGGCGCGGGCGGACATGGACACCGTGTGGTGGTTCGACGGCACCGACCGCTGGCACGCGACGGGACTGCGCACCAACCCCGACGCGACCAAGCGCGTGCCGGCGCCGGCGTACGCGGTCGTCGTCGACAAGACCGACCGCAACACCGTCTACGTGGGCACGGCGGTCGGCGTCTGGCGCGGCGTCTTCGATCCCGGTGCGACGACGTGGAACTGGTTCTCGATGAACAACGGCCTGCCCGAAGCCGCGGTGCAGGACCTCGCGCTGCACGACGAGGCCGCGACCGGCCAGCGCGTGCTGCGCGCAGCGATCCAGGCGCGCGGCATCTGGGAGGTCGATCTCGCGCAGCCGATGCTCGGCGCGCGCACGATGCTGCGCGTCCACGCGTGGGACACGCGCCGGCAGAACCCGGCGTCGCTCACCGATCCCAGGCAGCCGATCCCGAATGCGCTGCTGTCGTGGCACGCGAGCCCTGACGTCCGCGTCCGGCCGCGGCGAGGCAGCAAGCCGCCGAATCCGACGGCGGCGTTTCCGTGGATCGGAGCCTCGCCCGATGCGTACGGGCTTTGGATCTTCCAGACGGCGCTGCACGTGCGCGGCAGCGGCGACCCGCTCGTCAAGCCCGACGGCACGTGGACGCCGCTCTTCGACGCGCGCCTGCGCGCCGCCAACGGCAACTCGAACCGCATCACGCAGGCGCTGTGGAACACGATCGTCGGCTCGGGCGCCGCGTTCCCGGACGCGTACGCCGAGCCGTGGAACGGCAGCGAGCCGTCGGAAGCGGATCTCTTCGAGCTGATCGTCGACCGCGCGCCGCCGGGCGGATCTCCGGTGTCGCTCGCGATCGGCCGCGTCCACGCCAAGGTGGACGTCCAGGTGCACCACCGCAGCGGCGTCGCTGTCGACGCCAACCAGGTCAAGGTGACGCTGCTGCGCCGCGACGTCACCGGCACTGCCGATCCGGCGTGGGCGGCGCTCGCCACCGCGTGGACGGTGCCGGTGCAGACGCTGCTGCGGAGCGGCGGCGCGAATCCAGCGCTCGTCGACGGCTGGAGCTTTGCCGACACCGGCACGCCGGTGCGCAGCCCGAGCGGACCGGTCGACGCGCGGCTGTCGCGCACCGTCACGTTCGACGTCGACTTCAGCGCCGCGGCGGCGGCGACGCGCGTGCTGCTCGTCGCCGTCGTCCACACCGACGCCGACCCGGTGACGCTCGCCGGCGCGACGCTGCAGGCGGTCGTTCTCGGCAGCCGCTTCGTCGCGCTGCGCAGCGTCGAGCTCGTCTGAGCGCGCGGCGCGCCGCGACGGCCCGCTGGCGTCAACGCCGCGCGTCTTGGCCGTCGCGCGCGGCGAGCGCACCCAGCACGGCTTCGACCGCTGCGCGGTGGCGCGCGACGACGGCGTCGGGCGCAACGCCGCGCGGGTCGACGACCAGCGGCTGCCACGTCTTTGCATCGACACCGGCGAGCGTCGCGTGGCGACGGATCGCCTCGACCGAGGGCTGCGCGAGCTTGCCGTTCGTGCCCTCGACGGTCGCCGCGTCGGCGCCGACGATCGTGCCGAACAGGAACAGCTCGCGATGGAGCGGGGTGAGGCTTGCCTCGACGCGCGCGCCGAGGCCGCTCTCGTCGCGCTCGAAGCGCTCTTGCAAGCGAACGAAGTCGGCGAGCATGCGCGACGGCAGCGCCGCGACGGCCGCGTCCTCGATGCCGAGCCGCCGCGCCTCGACGCGCGCGGCGGCGACGTGCGCATCGCCGATCGCTTTCGCCCGCGCCTGCACCGCGGGATCGGACATCGCGAACGAGCCGACGAACTCGCTCGCCCAACCGAGCTCGTAGCCGAGCCGGAATGCGGCGCTGCGATGGCCAGGCGGCAGTGCTCCGACGCGCCGCTGCGAGCGCGCCGCGAGCGCGTCGGCTTCACCGGCGAGGCGCGCGTCGACGCCTTCGCTGCGGGTCGCGGCAAGCAGCCTGTCGGCACCGGCGACGTCGAACAGTGCGAGCTCGACCCGCTCGAGCGCAACGAACGCGATCGCCGCCGCCGCCGAAAACGCGGCGACACGCCAGCCTTGGCGCCAGCGCGAGCGCGCGGCTTCGGCCGTCATCCCGCTCACCATCGCCACATGGCGACGATCATCGCGACCGCGACAATCGCGACAGCGACGGCGAGCGATGCTTGGCGCACGACGTCAATCGTAGCCGCGCAGGAGGCGATCGATGCTGGGTGGCGAGCTTTCGTTCCATTTCCTGAACGTGATGCTGATGACGGCGATCGTCGCGCCGCTCGTGCTCTGGCGCTACCGCAAGGCCGTGCTCGCCGGCATGCAGTCGCGCACCGGCGCGGCGCTGCCGCTCGCACCGCCGCGTGGAGCGCGAGCGCGCACGGTCGAGACAGGAGCGCCGTCGCTCGCCGTCAAGCTGGCGTGGGAACGGGACGTGCGGCGCCGCGTCTTCGTCGCGGTCGTCGGCGCGCTGTTCGTCCCAGCGCTCGTGCTCGCGGTGCATGCCGCGATCCTCGACGGCCTCGCGCTCACGCCGGCCAACCTCTGGCTGATCGCCGGGACTGCGCTGCTGATGGCAGTTCCCGTCGTCGGCGTGCTGAACGCGCTCGCCTTCCGGCGCACGATCGTGCTCGGCCTGACGACGCTCGCCACGTTCGCGGCAGCGCTCGTCGCAGTCTCGATGCTGCAGCGCGTCTTCGCCGGCAGATCGCCGACGCTCGACCAGTTCTCCAACGCCTTCGTCTTCTGCCAGTACGCAGCGTTCGCTCTCTGGCTGCCGCTCGTCCTCGCCGCCGCGCTCGGCGCCCGGCGCATTCGCGGCGTCGCGCCGTTCGTCTTCGCCGGGCTCCTCGTCTTCGCAGTCGCGCCGCTGCTCGGGGTGCGCGTCACGCAGGCGCTGGCCCGCATGCGCTGGAGCGCGGATTGGGTCCTCGCAGGCGGCATCCACCTCGGCGCGATCGTGCTCGCGCTGCCCGCAGGCGCGCTCGCCTGGTGGCGCCTCAGCGCGCTGGCGCGCGGCTACGACGCCAAGCGCTTCTCCGACGCCCAGCTGCTCGCCCACAGCTGGTGGCTGATGTTCGTCGCCGTCCACGCGGTCGAGCAGGTCGCGGTGCGTCCCGGCACCGGCGCGCTGCTGCAGATCGCGCTCGTCGACACCGTCGTCTACCTGCTCTTTCCGCTCCTCCTCTCGCCAGCGCTGCGCTGGGCCGAGCGCGGGCCGTCGCGACCACCGCCCCGGATGCTGCTGGTGCTGCGCGTCTTCGGCGATCGCGCGCGCACGGGCGCCCTCTTCGCGCGCATCGCGGCGCGCTGGCAGCGGTTCGGGCCGGTGACGACGATCGCGGCTCCCGATGCCGCCGCCGACACCGTCGACCCGGGCGACCTGCTGCGCTTCGCGACCGGCCGCATCGGCGAGTCGTTCGTGACGTCGAAGGAAGGTCTCGTGCAGCGACTCGCGACGATCGACGTCGAGCCCGACCGCGACGGCCGCTTTCGCGTCGACGAGTTCTGCTGCCACGACGACACCTGGCAGGCAACCGTCGTCGCGCTGATCGCGCGCGCCGACGCGGTCGTCATGGACTTGCGCGGCTTCAACGCGGCGCGGCGCGGCGCCGAGTTCGAGCTCGAGCAGCTCGCAGCGCGTGTCGCGCCCGAGCGCGTCGTTCTCGTCGTCGACGCGAGCACCGACCGCGCGCTCGTGGCGACCGCCGCCGGAGAAGCGGCGGCCCACATGACGGTCGTCGAAGTGCGGCGCGGCAACGAGCGGCAGACCGATGCTGCGTTCGCGGCCCTGCTCGCCGCGGCGGCGTGAACCCGCGCAGGGGACATCGGCGATGATCGCAAGCGATTTCCGCCCGAGAGGAGATGCCATGACGATGCCCGCCGACCTCGCCGACTGCAGCGCGCTGACGCTGCTCGCGCTCTACCGCAGCGGCGACGCGTCGCCGGTCGAGGCGACGAGTGCGGTGCTCGACCGCATCGCTCGCCTGAACCCGGTGCTCAACGCCTTCTGCCATCTCGCGCCCGAAGAGGCGCTCGCGTCGGCGCGCGCCAGCGAAGCTCGCTGGGCGCGGAAGGCGCCGTGCGGCGAGCTCGACGGCGTTCCGGTCTCGATCAAGGACCTCATCCTCACCGCGGGCTGGCCGACGCTGCGCGGCTCGCGCACCGTCGACGCCGCCGGGCCGTGGGACGTCGATGCGCCCGCGACCGCGCGGCTGCGCGAGGCCGGCGCGGTGCTGCTCGGCAAGACGACGACTCCCGAGTTCGGCTGCAAGGGCGAGACCAACTCCCCGCTCACCGGCATCACGCGCAATCCGTGGAACCCGGCGAAGACGCCGGGCGGATCGTCGGGCGGCACGGCGGCCGCGGTCGCAGCGGGAATGGGCCCGCTCTCGGTCGGCACCGACGGCGCCGGCAGCGTGCGCATTCCGGCGGCGTTCTGCGGCAACTTCGGACTGAAGCCGAGCTTCGGTCGCGTCCCCGCGTATCCGCTGTCGCCGATGGGGACGGTCGCGCACCTGGGCCCGCACACGATGAGCGTCGCCGACGCTGCGCTGATGATGAACGTGCTCAAGCGCCCCGACGCGCGCGACTGGACGTCGCTGCCGTTCGACGCGAGCGACTACACGGTCGGTCTCGCCGACGGCGTTCGCGGGTTGCGCATCGCGTTCTCGCCGACGCTCGGCTACGCCAAGGTCGACGCCGAAGTCGCCGCTGCGGTCGCGCGCGCAGTCGCCGACCTCGAGTCGCTCGGCGCGCACGTCGACGCCATCGACCCAGGCTTCGACGATCCGCTCGAGATCACGACCGGGCTCTGGTTCGCAGGCACGCACGCGATCTGGGCGAGCCTGACGCCCGCGCAGCAGGAGGTCAGCGATCCCGACTTTCGCGCCGAGGCCGAGCTCGGCGCGGCGTTCAGCGCGCTCGACGTCCACCGCCTGAACCTGCGCCGAGGTGCGCTCGGCGCACACATGCGCCAGTTCATGGAACGCTACGAGCTGCTCGCGACGCCGGCCGTCGCGGTTCCGGCATTCGACGCGCGCCCCGCGGGGCATTCGCCAATGGAACCGAAGGCGATGCTCGGCTGGACGCCGTTCAGCTATCCGTTCAACCTGACGCAGCAGCCGGCATGCACGATCCCCTGCGGGTTGACGAAGGAGGGCCTGCCGATCGGGCTGCAGCTCGTCGGCCCGATGTTCGGAGACGCGCTCGTCCTGCGTGGCGCGCGCGCCTACGAGACCGTGCGGCCGATCGCGCGGCCGCAACTCGTCGCGACGTCGCGGACGCGAACGGCGCACTAGCGATCAGGAACCCGAGCGGATCTCGGCCGGGAGCTCGCGCGCGAGAAAGTCGTACACCGTGCGCACCAGCACGTTGGCGCGGATCTCGCGATGCACCGCGAGCCAGCACGGCAGCGCGGCCGGCGCGAGCGCCGGCAGCACCGCGACGACGCCGGGCCAATGGCGCAGGTTGTAGCGCGCCACGAAGCCGATGCCTGCGCCTTCGGCGACGAGCCTGCCGTATGCGACCTGATCGTCGGTGCGCAGCGCGAAGTCGGCGCGTGCGAGCGTGACGCCGAAGCGCGCCGCGCCGCGGACGATGGTGTCGTCGCGGTCGTAGCCGATCAACCGGTGCGCGAACAGATCGTCGACGCTGCGCAGCGGCGGCGCCTTGGCGAGATACGAGCGATGCGCTGCGGCGACGATCTCGACGTCGCCGAGCTTCTTCGCGATCAGCGACGCCTGCGCCGGCCGCACCATGCGCACCGCGATGTCGGCCTCGCGGCGGAGCAGGTTCGTGAGCTCGTTCGAAGCGACGAGCTCGAGCTCGATCTGCGCGTGCGCGCGCTGCAGCCGCGCGAGCACCGCCGGCAGCAGCCAGGTCGCGGCGACCTGGCTCGTCGTCACGCGGACGACGCCGCGCGCCGGCGAGCGCGCGCCGGCGAGGCCGCGCGTCAGCGCCAGCGCGCCATCGGCCATCTGCCGCGCCGCGTCGGCGATCGCGAGCGCGGCGGCGGTCGGCGTGACGCCGCGGCCGGTGCGCTCGAAAAGCGGGGCGCCGAGCTCGGCCTCTAGCTCGGCGACGTGGCGGCTGAGCGTCGGCTGGGTCGCGCCGACGCGCTTCGCGGCGGCGGTGACGCTGCCCGCGTCGAGGACGGCGAGAAAGCTGCGGACCAAGCCCCAGTCGAAGCGATCGATCGACGGGTCAGGCATGCGCGAGTGTATGCCAGCCATGCAGGAATCGATGCACATGACCTCCGCTTGGCGATGCACACTGGCGCCGTCACGCAGCACCCAGGAACACTCGAATGACCTCCCGCTCCCGCACCGTTCTCGTCCTCGGCGCCAACGGCCGCTTCGGTTTCGCCGCCGCACAGGCGTTCGCCGCCGCCGGCTGGCGCGTCGTCGCGCAGGTCCGCCGCGATCCGGCACAGACGATGCCGCCGTCGGCCGAGATCGTCCGGGCACCGCTCGCTGCGCTCGCCGCCGGCGACGCGCTCGCCGCGCTCCCGCGCATCGACGTCGTCGTCCACGCCGTCAACCCGCTCTACACGCGCTGGGACGAGGCGCTTCCTGCCGCGACGACGGCGATGGACATTGCCGAGCGGCTCGGCGCGCTCTTCCTGCTGCCGGGCAACGTCTACAACTACGGCGCCGCGATGCCGGCGCTGCTCGACGAATCGACGCCGCAGCGGCCGACCACCGAGAAAGGCGAGATCCGCGTTGCGATCGAGAACGCGCTCGCAGCGCGCGCCGCAGCCGGACGGCTCAGGGCGACCGTCGTCACCGCGGGCGACTTCTTCGGCGCCGGCAGCGGCAGCTGGCTCGACCAGGTCATCGTGCGCTCGCTCGCGCGCGGCAAGCTCGTCTATCCCGGCGACCCGGCGCTCGTCCACGCTTGGGCGTACCTGCCGGATCTCGCACGCACCTTCGTCGCCGTCGCCGCGCTCACCGACGCCGCGCCGTTCGAACGGTTCACGTTCGCCGGCCATTCGGTCAGCGGGCACGCGTTCCTCGCCGCGATCGAGCGCGCCGCGGCGTCGCTCGGCATCGCGCCGGCGCGCGGCTGGCGGCACGGCGCGATGCCTTGGCCGCTCGTCCGCATCGCCGGCGTCGCCGTTCCGCTCTGGCGGGAGCTGGCGCGGATGTCGTATCTGTGGCGCGTTCCGCACGTGCTCGACGGCGGCCGACTCGCCGCGCGCTGCCCCGAGCTGCGGCCGACCCCGCTCGACGACGCGATGCGGGCGAGCCTCGCCGCGCTCGGCGTCGCACCGGCAGACGCACAAGCCTTGCAGCCGGCGCGCTGAGCACCGCGAACCGGGGGGCGCGACGGGCACGTCGCGTGCTTGCCGTCGGGGCTCGGCGTTTGGGCCATCATCGCCCCGTGCCGAAGCCGTTGCCGGTGTCCGCGCCGGCGACCGAAACGAGATGACCCCTGCCGAGATCGACCGAGTGTTCGGCCGCGCCCGCCTGCGGATGATCACGGGCGAGCACGTCGAGGTGTTCCGCGAGGAAGCGCGCGAGGGCGAAGAGCGCCGCTACACCAAGCGCTTCCTCGAGACAGCGAGCGGCGACTTTCGGCCGTGGACCGAGCGCGAGTGGCGGATCCTCGATCGCCTCGGCGCACGCGGCGATGCCGCGGTCGCGCGCGTCGTGCGCTTCTTTCCTGCCGACGACACCGGGATGCCGCGGCTGCAGACGCGCGACGCCGGTCCCACCGTCGATCAGTGGGCCGCACTCGTTCCGCTCAGGCGCACCACGCCGGTCCTGCCGTACGTGTTCGGCGACTGCGCCAACTGGTGGGCGCTCGCACGCCAGTGCCTGATCGCCTTCGAGCCGTTGCACGCGCTCGGCTTCGTCCATCTCGACTTCAAGGCCGACAACGTCTGCGTGCCGTGGAAGCCGGCGCTGGCGGCGCGGCCGATCGCCGGCCAACCGATGACACCCGACTTCGACGGTCTCTCGCTGATCGACGTCGCGTTCTCGCTCCTGCCCGGAGTCGATCTGCCCGGAGCGTTGCCGCTCGCGCGCGAGGCCGGCTTCGAGTACCAGTCGCCGCGGTTGCTCGAAGCGCTCGACGAAGGCCGCCGCGGCGAGCTGCGGCCGACACTCGAGCTCGACTGGCGCTGTGACTTCTTCAGCCTCGCCGCGATGCTGTGGCGCCATTTGCCCGAGCTCGACGACGCCGCCGGCACCGGTTGGACGCGCGAGCGCCACGAGGCGGCGACGCGGTTCGTCCGTCAGCTGCTCGAGGTCCACGGCGCACCGCTCGCTGCCGCGCGACCGCACCGCGCGCTGATCGGCGAGGCGGCGCTCTGGCTCGCCGAGCCGCAGCTCGCCGCCGCGCTGCAGGCGGGCAGCACCTTCGATCCCGAGCGGGCGTGGCCGAACGGCGCCGAGGCGATGCCGCTGACGCGCGTCTCGGCGACGCCGCTCGCGCACCGCGGCGAGCGGATCGAGCCGCGCTTCGCGATTCCGAATCCTGTGGCCGAGGTGCCCGCGTCGACCGCGCCCATCGTTTCCGCGGGCGTCCCGTCGACGCCGACGACGGCGCCGTTCGCCGCGACTGCGGTCGCGCCTCCGGTCGTCGACGACGAGGTCGCACCGGCCGGCGCCCAAGTCGACCTTCCGCTCGACGTCGAGATCGACGTGCCGCTCGACATCGCCGTCGACGTCCCGCTCGAAGCGCCCGTCGCGCGCAAGCTCGACATTCCGGTCGACGCCGCCGCCGAGCGCACGATCGACCTCGGCGCCGAAACCACCGTCGCGCGCGCCCCCGATGCGCCGGTTGCGCGCACCTTCGACGCGTCCTCTCGCGATCGCGCCGAGACGCCGCGCAGCGAAGCGCTCGCGCCCTCGGCGATCGCGTCGGCGGTCGCCGGCACCGCAGCCGCAGCGACGGCGCGCGCCGAACCGGTCCAGGCGCGGACGGCGACGCCGATCGCCGAAGGCGCGCCCGAAGCGCCGACGTGGCGCACGCTGCCCGAGCCCGCGTCGCGGTCGGGAGCACGCGACGGGGACGCGCCGCGCGCATTCGCTCCGTTCGACCCGGCGCCGCCGGACCCGAACGCCGCAGTCGACGACGCTGCAGGGGGCACGCCGACGCCGCCGCGTCGTGCGCCGTCGTCGCCATTTCCGATCCTCGCCGCGGCCGGTGTCGGCGCGCTCATCGTCGCCGGCGCGGCATGGTGGCAGCTCGACGGTCACGCGCGTTTCGATCCAGGCGCAGAGCGGGCTGCCACCCAACCGGACAGTGTCGCAGTCGTGCCGGTTCCTGAGACCGCCGCCGCTGCGAGCGACGCCGCGACCGCGACCGCAAGCGACGCGGCGCCGCCGACCGAGCTGTCGACCGGCGCCGGCGCCGCACCGGATTCGGCGGCAGCATCGACCATCGCTGCGGCGGTCGCGCCACCCGCAGTCGCCGCGTCGAGCGCAGCACCGACGATCGACGGCGATCGCAACGCTGCCGCGACGAGCAACGCCGCGGCGGACGCGCTGGAAGCGAGCGCCGCCACGTGGATGCGCGACCGCGTGCCCGGCCTCGCACGGGCGGCGGAGCGACGGCTCGCTCCCGTCCTCGCCGCAGCGTCGCGATCGCCCGAGCTGCGCCGCCGCAGCGAGATCCGCACTGCGGCGCAGTCGGCGCGCGCGGTCGTCGCGCCGCCGTCGGGAGCTGCCGTCGACGCACACGAAGCGCAGCGACTCGACGATGCGGCGCAGGCGGCGTACCGACGCGACCGCGACGTTGCCGCAGCGCTGCGCCTGCAGACGCAGGCGTTCGGCGCCAACCCGCTCGATCCGGCGATCGCCGGCAACCTCGCGCTGCTCCATCTGAGCGAACGGTCGCCACAGGCCGAGCCTGCGAGGCAGCTCGCGCTGCTCGCGCTGACCGTGAAGGACGATCGTTTCCCGACCGGGCGCATCGAGGACTGGACGACGCTCGCGATCGCCGACGCGCTGACTGGCCGCGAGCGCGACGCGCGCAACGCCTGGTTCGTCTCGATGGCGCTGAGCGGCGACCTGCAGCAGCAGTGCGACGCGGCGGTGCACGCGCAGGCGACCTACGGCGAGCGCGTCAAGCCGTCGGTGCAGGCGATGCTGCAACGCGCGCGCTCGTCGGCGGCGTACGGCCGCTGCGAGATCCCGCAGACCGCGCCTGCCGAGAAGCGCGCCGCCCGAAGCGTCAAGAGCAAGAGCACGAAGAAGGCGAAGCGCGCGATCCCGTAAAGTCGGTGCTCCCTCGTTCGCCGGAGACTCCGCCATGCCCTTGCACCGCTCGATCCTCGCGTCCGCGACCGCGCTCCTGCTCGCGGCGCTCCTCGCCGTCGCGCCGCCGGCGTCGGCGCAGCAGCGCAAGGACAGCGTCGTCCTCGGCATGGTCCTCGAGCCGGCGCCCGGGCTCGACCCGACGACCGCGGCCGCCGCGGCGATCGGCGAGGTCGTCCACATGAACGTCCTCGAGGGGCTGACGAAGATCAACATGGACGGCAAGGTGACGCCGCTGCTCGCCGAGAGCTGGTCGACCGACCCCGACGGCAAGGTCTACACGTTCAAGCTGAGGAAGGGCGTCAAGTTCCACGATGGCGAGGCGTTCGACGCGAGCGACGTCAAGTTCAGCTTCGAGCGCGCCAAGGCGCCGGGGTCGACGAACAAGGCGAAGAAGGCGGTGTTCGACAACATCGCGCGGATCGACACGCCCGATGCGTCGACGGTGATCGTCGTCCTCAACAACGCCGACGGCAATTTCCTGTTCCGCATGGGCGAGAACACGGCGGTGATCCTCGATCCGAAAAGCGCGCCGACGACGGCGACCAAGCCGATCGGCACCGGGCCGTACAAGTTCGATGCGTGGCAGAAGGGGTCGTCGATCACGCTGGTCAAGAACGACCAGTTCCGCGACGCCGCCAAGGTGCAGATGAAGAAGGTGACGTTTCGCTTCATCAACGACCCGGCGGCGCAGGTCGCGGCGCTGCTCGCCGGCGACATCGACGGCATGTCGCGCTTCGGCGCGCTCGAGTCGCTCAAGCAGTTCCAGAACGATCCGCGCTTCTCGGTGACCGTCGGCGGCACCGAGGGCAAGACGATCATGACGATCAACAACAAGAAGAAGCCCTTCGACGACGTCCGCGTCCGCCGCGCGCTCGCCGCGGCGATCGACCGCAAGGCGATCATCGACGGCGCGCAGGAGGGCTACGGCACGCCGATCGGCAGCCACATGGTGCCGAGCGACGCCGGCTACGTCGACCTCACCGGCGTCAACCCCTACAACCCGGAGAAGGCCAAGGCGCTGCTCAAGGAAGCCGGCGTGCAGACACCGCTCAACGTCACGCTGACGCTGCCGCCGCCGGCGTATGCGCGAAAGGGCGGCGAGATCATCGCCGCCGAGCTCGCCAAGGTCGGCGTCGTCGCCAAGATCGAGAACGTCGAGTGGGCGCAGTGGCTCTCGGGCGCGTTCAAGGGCAACTTCGACCTGACGGTGATCAGCCACGTCGAGCCGCTCGACTTCGACCGCTACGCCGACCCGAGCTACTACTACGGCTACGACTCGAAGGCGTACAAGGACCTGCTGAACACCTACAACACGACGACCGACCCGAAGGCGCGCCTCAAGGTCCTCGGCGACATCCAGCGCCAGCTCGCGAACGACTGCGTCAACGTCTACCTGTTCCAGCTGCCGCAGTTCGCGGTCGCGAACAAGCACCTGAAGGGCCTGTGGAGCAGCTCGCCGATCTTCGCCAACGACCTCGCCGCGCTGACCTGGCAATAGAGCGCATGTCGACCGCGCGATGACGGCGCTCCACGACCTCTCCGCGGTCGAGCTGCTCGCGCGTTATCGCGAGCGCTCGCTGTCGCCGGTCGACGTGACGCGCGCGGTGCTCGACCGCATCGCGGCGTGGGAGCCGCACTTGCACGCGACGTACGCGCTCGACGGCGACGCCGCGCTCGCCGCCGCGCGCGTTTCCGAAGCGCGGTGGCTCCGCCACGTCAGCGCGGGCGAGAACGTCGGCGCGCTCGAAGGCGTGCCAACGATGGTCAAGGAGAACATCGCGACCGCGGGGACGCCGGTCCCGCTCGGCACCGCTGCGACCGAGCTCGTCGCCGCACCGCGCGACGCGCCGCCCGCGGCGCGGCTGCGCGAGGCCGGCGCAGTCATCCTCGGCAAGACGACGATGCCCGATTACGGGATGCTGTCGTCGGGGCTGTCGAGCTTCCACGCACTGACGCGCAACCCCTGGGACCTGAGCAAGAACCCCGGCGGCAGCAGCGCGGGTGCGGGCGCCGGCGTGGCCGCCGGTTACGGGCCGCTCCACGTCGGCACCGACATCGGCGGCTCGGTGCGCCTGCCCGCGGGGTGGTGCGGCATCTTCACGCTGAAGCCGAGTCTCGGCCGCATCCCGATCGACCCGCCGTACGCCGGCCGCGTCGCCGGGCCGATGACGCGCAGCGTCGCCGACTCGGCGCTGCTGATGGGTGTCCTCGCGCAACCCGACGACCGCGACACCATGAGCCTGCCGGCGCAGA
Source organism: Caldimonas sp. (assembly GCA_035493195.1). GTDB lineage: Bacteria > Pseudomonadota > Gammaproteobacteria > Burkholderiales > Burkholderiaceae_C > Schlegelella_A. Next base: position 38,028 of record DATJIM010000336.1, read on the forward strand.
CGATCGAATGGCAGCGGCTCGAGCGCGACGTGCAGGGCTTGCGAATCGGCGTGATGGCCGACGCCGGCGTCGGCCTGCCGGTCGACACCGAGGTCGCGGCCGCGTTCGACGCCGCGGTTCGCCGCTTCGAAGCGGCGGGCGCGCGCATCGAACGCGTCGCGCCGTTCATGACGCGCACGATCCTCGACGGCATGGACGATTTCTGGCGCATGCGCGCCTGGCTCGACATTTCGGCGATGCGCGAGGAGCGGCGCGCGCGCATCCTGCCGTACATCGTCGCGTGGGCGCAGCGCGGCGCGCGGCTCTCGGGCGAGCGCGTCTTTCGCGGCTACAGCCAGATGGCGGTGATGCGCGATGCCGCGGTCGCGGCGTGCCGGCCATACGACGTCGTGCTGTCGCCGACGTCGCCGATCCCGAGCTACGACGCCGAGCTGGCGTCGCCGACCAACGATCCCGAGCGGCCGTTCGAGCACATCGCGTTCACGCTGCCATACAACATGAGCGAGCAGCCGGCGGCGAGCATCGACTGCGGCCGCACGAAGAGCGGGTTGCCGATCGGCCTGCAGATCATCGGCCATCGCCACGACGACCTCACGGTGCTCCAGGTCGCGCGCGCGTGGGAGTCGATGCGGCCGGCGCCGCCGCCGTGGCCGGAGCCGCCGTCGTCGTGAACGCATGAACGACGCGCGCGGCAATCCGGTCTCGACCGTGTCCGCGCAAGCGCTCGAGGCGAGCGAACGCGCGCTCTGGCGGACGATGTCGTTCTACGGGACGCCGATCGACGATCTCGACGATGCGATCGCTGCCGATCCGATGTGGCCGCTGCCGCGCCTGATGAAGGCCGGCTTCCTGCTGAGCCTCACCGAGCCTTCGCTGATCGCCGATGCGCGCGCGCTCCTCGCCGCGGTTCCGAAGAGCGGCGCGGGCAGCGGCAACGCGCGCGAGCGAGCGCACCGCGGCGCGCTCGCTCGCTTGGCGGCGGGCGATTGGGCCGGCGCGAGCGACGCGTGGAGCGAGCTGCTGCGCGCGCATCCGCGCGACGCACTGGCGCTGCAATGGGCGCACCTGTTCGACTTCTACCGCGGCGACCTCGCGCAGCTCGCCGGTCGCGTCGCGCCGCTGCTTGCGGGCTGGCCCGTCGACGATCCGCTCCATCCGTACGTGCTCGCGCTGCACGCGTTCGGCCTCGAGGAATCCGGGCGCTACGCCGAGGCCGAAGCGGCCGGGCGACGTTCGCTCGCGGCGGATGCGCGCGTGCCGTGGGCGATCCACGCCGTCGCGCACGTGATGGAGATGCAGGGCCGCCACGACGAAGGGCTCGACTGGATGGCGGCGCGCCGTACGCACTGGGGCGCGCACGACGTCTCGGCAAGCGGTCCCGGGCCGAACGGCTTCGCCGGCCACCTCGGCTGGCACGA
>DATJIM010000337.1:0-2927 GCA_035493195.1 Caldimonas sp.
CGCGGTGCGGGGCGGCGAGTGGCGGGCATGACTTGGGTCCGCTGGCAGCGGAGCTCGTCTCATCGCGCCATGCCCGAACGGACCACTTCTGGCCCGTGATGGCCGGCAGGGCCAGCGGAGCCCGGGGCATGCCCGCCGCTCACCGCCCCGTGCTGCTCCTCGCGCGCAGCGCGATCAAACGTGGAGCAGCAAATGCTCGCGTTCCCACGGCGAGATCACCTTCATGAACTCGTCGTGCTCGGTCTCCTTGACCTCGCTGTAGACCGTCACGAACTCGGGGCCGAGGACCTCGCGCAGGTCGTCGTCGTCTCGCAGGAGCTGCAGGGCCTCGCTGAGGCTGCGCGGCAGCTCGTGCTCGGCGTCGTAGGCGTTGCCGAGGCATTCGGGCCCGGGTTCGATTCGCTTCTGGATGCCGAGCCAGCCGCACGCGAGCGTCGCGGCGATCGCGACGTACGGGTTGGCATCGGCGCCGATGACGCGGTTCTCGACGCGTCGCGCCGCGGCGGTCGCGACCGGCGCACGGATGCCGACCGTGCGGTTGTCGCGGCCCCATTCGAGGTTGATCGGCGCCGCGGTGAAGCGCGCCAGCCGCCGGTAGCTGTTGACGTACGGAGCGAAGAGCGCCGTCGCCGCCGGCGCGTAGCGCTGCAGGCCGCCGATGAACCACTGGAACTCGAGGCTCGGCGAGCCGTCGGGCTTGCTGAACAGGTTCGCGCCGGTTGCGGCGTCGCTGATGCTCTGGTGGACGTGCATCGCGCTGCCCTGCTCGCCGGCGATCGGCTTGGCCATGAACGTCGCGAACATGCCGTGGCGCAGGGCTGCTTCGCGCACCGTGCGCTTGAAGAAGAACACCTCGTCGGCGAGCGCCATCGGGTCGCCGTGGAAGAAGTTGATCTCCATCTGGCCGGCGCCGGTCTCGTGGATCAGCGTGTCGACCGTCAGCTCCATCTGCTCGCAGTACGCGTAGATGTCCTCGAACAAGGGGTCGAACTCGTTGACGGCGTCGATCGAGTACGACTGGCGCGACGTCTCCGGCCGGCCGCTGCGGCCGACCGGCGCCTGCAGCGGCATGTCCGGATCGCTGTTGCGCGAGACCAGATAGAACTCGACCTCGGGGGCGACGACGGGCGTCCAGCCCGCGCCTTCGTACAGCTTGCAGACGCGGCGCAGCACCGAGCGCGGCGCGAACGGCACCAGCCTGCCGGCAGCGTCGTAGCAGTCGTGGATCACCTGCGCAGTCGGGTCGGTCGCCCACGGAACGATTCGCACCGTCGTCGGGTCGGGCCGCAGGTGCATGTCGGGGTCGGTCTCGTGTATGACGTCCCAGTAGGGACCGCCTCGCGGCACCTCGCCGGTGACGCTGAGCGCGACGGTGCCTTCGGGCAGCCGCATCCCGCGCTCCTCGGTGAAGCGCTCGCGCGGCAGGATCTTGCCGCGCGCGACCCCGGTGAGGTCGGGAACGAGGCACTCGACCTCGGTCACGCCGTGCGCGTCGAGCCAGCGCTCGAGGTCGGTGAACGTCTGCACGTCAGGCCGTCGCATGGGAATCCTTCGCTGGCGCGCGCTCGCGCGCCGCCGAATCGCGATACGCGCGCACCGCGTCGCCGAACGCGCCGAGCAGTCGCATCGAGACCGGGTTCTCTTCGGCGTGCCACTCGGGGTGCCATTGCACTGCGAGCGCGAAGCCGGACGCGTCGGCGACCGAGAACGCCTCGACGAGGCCGTCCGGTGCGCGTGCCTCGATCCGAAGGCGCGTGGCGAGCCGGTTGATGCCCTGGCCGTGCAGCGAGTTCACCGCGATGCGGTCGGTCTCGAGCAGCCGCGCGAGCACGCCGCCCGGTTCGATGAAGACGTCGTGGGCGATCGCGTACTGCACCTCGAGCGGATCGTCGTCGCGGTCGCGGTGGTCGGCGAAGCCTTGCAGCTGATGCACGGCCTGGTGCAGCGTGCCGCCGAGCGCGACGTTGGCTTCCTGGAAGCCGCGGCAGATCGCGAACAGCGGCATGCCGCGCGCGAGCACCTTCGGGATGATCGGCAGGATCCAGGCGTCGCGCACCGGATCGAGCGGCAGCGACTCGTCGAGGACGGTCTCGGCGTAGTGCTGCGGATGGACGTTCGACGGCGATCCGGTGAGCAGCAGGCCGTGCGCGACGTCGAGCAGCGCGTCGACGTCTGGCGGCGCGACGCTCGGCACGATCATCGGCTGGCAGCCGGCGAGCCGCACCGCGTCGACGTACTTCAACGCGGCGACGTGATAGCAGAGCTCGCCGAGCATGCGGTTGCACGCCGGCACGAGGACGAGCGGACGCGCGTCGCCGGGAACGAGGACGCGCGGACTGTGGTCGGATGCGGCCATGGTGGTTGCGAGCATTCTTCATGCCCGCGCGCCGTCCGCAGTCGGACGACGCCGCGCGCCGCCGTCAGGACGACTCGAGCGCCAGGTCGAAGTGCTCGACGTGCGGCGGGCTCGCGAGATACGGCCCAATGTGCGAGCGCCACTCGGCGAAAAGCGGCCCCTGGCGGAAGTCGACGGTGTGGTTCTCGATCGTGTGCCACCAGATCATCAGCAGATAGCGGTCGGGCGATTCGATTCCGCGCTGCACCTGGTGCGCGATGTAGCCGGTCGCGCGCGGCAGCACCGTCTCGAGCCCGCGCGCGATCGCGGACTCGAACTCGGCGTTGCTGCCGGACGCGATGCGGATGTCGGCGACTTCGAGAATCATGGTGGGCTCGTGCGGTCCGGCTCGCGCCAGTCTACGCCGCGCGTTCAGACGCCGAGCGTCTTCAGCAGTGCGTCGCGGTCGGCTTCGAGCTCGGCCGACGTTCCGGCGAGGACGACACGCCCCTTCTCGAGGACGACGGCGTCGTCGGTGTTGGCGAGGACGGCGTGCGCGTTGCGGTCGACGATCAGCGCCGCGATGCCGCTG
>DATJIM010000338.1:0-2125 GCA_035493195.1 Caldimonas sp.
GGTCGGCGCCGGCGCGGCGCGCGCCATCAGTGGACTCTCACCGTGACCGGTGACGCAGTCGGGCTCGGTTCGATGACGGTCATCTCGGTCGCGGTGCCAAAGCGCGGGATGATAAGAGCGCCGGACCGAGCCGAATGAGCGTCAGGGGGCGGCGCTGAAGGCGCCGTAGCCGAGCGTCAGTTCGCGCGGCGAACGCAGTCGCTGCGAACATCCTCCGCCGCGGGGCTCTTGCCGCCGACGAACGTCATCGACTGGATCAGCGTCGCCTCGGCTCCCGGATAGAGCCGGCAGAGCGCGTTGGCGAAGTACGACGCGCGGTCGGGATGCCCCGCGACCTGCTGGATCGTCGCGCAGCGGGCGAGCAGCGGCGTCGACGGGCCGAACGCGAGCGCGCGTTCGCAGCGAATCGCAAGCTCGCCGGCGTTCGCGGGCGTCGGCACGACCGCGATCAGTTCGACCAGCTCGGCGTAGTCGCCGAACAGCGACCAGCGCGGCACGGCGTCGAGGCGCGTGCCGAGCTCGAGGGTCGGCTGCGGCGGTGCGCCGGCGCGGACCTGCGCCGCGAGGAGCTGCGTTGCGCGCTCGACCTGCGTGAACTGCACGTAGCCGATCGCAGCGGCGATGAGCACCGCGAAGGAGGCAAAGCGAATCGCATCGGCCGGCGCTCTCGCCGTCGGCAGCGTCGGCGCAGCGATCGGATCCGTGCGGACGTGGCCGACGAGCAAGCCGAGCAGGCCGAGGAAGTAGAGGTAGCCGAGCGGATGCTCGAGGTTCGCGTGCACGAGGATCGGCAGCGCCAGCGCGACGACTGCGACGGTCTCGGGCCGATGACCCGAAGCGCGCCAGGCCCGCCCGAGCCAGACGGCGAGGGCGACGAGCGCTGCGAGCGCGAGCGGGATGCCGCACTCGGCGGCGAGCTGCAGGAAGACGTTGTGCGCCTGCGCGTCGGCGGCGTTCGGCACCACGCTCTCACTTCGCATCGCAAGCGCGAGCCCTTCGCCGGCGAAGCGGCCGACGCCGACGCCGAACAGCGGATGGTCGCGCGCCGCTTCGGCAGCGACGCGCCAGTACCAGAGGCGGTGCGCATCCGACTGCGTCGCCTCGCCCGTGCTCGTGCGGTCTTCGGCCGACGTCAGGCCGAGCCCCGCAAGCGCTCCGGAGCCGGCGATCGCAGTCGCGACGACGGCGTAGGCGATCGCGACCGCGACGAGGGCGCCACCGAATCGCCGGCCGAACGGCCCGCCGACTCGCCACCAGGCGAGCGCGCCCAGCGCACCGAGTCCCACGCCATAGAGCCACGCCATCCGCGACCCGCTCGTCGTCGAGAAGGCGAGCATCGCGACGATGAGCGCCAACGCGGTCTTCGCGCCGAGCGACCGGCGTGCGTAGAGGAATGCGGCGGCGACCGAACCGAGCCAGAGCAGGTCGCAGAAGTGGTTCGCCTGTCCGACGTTCGCCGTCAGGCGCGGCCCGCTGCGCGGCAGCACGCCGGGCAAGCCCGGCAGCGCGAGCTGCAGCGCGGCGAGCAGGCACGAGCCGAGCGCCGCGGCAAGCAGGCACTTGGCGATCCAGGCCAGGCTCTCGTCGCTGCGCTCACGCAACGCGCGGCCGAGCACGATCGCGAAGACGAAGAAGGCGGCGTAGAAGATGGTCAGTGCCGCGCGCCGCCAGACACCGTCGAAGACGATGGCCTGCAGCAGCAAGAGCGCGATCGCCGCGATCGCAGCGAGGACGAAGGGATCGGCCCGCTCGCTCGGCGCGTGGGCGGACGCGGCCGGCTTGGCGATCAGGCCGGCGAAGCCGAGCGCGAGGGCGAACAGCCACTCTTTGTAGAACGTCGGCACCGTGGCCGAGAGGAGCGGCAGCAACGACGGCACGACGAGCGCGACTGCCAATGCGATCCACTCGCCTGGCACGCTCGCGGCGCGCCTCGTCAGCGCCTCCGGCGGCGCGGCTCCTGCCCCGGCAGCTTCGACTGCCGGGACGATCGCTTCAGAAGAATCCATCGACGCTCAGCACGTCCACGACGCGAGCGCCGGGCGGGGCCAGGATCACGCTGCCGCCGCTTTGCCTGCCGACGAGGGGGAGAAATCGAAGCTCGTCGAGCGGCACGTGGGTACGTGCG
>DATJIM010000339.1:0-4227 GCA_035493195.1 Caldimonas sp.
TCCAGTGCGAGTACCTCGCGGTGAGCTTTCCGAAGAGCGCGACCGACATGGAGATGGCGCGCCAGCTCGGCAACGTCGCCGGCGAACAGTGGCGACACAAGCCGCTCATGATCGCCAAGATCGAGCGCAGCGAGGCGATCCCGGCGCTCGAGGCGATCCTCAAGGCGTCCGACGGGATCATGGTCGCGCGCGGCGACCTCGCGGTCGAGGTCGGCAACGCCGCCGTGCCGGCGCTGCAGAAGCGGATGATCCGGCTCGCGCGCGACATGGACCGTCTCGTCATCACCGCGACGCAGATGATGGAGTCGATGATCGTCAACCCGGTGCCGACGCGCGCCGAGGTGAGCGACGTCGCCAACGCGGTCCTCGACGGCACCGACGCGGTGATGCTCTCGGCCGAGACCGCGGCCGGGCGCTTCCCGGTCGAGACGGTCGAGAACATGGCCGCGATCTGCATCGAGGCCGAGCGCGCCGAGGAGATCTCGCTCGACGCCGGCTTCACCAACAAGACGTTCGGCCGGATCGACCAGTCGATCGCGATGGCGGCGCTCTTCACCGCCTACCACCTCGGCTGCAAGGCGATCCTCGCGCTCACCGAGTCCGGCTCGACCGCGCTCTGGATGAGCCGGCAGAAGATCCACGTGCCGATCTTCGGCCTGACGTCGCAGATCAAGAGCCAGCGGAGGATGGCGATGTACCGCAACGTCACGCCGTTCCTGATGCCGCCGTTCGACGACCGCGACGCGGCGCTGCAGCACGCCGAGAAGCTCCTCGTCGAGCGCGGCGTGCTGAAGCCGGGCGACACCTACGCCATCACTTGCGGCGAGCCGATGGGCTATCCCGGGGGCACCAACATGCTGAAGGTCGTCCGCGTCAGCTGACGTCGACGTCGCTGCGGGCACGAAGATGGACGCGGTTCCGGGGCCGGCACCTTTTCCGCGCCTGCTCGCCGACGTCGGCGGAACGCACGCGAGATTCGGGATCGTCGCGTCGCGTGGCGAAGGCGTCGAGCGCATTCGCCAGGTCGTCTGCGACGACCACGCGAGCCTCGAAGCCGCGATCGCGAGCTACCTGCGCGATGCCGCGGCGCCGCCGCCCGCGTCGTGCGCGATCGCGATCGCCAGCCCGCTGACCGGCGACCGGGTGACGATGACCAACCGCGACTGGTCGTTCTCGATCGAGTCGTTGCGCGTGCGGCTCGGCGTCGATCGCGTCCTCGTGCTGAACGACTTCACTGCGCTGGCGCTGGCGTTGCCGACCTTGTCGAGCGGCGAGCGGGAAGCGGTCGGCGGCGGCGATGCGTTCGCCGGCGCACCGATCGCCCTGATCGGCCCCGGCACGGGGCTCGGCGTGGGTGGCCTCATCGACGCCGGCGGGCGACGCCTGCCGCTCGCGTCGGAAGGCGGCCACGTCACGCTGAGCGCTGGCGATGCACGCGAGGCGCGCCTGGTCGCCGCGCTTGGACGCGAGTTCGGTCACGCGTCGGCCGAGCGTGCTCTCTCCGGAGCTGGACTCGTCAACCTCTATCGCTTCGCGTGCGCCGAGGCGGGAAGTGCGCCGCTTCATCTCGAGCCGCAGGAGGTCACCGAACGCGCGCTCGAGCGCTCCGACGAACGGTCCGTCGAAGCGGTCGAGCTCTTCTTCTCGCTGCTCGGCGTCGTCGCCGGCAATCTCGCGCTCACCCTCGGCGCGAGGGGCGGTGTCTACATCGGCGGCGGAATCGTCGGGCGTCTCGGCGACTGGATCCATCGCTCGACGTTTCGCGCCCGCTTCGAGGCGAAGGGACGGCGGCAAGCGTATCTGGCGTCGATCCCGGTCTGGCTCATCAAGCCGGAATCGCCGCCGGCATTGCGCGGAGCGAACGTCGCGCTCGACGCGCCGCAGCGAACCCTCTAGCAGCGAACGTCGCTACGGTAGCTCGATGCGCACGCGTGCCGGCGTGCGCGCCAAGCGGATCGCGTCGGCGCCGCCGGCGCTCGCGGCGCCGTCGATCGAGACCCGCGAGCTCCGCGGCCACGGCCCGCGCAGCACGATCCCGCCAGGAGGCTGAACGCGCAGCGCCGAGACGTCGATCTCGACCGCCTTGCGCGCGTCGTTGGCCACGACGCGTCCCGTCCAGCTCAGCTGACCGTAAGGCGTGCGCAATCGCTGCACCGCCAGGCCGGGACCGTCGAGCCATGCCATCGGGATTCCGGCGGCGAGCACGAGCGAACGGTCGTGCTCGTCCTCGTACGCGAAGAGATCGAGCACCGAGCGGATCTGGTCCGATGCGACCCAGCCGTGCGGCATGTCGCCGAGGAAACGCGGCGCACGCGCGTCGCGCGCGACCACCTCGGCCCACTGGTTCCAGCCCGCCGGTCGACGGTCGCGATCGAAGAACGCCATCGCCTCGAGCGCGCGCTCGCGCTCGCCGAGCCGCACCAGGCTGCCGACGGTGCGCCACTCGTACGGCGTGTACGCGTCCCACTCCTTGGCACCGCTCAGTCGCGCGCTGAAGTCGCGCCAGTAGCGCTCGAACGTGTTGCGTACGAGCGCGTCGGGCAGCGTCCCCAGCAGCCCGCCCGGGCTGAGGGCGACGGTGCTCGACGTCGGGTCGACGTCGCCACGGTCGGCCGCGCCCGGCAGCACGTCGAGGCCGTGCAGCTTCGTGCTCGCCGCGATCGACGCGAGCAGTTCGGCGACGAACTCGTCGCGCTGTTCGCCGAATCGCGCTGCATCGTCGGTCGCGCCGAGCGCGAGTGCGAGATCGAGCGCGCTGCGATAGCCGATCGCGGTCCAGAAGTCGTCCCAGTACGAGTACGCCGGCTTGTCCGAATAACCCTCGTGGCTGATCGAAGGCGGCATCAGGCCGAAGTACGCGCGGCGCTCGGGAGCGAGGTTGGCCTGCGTGCGCTCGCTCGTCCGCAGCGCGTCCATGTGCGCGATCGCGCGCTGCACGTGCGGCAACAACGCGCGCACCGTCGCTTCGTCGCGCGTGTACTGCCAGTAGTCGGCGACGGCGAACGCGAACTCGCCATCGCTGTCGTTCTCGGGAACGGGATCGGCGCCGCGCGCGGTGGCGCAGCACGGCACCTTGCCGCTCGCGAACTGGAAGGGCGCGAACCAGCGGAGGAAGTCGCGCGCGACGTCGTCCTGGCCGAGCCGCAGGAGCGCCGACGACGTCAACGCGCCGTCGCGGATCCACGAGCGCGCGTACGCGCGCGGCCCTGGCTGGATCGCCGGACCGCTGCGGTTGACGAGGATGTGGCCGAGCGCACTGCGCAAGGTCATCGCAACGTCTTCGACCTGCGCAGGACCGCTGATGCGGACGCGGTCGAGCCGCTCGCGCCAGTGCGCGGCGACGCGCTCCTCGGCCGCCGCGACGCCGGCGATCGTCGGCGTCACCGGCGCGCCGGCGACGGGCAACGCCGCTGCGACCTCGCGCTCGGCGCCGGCAGGCAGACGAAGGTCGAATGTGAGCGCAGCGCTGGCGAAACCGTTGGCGTCGACGATACGGGCGTGTTCTGCCGTCGCGGTGTGCTCGTGCAGCCAGTCGCCGACCGGCCCGGCCGCGAGCGGCTCGAGCCGCACCCCGCTCGGTGCAACGAGGGGCCGCACGCGCGCGACGCCGTTGACGGCGAGCGAGCGGCCGTCCCAGGCGAGCGCGTCGATCGGGCTCGCGCCGCCCGGATGCGCGAGGAACTGCGTCGGCGGGTTCGCCTGGAACGGCCGCCACGCGAGCGCGAGCGTGACGTCCTTTGCCTGCTTGCCGAGATTGCGGACGCGATACCGCGCGAGCACTTGCGCGGCATCGGGCGTGCCTTCGCCGAACGCACCGATGTCGAGCGCGAGATCGCCGACGCGCCAGCGCACCGACGGCATCGGCAGATCGCCGTCGCGCAGCGAGTGCTCGATGCGCGCCTCGGCCCAGCCGAGCACGTGGCCGTCGACGATCAGATACGGTTCGAGCGCGCCGACACCGGGCACCGGCTCGAGCGTGCCGTCTTCGCTCAGCAGCGAGGCGACACGGCCGCCATCGACGCCGAGCACGGTCCAGTACGACTGCTCGCCGACATAGGCACGCGGATAGCGACCGCGGGGCGCGTCCTTGGCGACCTCGGCGAAAAAGGTGTTGGCATCGACGGGCGCGCGCAGCTCGAGCTCGGCCAGCGCGACGTCTTTCGCCGCCGGCTCGTCGATCGCGATGCGAACGAAGCGCGCCTCCGACTCGGGCAGCCAGTGGACCTG
>DATJIM010000340.1:0-3109 GCA_035493195.1 Caldimonas sp.
GCCCATGCCGAACGCGATCGTCGCGACCATCACGATGCCGTCCTCGCGGACGAAGCGCTCCTGGTGGCGCTGGCGGACGTCGGCGTCGAGCCCGGCGTGGTACGGCAGCGCGACGATGCCTTCGCCGCTCAGCCAGGCGGCCGTGTCGTCGACCTTCTTCCGCGACTGGCAGTAGACGATGCCGGCGTCGTCGGCGTGCTCGTCGCGCAGGAACGCGAGCAGCTGCGCGCGCGCGTTCTCCTTGGCGACGACGGCGTAGCGGATGTTCGGACGGTCGAAGCTGCTGACGAAGATGCGCGCGCCGCCGAGCGCGAGGCGATCGACGATATCGGCGCGCGTCGGCGCGTCGGCGGTCGCGGTGAGCGCGATGCGCGGGACGCCGGGATAGCGCTCGTGCAGCAGCGACAGCTTGAGGTAGTCCTCGCGGAAGTCGTGGCCCCACTGGCTGACGCAGTGCGCCTCGTCGATCGCGAACATCGACAGCAAGCCGCGCGCGTGCAGCGCGTCGAGCTGCGCGAGCATGCGCGGCGTCGCGATCCGCTCGGGTGCGGCGTAGACGAGGACGAGCCGGCCGGACATCATCTCGCGCTCGATCCGCGCTGCGGCGTCGCTCTCGAGCGTCGAGTTGAGGAACGCGGCGCGAACGCCCGCTTCCTCGAGCGCGCCGACCTGATCCTGCATGAGCGCGATCAGCGGACTGACGACGACGGCGACGCCGTGGCCGGTGCGGTGGCGAACGATCGCCGGCACCTGGTAGCACAGGCTCTTGCCGCCACCGGTCGGCATCAGGACGAGCGCGTCGCCGCCGGCCGCGACGTGGTCGACGATCTCCTCCTGGGGGCCGCGGAACTGGCCGTAGCCGAACACCTCGGCGAGGACGTCGCGCGCGACGCTCGCCGATCGGGCCGGCGCGAACAGGGTTTCCATGCTCATGGCGCGACGCACTGTACGCGACGGCCGCCGCCGCGGTTCCCGGCCTCCGAGGGATGCCGGAGAGGGGCGCCGAAGAGTGTCGGCGCGCGGCGCCGTGCGCCCGATAATGGCTGCAAACCCACGCAAGGAGCCGCCAATGGCATCGGTCAACAAGGTCATCATCGTCGGCAATCTCGGCCGCGATCCGGAGGTGCGCTACACGCCCAACGGCAGCGCCGTCTGCAACGTCAGCGTCGCGACGACGCGGAGCTGGAAGAACAAGGACTCCGGCGACAAGTCCGAGGAAACCGAGTGGCACCGTGTCGTCTTCTACGACAAGCTCGCCGAGATCGCGGGCGAGTACCTCAAGAAGGGCCGCTCGGTCTACGTCGAGGGGCGCCTGAAGACGCGCAAGTGGCAGGACAAGGACGGCGCCGAGAAGTACACGACCGAGATCATCGCGACCGACATGCAGATGCTCGGCAGCCGCGAAGGCATGGGCGCAGGCAGCTCGGGAGGCGAGGACGGCGGCAGCTACGAGCGCCCCGCGCCGGCGTCGCGCCCCGCGGCGGCGGCGGCCAACCGTCCGGCGCCGAAGGCGTCGGGCTTCAGCGACATGGACGACGACATTCCGTTCTGACGCACGACGATGAAGACCGCGCTCGCGTTCAGCGCGAGGCGGCCCCGCGGTAGCGGCTGACCTCGAGCGGCGTGATCGCCGGCGCGCCGTGGCCCCAGGATGCGCACACGTACGAGAGCACCTCCGCGATGTCCTGGTCCGAGAGCACGGTCGCGAACGGCGGCATTCCGAACGGCCGCGGGTTGCCTGCGGTCGTCGGCGCGAAGCCGCCGCGCAGCACGATGTGGACGAGGTTGGCGGGCGGCGAGATCGCGACTGCGCGGTTGCCGGCGAGCGGCGGATAAGCGCCGGACACGCCTTCGCCGCGCTCGCCATGGCACGCCGCGCAGCGGTCGGTGTAGAGCTTGGCGCCGCGCTCGCCGGCGGTCGCGACCGCGGTCGTGGCTCGCGCCGGCGCCGGTTCGCGCTCGCCCGAGCCCGGCAACGTGCGCAGGTAGTCGGCCATCGCGGTGAGGTCGTCGAGGCTCAGGTAGCGCGTCGATCGCGCGACGACCTCGGCCATTGGGCCCTGCACCGAAGCGGTCGCGGTCACGCCGGTTTGCAGCAACGCGACGACGTCGCGCTCCGGCCATCGCCCGACTCCCGCCTCGCGATCGTCGTAGAGCGAAGGCGCGTACCAGTTCTGGATCGGGATCAGCCCGCCGGCGAGGTCGAGCGGCCCCGCGGTCGCGCCGAACACGTTGCGCCGCGAATGGCACGCGTTGCAGTGGCCGAGCGTCTCGACGAGGTACGCGCCGCGGTTCCACTGCGGCGAGCGCGCCGGATCGCTGGCGAACCGCGCGGGCCGGAAGAAGAGCGCACGCCAGACCGCGAGCGCGGCCTGCTGGTCGAACGGAAAGCGCAGCGCGTGCGCGCGGTTCGGCTTGGCAACCGGAGCGAGGCTCTGCAGATACGCGAACATCGCGTCGCTGTCGGCGCGAATCAGTCGGGTGTAGTTCGGATACGGGAACGCCGGATAGAGAAGGCGCCCGTCGCGGGCGCGGCCGTTGTGCAGCGCGCGCCAGAAGTCGTCGCTGGTCCAGCCCGAGAGGCCGGTGACGTCGGGAGTGAGGTTGGGTGCGTGGACGACGCCGAACGGCGTCTCGATCGCTCGCCCGCCGGCGTACGGCGCACCGCCGGGCTCGGTGTGGCAACCGAAGCAGCTGCCGGCGCGAACCAGGTATTCGCCGCGCGCGATCGTCGCCGCCGCATCGGCGGGTGCTGCGGCGCGTTCGAGATCGTCGTCGCGATTGAGCCCGGCGACGAGCGCGACGCCGAGCGCGGCGAGGAGCACGATCGCGAGCAGTGCGCCGCTGAAGCGTCGCATGGCTTCGACCTATCGACCGGCGCCGCCGGCGGCCTTGGCGATCGGTGGGGCGAGCCCGCCGCACGGAATCGGCAACGACGCCCCAGCGTCGCTCGCCGCTCGAGCGTGCGCCGGCACCGTCTGCGCGGCGAGCCAGGCCGAGACTGCACCGATCTCCTCGGGCGCGAGGCTGCGCGCGACCTGCGCCATGCAGTCGGGCTCGATCGCGCGCCGTTGGCCGCTGCGCCAGGCGCCGAGCTGGGCGTTGAGGT
>DATJIM010000341.1:0-4921 GCA_035493195.1 Caldimonas sp.
GATCTCGGCCACTACCGGCGCGAGCTCGTCGCGCCGGCGAACGGCGCGCGCGGGCTGACGTCGTACCCGCATCCGCAGTTGATGCCCGACTTCTGGCAGTTCCCAACGGGCTCGATGGGAATCGGCCCGATCAACGCGATCTACCAGGCGCGGTTTCTCCGCTACCTCGAGCACCGCGGCCTGCTGAAAGCGGGCGCGGGGCCGGCGCAACGCAGGGTCTGGGGCTTCTTCGGCGACGGCGAGATGGACGAGCCCGAGTCGATCGCCGCGCTCACGCTCGCCGCGCGCGAGCAGCTCGACAACTGCACCTTCGTCATCAACTGCAACCTGCAGCGCCTCGATGGCCCGGTGCGCGGCAACGGCCGCATCGTCGACGAGCTCGAGTCGGTCTTCGCCGGCGCCGGCTGGCACGTGATCAAGTGCCTGTGGAGCTCGGACTGGGACGTGCTGTTCGCGCGCGACAAGAGCCACGCGCTGATGCGTGCGTTCGCACGCACCGTCGACGGCCAGTTCCAGACGCTTTCGGCAAACGACGGCGCATTCAACCGCGCGGTCTTCTTCGGCCAGAACGACGAGCTGAAGGCGCTGGTCGCCGATCTGCGCGACGAGGACATCGATCGCCTGCGCCGCGGCGGCCACGACGCCGTCAAGATCCACGCCGCCTTCGCCGCCGCGGTCGCGCACGCCGGTCAGCCGACCGTCGTCCTCGCCAAGACGATGAAAGGCTATGCGATGGGCGGCGCCGCGCAAGGCCGGATGACGACCCACCAGGCCAAGAAGCTCGACGACGCCGGCCTCATCGCGTTCCGCGACCGCTTCGCGCTGCCGATGACCGAGGCCGATACGCAGTCGCTCGCCTTCTACAAGCCCGCCGACGACAGCGCCGAGATGCGCTACCTGCACAGCCGTCGGCGCGCGCTCGGCGGCGCGTTGCCGGCCAGGCGAAGCGACTGCGCCAAGGTCGCGGTGCCGCCGCTCGAGGCGACGTCGGCGTTCGCGCTGCGCGCCGAAGGCAAGGAGATGAGCACGACGATGGCGTTCGTTCGCATCCTCGGCAACCTGCTGAAGGACGCGGCGCTCGGGCCGCGCGTCGTTCCGATCGTCGCCGACGAGGCGCGCACTTTCGGCATGGCGAGCTTGTTCCGTCAGGTCGGCATCTACGCGCCGCTCGGCCAGCTCTACCAGCCCGAGGACTCGGGATCGATCCTCTCGTACCGCGAGGACAAGAGCGGCCAGATCCTCGAGGAAGGCATCACCGAGGCGGGCGCGCTGTCGTCGTGGACGGCGGCGGCGACGTCGTACTCGACGCACGGCCTCGCGATGCTGCCGTTCTACATCTACTACTCGATGTTCGGCTTCCAGCGTGTCGGCGACCTGATCTGGGCCGCCGCCGACCAGCGTGCGCGCGGCTTCCTCATCGGCGCGACCGCGGGCCGCACGACGCTCTCGGGCGAAGGCCTACAGCACCAGGACGGCACCAGCCACCTCGTCGCCGCGACGGTGCCGAACTGCAAGGCGTACGACCCGGCGTTCGCAGGCGAGCTCGCGGTGATCGTCGACCGCGGCATGCGCGAGATGCTCGAGGAGCAGCGCGACGTTTTCTACTACGTCACAGCGATGAACGAGAACGTCGCGCAGCCGACGCTCGATCCCGCCGCGCACGAAGGCGTGCTGCGCGGCATGCATCGCGTCCGCGCAGCGTCGCTCGACGGCACGCGGCGCGCGCAGCTGCTCGCATCGGGAGCGATCGTCGGCGAAGCGCTCAAGGCCGCCGCGGTCCTCGAGCGCTCGCACGGCGTCGGCGCCGACGTCTGGAGCGTGACGAGCTTCAGCGAGCTGGCGCGCGACGGCGTCGCGGCCGAGACCGCGTGGCGCCGCGGCGGCCGGGCGTCGACACCGTACGTGGCGGGTCAGCTCGCCGATGCTCCCGGGCCGATCGTCGTCGCGACCGACTACGTCCGCGCCGTCCCCGAGCAGGTGCGGGCGTTCCTGCCTCCCGGCCGCAGCTGCCTCACGCTCGGCACCGACGGCTTCGGTCGCAGCGACACACGCGCCGCGCTGCGCCGCCACTTCGAGGTCGACGCCGCGGCGATCGTGCAAGCCGCGCTCGCGAGCTGAGCCGCGCCCGCGTCGCGGCTCACAGCTGGAAGGCGAGCCAGAGCAGCAACCCTTCGGAGAGGTCGCGCAGCAATCCGGGCTCGGTCGGCAGGAAGCGGACCGCCGCGGTGCGCTCGCGCTCGATCCAATCGGCGAAGCGTGCGACGTCGCCCGGCTCGTAGAACGCGACCATCAGCTCGTAGTTGAGAAAGAGGCTGCGCAGATCGAGGTTGGCCGAGCCGGCGAGCGCGAGCTGCTCGTCGACGACGATCGCCTTGGCATGCAGCATCGCCGGCGTGAACCAGAGCCGCGCACCGGCGGCGGCGAGCTCGCGAAGCGGCCGGTGCCGGGCGACGTCGGCGAGGCGGTGGTTCGAGCGCCGCGGCAGCACGATGTCGACGACGACTCCGCGCCGCGCGGCCAGCGCGAGCGCCATCAGCAACGTCGCATCGGGAATGAAGTACGGCGTCGCGACGACGATTCGACGCTCGGCGCGAAAGCACCCCGAGACGAGCAGCGCCTGGACGGTGTCGTCGGCCTGCTCGGGGCCGCTCGGCACGAGCTGTGCGAGCGATGCGTCGGCGGGCACCGGCGGATCCGCGGTCGGCGCACGGCGCTCGCGCGGCGATCGCCGCGTCGCGTACGCCCAGTCCTCGTCGAACTGGTCGGTCGCGCGCCCCGCGATCTCGCCGCTGAGGTCGAAGCTGAGGTCGTGCCACGCCGGCTGGTTGCGATCGGGATCGCCCTCGAAGTACTCGGCGGCGAAGTTGCGGCCCCCGCACCAGAGCCGCGCGCGGTCGGCGACGATCATCTTGCGGTGGTTGCGCAGGTTCGCGCGGCCACGCAGGATCGCGCGAAACGGCGGTACGAAGGTCACCGCGTCGACGCCGGCGCGGCGCAGCGGCTTCAGGTCGAGGCGACCGCTCAGCCACGCGCCGATGCCGTCGATGAGGACGCGGACGTGGACGCCGGCCGCCGCCTTGGCGCACAGCGCCGCGGCGATCTCCTCGCCGAGACGGTCGCGCGCGAGGATGAAGGTGCAGACGTCGAGGCTCTCGCGCGCCTCGGCGATCACCGCGAGCGCGGCGCGGCGCGACTCGGCACCGTCGGCGTGGATCTGCAGCGCGCGGTACCGCGCCGCCGGCAGCAGCCCCATCGAGCGGCCGAGGCGACGCGCCCAGAGCGACGCCGCCTCGTCGTCGCCGGCGGCGGCGGGAGCGACCGGCGGCAGCTGCGGCGTGTCGCGCATGCGCAGCTTGCGGCTGCCGAACAGGAGATAGAGCGGCACCGCGACGTACGGCACGAGCACGAGCGCGACGACCCACGCGACGGCGGCCGAGGGGTCGCGGCGCTGTGGCAGCGATCGCGCGACGGCGACGTAGACGAAGAGCCCGAGCGCGACGACGATGCCGTGCAGCGTCAGGAGGTGGCGCGACAGGAACTCGACCATCACCGCGTGCCGCGGAAAAACGAAACCCGCCGAGGCTGCGGCCGGGGCGGGTCGCTGCGCAGGCAGGCGCGCGTCAGCACATCACGTCTTGCGGTACTTGCGCAGCGCTGCGATCTGCGCCGCCATCGTGGCGAACTCGCTCTGCGCCTTCGCGAAGTCGATGTCGCTCTTGGCGTTGCGCATCGCTTCTTCGGCGCTTTTCTTCGCCTCGTTCGCCTTCGCCTCGTCGAGGTCCTTGCCGCGGATCGCGGTGTCGGCGAGCACGGTGACCGCGTTCGGCTGCACCTCGAGGATGCCGCCGGCGACGAAGACGAACTCCTCCTGGCCGTTGTCGGCACGCAGGATCCGCACCGCGCCCGGCTTGATGCGGGTGATGAGCGGCGTGTGGCGCGGGTAGATGCCGAGCTCGCCCACCTCGCCCGGGAGGGCGACGAAGCTGGCCTCGCCCGAGAAGATGTTCTCCTCGATCGAGACGACGTCGACGTGCAGAGTGGCGGCCATGCTTATTGGACCTTCTTGGCCTTCTCGAACGCTTCCTCGATCGTGCCGACCATGTAGAAGGCCTGCTCGGGAAGCGAATCGCATTCGCCGCTGCTGATCATCTTGAAGCCGCGGATCGTCTCCTTGAGGGGAACGTACTTGCCGGGGCTGCCGGTGAACACCTCGGCGACGTGGAACGGCTGGCTGAGGAAGCGCTGGATCTTGCGCGCCCGCGCGACTGCGAGCTTGTCTTCGGGCGCGAGCTCGTCCATGCCGAGGATCGCGATGATGTCGCGCAGCTCCTTGTAGCGCTGCAGCGGTCCCTGCACCGCGCGCGCGACGTTGTAGTGCTCTTCGCCGACGACGTGCGGATCGAGCTGGCGCGACGTCGAGTCGAGCGGGTCGACCGCGGGATAGATGCCGAGCGCCGCGATGTCGCGCGAGAGCACGACCGTCGAGTCGAGGTGCGCGAACGTCGTCGCAGGCGACGGGTCGGTCAGGTCGTCGGCCGGAACGTAGACCGCCTGGATCGACGTGATCGAACCGACCTTGGTCGACGTGATCCGCTCCTGCAGCCGTCCCATCTCCTCGGCGAGCGTCGGCTGGTAGCCGACCGCCGACGGCATCCGGCCGAGCAGCGCCGAGACTTCGGTGCCGGCGAGCGTGTAGCGGTAGATGTTGTCGACGAAGAAGAGGACGTCGCGGCCTTCGTCGCGGAACGCTTCGGCCATCGTCAGGCCGGTGAGCGCGACGCGCAGGCGGTTGCCCGGCGGCTCGTTCATCTGGCCGTAGACCATCGCGACCTTCGACTCGCTGAGGTTCTCGCTGACGACGACCTTCGAGTCCATCATCTCGTGATAGAAGTCGTTGCCCTCGCGGGTGCGCTCGCCGACG
>DATJIM010000342.1:0-2309 GCA_035493195.1 Caldimonas sp.
CGAGAGGATAGCCGCCCGGCCGGCTCACGCGTGCGGCATCGCGCGTTCGACGATCGCGGCGCAGTCGACGCCGCGCGGCAGGGTGCCGAAGTTGCGCGCGCCGGCGCCTTCGAGCCGCGACGCGCAGAACGCGTCGGCGACCGCGGCCGGCGCCGATTCGACGAGGAGCGCGGCCTGCAGCGCGAGCGCGATCTTCTCGACGACGGCGCGGGCGCGGACCTCGGCGTCGTCGCGATCGCCGAGCTCGCGCTCGAGCTCGGCGACGGCGCGGTCCAGCCGCGCGTTCGCTCCGCGCGTGCGCGCGAGCTCGCCGAAGAGCGCGTCTTTCACCTGCGGCGTCCGGCCGATCGCGCGAAGGACGTCGAGGCACTGGACGTTGCCGCTGCCTTCCCAGATCGCGTTGACCGGCGATTCGCGGAACAGCCGCGGCATCGGGCCGTCCTCCATCACGCCGCTGCCGCCGATGCACTCCATTGCCTCGTACGCGTGGCCGGGCGTTCGCTTGCAGATCCAGTACTTGCCGACCGGCGTCGCGATCCGTGCGAACAGCTCCTCCCGGGCGTCGCCCGCGCGCGAATCGAGCGCGCGCGCGACGCGCATCGTGAGCGCGAGCGAGCCTTCGCTCTCGAGCACGAGGTCGGCGAGGACGTTCTTCATCAACGGCTGGTCGACGAGGAGGGCGCCGAAGGCCTTGCGCAGCGAGCAGTGGTGGAGCGCCTGCGCCACCGCGGCGCGCTGGCCCGCCGACGAGCCCACCATGCAGTCGAAGCGTGTCATCGCGACCATCTCGATGATCGTGCGCACGCCGTGGCCGGGGTCGCCGAGCATCCAGCCGAGGGCGCCGCGCAGCTCGGTCTCGCTCGACGCGTTCGAGACGTTGCCCATCTTGCGCTTGAGCCGCACGATCTGCAGCGGGTTCTTGGTGCCGTCGGGACGCCAGCGCGGGACGAGGAAGCATGACAGCCCGGCGTTCGTCTGCGCGAGGACGAGGAACGCGTCGCACATCGGCGCCGAGACGAAGAACTTGTGGCCGACGAGCTCGTACGGCTCGCCGGACCCCTCGCCGCCGACCGGGTACGCGCGCGTCGTGTTGGCGCGAACGTCCGAGCCGCCCTGCTTCTCGGTCATCGCCATGCCGATCGTCAGCCCGGACTTGTCGGCGTCCGGGACGTTGCGCGGGTCGTAGACGCGCGCCGTCACCTTCGGCTCCCACGCCTTCGCCAGCTGCGGCGTGGTTCGCAGCGAAGGCAGCGATGCGAAGGTCATCGTGATCGGGCAGCCGTGGCCGGCCTCGACCTGCGTGTGCAGGTAGAAGTGCGCGGCGCGGGCGACGTGCGCTCCCGGCTTCGGATCGGTCCACGGCGACGAGTGCAGGCCGTGCTCGATCGACGTCCGCATCAGCGTGTGGTATGCCGGATGGAAGCGGACCAGGTCGACACGGTTGCCGAAGCGGTCGTGGGTGTCGAGCTCGGGCGGGTTGCGGTTTGCGAGCACGCCGAGCTCGAGGTACTCGGCGCGGCCGATCGCCGCACCGAACCGGTCGAGCGCGTCGTCGGCCCACGCTGCGCCTTCGCGGCGTACCGCGTCGACGAGGGCGCGGTCCGTGCGATAGAGGTTGTAGTCGGCGAGCTCGCGGCCGACGTTGCTCACGACGTGCGTGCTGGCGAGAAAGCGCTCGTCGTCGCGGATCGGTGGGGTCATCTCCATGGCGGGCTCCAGTGTGCGCGGCTGCAGTCGCGAGCGCTCAGCCGGCGAGCGTCGCCGGGTCGACGTTCGCGCCGCAGATCACGAGCAGGATCTTCTCGCCGGGTCGCGGCCCGACCGTGCCCGTCGCGAGCGCGGCGAGCGGAAGCGCCGCCGCCGGCTCGACGGCGAGGCGCAATTCGTTCCAGAGCGCGCGCTGCGCGGAGCGAATCGCGTCGTCGGCGAGCAGGTGCGACGCGGCGACGTGTTGCTGTGCCACGGACCACGCGATCTCGCCGATCCGGCGCGCGCCGAGCGAGTCGGCAGCGATCCCCGAGACATCGACGTCGACCGGTCGCCCGGCGGCGAGCGCGGCCGAGAGCGTGGGCGCAAGGCGAGGTTCGAGCGCTTCGACCCGGGAGCGCCCGGCGAACCAGGCGGCGACGCCGGCGATCAGGCCGCCGCCGCCGACGCTGACGAGCGCACGGTCGGGGACTCCGGCATCGGCCTCGACCTCGGCGGCGAGCGTGCCGGCGCCTTCGACGACTTCGCGCTGGTCGTAGGCGTGCATGAGGAGCGCACCGCTCGCGCGCTGGCGTTCGAGGCTCGCGGCGAGCGCGTCGGCG
>DATJIM010000343.1:0-7771 GCA_035493195.1 Caldimonas sp.
GCGTCGTGATGAACATCGTCACCGTCACCGCGATGCCGTACGCCGCGGCGAGCGCCGACGCGCTGCCGAAGCCGATCGCGGCGGCGACGACGGCGAGCATCAGCGTCCAGTTGACCGCCGGCAGGTAGATCTGGCCGACGGCGCTCGCCGACGTGAAATCGACACGCATGCGTGGCAGGAAACCGAGCTGGATCGCCTGCCGCGTCATCGAGTACGCACCGGAGATCACCGCCTGCGACGCGATCACGGCAGCGAGCGTCGCGAGGACGAGTGCCGGCACCAGCCACGCACTCGGAAAGAGGCGGAAGAAGGGGTTCTCGAGCGCCCGCGGGTCGCGCATCAGGAGCGCGGCCTGGCCGGCGTAGTTGAGCGCGAGCGACGGCAGCACGATTGCGCTCCACGCGAGCCGGATCGGCCGGCGGCCGAAGTGGCCCATGTCGGCGTAGAGCGCCTCGGCGCCGGTGATCGCGAGCACGATCGCGCCGACGGCGAGAAAGAGTCCCGGCCCGCGCTCGACGAGGAACGCGTAGGCACGGCGCGGATCGAGCGCCTCGAGCACCGCCGGCTGCTGCGCGATCTGCCATGCGCCGGTGATCGCGAGGACAGCGAACCAGACCAGGACGATCGGCCCGAACGCGTTGCCGACGCGACGCGTGCCGTGGCGCTGCACGATGAACAGCGCGACCAGGATCGCGACCGCGATCGGTACGATCCACGGCTTCAGGCCCGGCGCCATCACCTCGAGCCCTTCGACCGCGCCGAGCACCGAGATTGCCGGCGTGATCACGCTGTCGCCGTAGAAGAGCGCAGCGCCGAGGACGCCGATCGAGAGCAGCACGGCCCTGCGACGCGCGGTCGATCCCGCGGCGTGCACCGCGAGCGCGGTGAGCGCCATGATGCCGCCCTCGCCGTGGTTGTCGGCGCGCAGGATGAGGACGACGTACTTCAGCGTGACGACGAGCATCAGCGCCCAGAACACCGTCGACGTCGCGCCGATGAGGTGCCAGGCGTCGAGCGGGACACCCGTTCCCGGCGAGAAGATCTCCTTGGTCGTGTACAGGGGGCTCGTTCCGATGTCGCCGTAGACGACGCCGAGCGCGCCCAGGGTGAGTCCGCCGAGCCCTTGTCGCCGCGCGCCTTCGGTGTCCACATCTGCCTCCCTGTTGCCGCCCGTTCTAGCCCGCGGGGCGTCAGGAACGCATAAGTCAGTCGGTCGCGAGGCGGTAGCCGACGCCCGTCTCGGTCAGCAGGTGGCGCGGCTCCGACGGAACGTCCTCGAGCTTGGCGCGCAGCTGCGCCATGTACAGGCGAAGGTAGTGGACGTCGTCGACATGTTCGGCGCCCCAGACGTCGGTTAGCAGCTGGCGGTGGGTGACGACGCGGCCGTCGGCGCGGACCAGGCACGCCGCGAGCCGGAATTCGGTCGGCGTCAGGTGCAGCGCCTCGTCGTTGCGCTCGACGCGGTGCGCGTCGAGGTCGATCACCAGGCCGCCGGAGTCGTAGCGCGTGACCGCCGGCTGCACGGCGGTGCCGCGATGGCGCAGCGCGACGCGGATGCGCGCGAGCAACTCGCCGACCGCGAACGGCTTGGTGAGAAAGTCGTCGGCGCCGGCGTCGAGGAGCTCGATCTTCTCCACGTCCTGGTGGCGCGCCGACGCGATCACGACCGGCAGCGCGCTCGAGCGGCGGATGCGGCGCACGAGCTCGGCACCGTCGCCATCCGGCAGGCCGAGGTCGAGGACGACGAGATCGACGCGCGCGTGATCGAGCAGCGCCGTCGCCTCGCTCAGTGACACCGCGGTCAGGACGTCGAACCCCTCGGCGGCGAGCGACGCCCGCAGGACGTCGCGGATGTCCCGGTCGTCCTCGACGACGAGCACCGACAGAGTCATGACGCGCTTGCCGGCCGCGATGCGAGAGCGCTCATGCGACGAGCGCCGCCTCGGGCTGCGCCTCGATCGGCAGCGCGAGCGTGAAGCGCGAGCCGCCGCGGGGCCGCGCGCCGACTGCAAGCGAGCCGCCGTGGACGTCGGCGATCGCCTTGCAGAGCGCGAGCCCGAGCCCCGCTCCCCGCGTCGCCGCCGTGCGGCCGCCGCCGCGGTAGAACGGCTCGAAGACGCGCTCGGCTTCGCCCTCGCGGACGCCACTCCCGCGATCCTTGACGCTGACGAGCAGCCGTTTGCCGAGCCGGCACGCGACGAGCCGCACCGGCCCGTCGCTGTACTTGAGCGCGTTGTCGAGCAGGTTGGCGACGAGCTGGCCGAGCAAGGTCGCGTCGCCGCGGACGAGCGGCAGACCGGGCGCGATGCGCACCCCGATGCGCTCGCCATCCGGACGCGCACGCAGCCGGGCGACGACGCTGCCGACGATCTCCTCGACCGACTGCCACTCGAGCCGCATGGCCTCGCCGCCAGCGGCGAGGCGAACGAGTTGCAGCGTGTTCTCGGTGACGGCACTGAGGTGACTCGCCTCCGCGACGATCGCGGCGAGCAGACGCTCCTGCTCCGCCGCCGACAGGCGCGACCGCTGCTGCTGCAGCGACGACGCGGCGGCGACGATCGCGGTGAGCGGCGTTCGCAGGTCGTGCGAGACCGAAGCGAGAAACGTGCTCTGCAAGTGCTGGCGCTGCAGCGCCGCCCGCGTCTCCAGGTTCGCCGCAGCGAGCCGAAGGCGCGCGATCGCCTGCGCGACCAGCGCGGCGATCGCCTCGGCCTGCTCGCGGCCGACCGCATCGGCGGCGACCGCGGGCTTCACGCAAGCGGCGCCGACGACATTGCCGCGCGGACCGAGCGGAACGTACCAGGCGTCGAGCCCTGGCCAGCGACCGGTGCCCGGGCCGAGCACCGCGGCCTCGCCGACGCAGCATTGCAGGCCCCGTGCGACGTCGTCGGCGATGCCGGTGTGATCGCCGACGACGCCTTCGCGCGCGGCGACGAGGTGGACCGGCCCGGCGAACGCGTGCGCGAGCGCGCCGCTGCCGATGCGCAGCACGTCGTGCTCGCCCTCGGCCGCGAGCAGCGCCGCCGCGAGCTCGCGAAGCTGACGCGAGCGAGTGTCGCTCGCGCGCGCCGCTGCGGTCTCGCGCTTCAGCGCCGCCGACAACGTGCTGACGAGCAACGCGACCGCAAGCATCGCAGCGAGCGCGATCAGGTTGTCGCGATGCTCGACCTCGAGCGTGAAGCGCGGCGGGACGAAGAAGAAGTTGAACGCCGTGACGGCGCCGACCGCCGACGCGATTGCACCGACACGATCGAGCGCGTACGACGCGGCGACGACGGCGAACAAGTAGACCATCGCCTGGCTTGTCAGCGAGACGACGCCCTCGAGCACGGCAGACACGGCCGTTGCGGCAGCGACCGCGACGACGACACCGACGACGTCGCGCCGCACGCTTGCACGTTCGGCAGGAGTCAGCGCGTTGGCCATCCGACGAGGGTAGCAGCGTCGGCATCAGGAATGCATCAGCGCCGTCGACGCTGCGGGCGCGACGCTTCGCCTATCCTTGCCGTGCGGCGATCGGAGCGCCGGAGACTGTCAATGGGCCAGCCGAAGCAGGGCGTCGCGACGCGCGAGCACCATCCGTCGAAGGCGTCGACGCCGGCGAAGGCGCCGCGCGCGGAGCGACCGCCGCCAGCCACGGCGACAGGGTCGCGCAGCCGCACCAAGCAGACCGCGCCGGTCAGGCCGTTCGCGTTCCGAGTGCCGAGCGGCAAGGACGCGAACGTCGCGATCGGCGACCGCCAGGTCCGCCTCACCAACCTCGACAAGCCGTTCTGGCCAGCGCTCGGCATCACGAAGCGCGACCTCCTGCAGTACTACGCCGACGTCGCCCACGCGCTGCTGCCGCACATCGCCGACCGCGCGATGGTGATGAAGCGCTATCCCGACGGCGCCGACGGCGAGCCGTTCTTCATGAAGCGCGCGCCGACGCCGCGGCCCGAGTGGATCGAGACGTGCTCGATCGCGCATGCATCCGGGAACGTGATCGATTTCCCGATGATCCAGGACCTCGCGTCGCTGCTCTGGGTCGTCAACCTCGGCTGCATCGACCTCAACCCGTGGTACGCGCGCTGCGACGACGTCGACCGCCCCGACTACCTCCACTTCGACCTCGACCCGGTGCCGGGCGCGACGTGGGACGGCGTCGTCGAGACGGCGCGGCTCGTCCGCGCCGGCCTCGAAGGGCTCGGCATGCGGCCGATCGTGAAGACGACCGGATCGAAAGGGCTGCACGTCTACGTCGCGATCGTCCGCGCGCCGACGCAGAAGGACGTCTGGCGCTTCGCCAAGCGCTTCGCGTTCCAGCTCGCGGCGCTGCGCCCCGACGTCGTCACCGCCGAATACAAGGTCGCGAAGCGCCCCGAGGGCCGCGTCCTCGTCGACTACAACCAGAACGCGTGGGGGCGCACGCTCGCCTCGGCGTATTCGCCTCGGCCGCGGCCGGCCGCCACCGTCTCGGCGCCGCTGACGTGGGACGAGCTCGACGCCGGCGCGCGCATCGACGACTTCGACCTGCGCAACATGCCGGCGCGCGTCGCCGCCGTCGGCGATCTCTGGGCGCCGCTGCTCGAAGCCACCGGACGGTTCGACCTCGCGCCGCTGCTGCGCTCGATCCGCTAGCGCTCGCGAGATCAGCCGGCGATGGCCGCTGCGTCGGCGAGCAGGCGGTTGAGCGTCGTCAGCAGCGCGTCGAGCTCGACCGGCTTGACGAGGTGCTCGTCGAAGCCGGCGTCGAGCGCGCGCTGCCGGTCGGTGCCGCGGCCGTAGCCGGTGAGCGCGATGAGCGCGATCGAGCGCGTTCGCGGGTCGGCGCGCAGCGCCGCGGCGAGCTCGTAGCCGCTCATCTTCGGCAAGCCGATGTCGAGTACCGCGGCTTCCGGAACGAACTCGTCGAGCAGCGCGAGCGCTTCATGGCCGTCGCGCGCGACCGCGACCTCGTTGCCCTCGAGGCGCAGGATCAGCGCGAGCGACTGCGCGGCATCGTCGTTGTCGTCGACGACCAGGATGCGCGCGTGGCGGCCGTGGGCCGGCAGCCGCTGCGGCGCCGGCGGCGGCAGCGCGAGCGACGTTGTGCTGGCGAGCGGCAACGTCACCGTGAAACGCGCGCCGCGACCCTCGCCGGCGCTCTCGGCGGCGATCGTGCCGCCGTGCAGCTCGACCAGATTCTTGGCGATCGCGAGGCCCAGGCCGAGCCCGCCGCTCGCGCGCTGCAGCGGCTGCTCGCCCTGAACGAAGCGCTCGAAGACGTGCGGCAGCAGCGCCGGCGCGATCCCGACGCCGTGATCGACGACCGCGAGCCGCGCCTCGTCGGCGCTGCTCCGCAGCTCGACGACGATCGGCTGCTCGGGCAAGGAGAACTTGGCAGCGTTGTTGAGCAGGTTGCAGACGACCTGGGTCAGCCGCACCGGATCGCCGCTCACCCAGACCGGTGCATCGGCGACGCGCACGTCGGGCGGCCGGCGGCCCTGCAGCGCCGGCTGCGTCAGCTCGAGCGCGCGCGCCACGACGTCGCGGACGTCGACGCGCTCGCGGCGCAGCTCGATCTTGCCCGACGCGATCCGCGAGACGTCGAGCAGGTCGTCGACCATCCGCGAGAGGTGCGCGACCTGGCGCTCGATCACCTGGCGCTCGTGGTCGGCGGGCGCGTCGCGGCGCGCCATCACCTCGAGCGAGGTGACGATCGGCGCGAGCGGGTTGCGCAGCTCGTGGCCGAGCATCGCGAGGAACTCGTCCTTCGCGCGGTTGGCGACCTCGGCGTCGCGCAGTGCGTCGCGCGACTCGCCGAACAGGCGCACGTTGTCGAGCGCGAGCGCGGCGTGCTGCGCGAGCTCGACGATCCCGGCGCCGTCCTCCTCGCTGAAGCGGCGGCGCGAGGAGGCCTGCAGCGCGCACATCGCGCCGATCGTGCGGCCGCGCGCGACGAGCGGAACGACGCACGCGGCACCGAGGCCGAAATCGAGAACGAAGCGGCGAAAGTCCGGATCGGTGAAGCGCTCGGCATCGCCGGGCTCGAGGTTGGCGAGGAACGTCTTGCCGGTCGCCACCGCCCACGTGAACGACCCCGGCGACTCGCTGCTCGACGCGTGCGTGCTGACGAACTCGCGCATCGCCGCCTCGCGCTCGGGGTCGACATGGCGCGTGAGCTTTCGCTGCAGGACGCCGTCCTTGTCGAGCAGGTCGATCCGGCAGATGTCGGCGATGTCGGGGACGATCACCGAGCCGATCGCGGCGAGCGCGGTCTGCTCCTCGAGCGAGCGCGACAGCAGCGCGCCGGCGCTGACGAGCTGGCGCAGCCGCGCTTGTGCGCGCTCGGCGGCGGCGCGCGCGTCGCGCTCGGCGTCGAGCAGCCGCTCGCGCTCGGCCTCGCTCTGGCGGCGCTGCGCGGCGGCGGCGACGAGCGCGTCGGAGACCGCCTCGACCTCGCTCACGTCGGCGCGCGCGTCGTGCACCGGCTCGCCGCGGCCGAGCGCGAGCGCGGAGGCGCGCAGGCGCGCGATCGGCTCGACGATGTTGCGCGAGATCCGCCACGCGGCCATGCCGCCGAGGCCGAGCGAGAGCAGGATGCCGCCGCCGTATGCGACCAGCGACTCGAGCATCGCGATCTCCTGGACCGAAGCCGGGATGCCGATCGCGACCGTCCAGTTGGTCGAGTGCAGCCGCGCGATCGCGGTCTGGACGCGAACGCCCTCGACGGTCGACGTCTCGCCGATCGCCTCGCTGCCCGCCGTGTTTCGAATCAGCGCGAGGAGCGTCGCCGCCGGAAGCTCGCCGAGGCGGCTCTCGTGATCGCGCGAGCGCGCGACGCGCATGTTGCGGCTGTCGAAGACCGAGACGATCCAGTCGTCCGGGATGCGCTGCTGGCGGACGACGCGCAGGACCGCCTCCGGCCGCACCACCGCCGTCAGCACGTAGCGCACCTCGCCGTCGTGCAGCACCGGAACGCGCACCGGGATTCCCCAGTTGCCCGATCTCCCGCGCCGCAGCTGGCCGACGACCGGCGCTCGCGTGCGCGCGACCTCAGCGAGGCTGTCGGGCTCGGTCGGCGGCGCGAGCGGCGCGCCGAACTCGCGTCCGCTGTCGAACAGCTGCGTGCCGTCGGCAGCGGCGAGCAGCAGCGCGAGCCACTCCGGCCGCGACGCGACGACGCGACGCGCGACGCCGTGCGCCTGGCGCAGGTCGCCGACGGCGGCCGACGCGAACGGATCGGCGAGCGCGAGCGACTGCAGCGACGAGACCGTCAGGCGCAGCTCGGTGTCGACCGCGGTCGCGAGCGCGCGTGCCAGGTCGAGCGTCGACTGCTCGGCCCGGCGTTGCTGCTGCTCGAGCAGCGCCTGCAGCGCGACGCCCGACATCAGCGCGAGCGGCAGGATCGCTGCGGCACCGAGAAGCAACAGCCGCCGCCGCAGGGGAATCGTCTTCACGCGCGTGCTCACAGCGCGTCGACCGCGTCGGCGAAGCGCTCGACGTCCGAGGCGTCGTTGTAGACCTGCAGCGAGACGCGCGCCCAGAGCGCGCCGCCGCGCGCGATCACCGGCACCTCGATCGCATGGCGCTCGAAGAGCGCGTCGCGCAGCCGCTGCGCCTTCGCGGCGTCGCCGCCGCCAAGGCGCTCAGGAAGCGGCACCGTCACCATGCAGCCGACCATCGACTCGGGCGTCGTCCAGTCGCGCCGCCAGCGCCGGCAGAGCAGCTGCGCGCTCTGCCACGCCAGCTCGTGGTTGTGCGCACGCATCGCGGCGACGCCGAGCACGTCGTGCATGAAGTCGAGCGC
>DATJIM010000344.1:0-3379 GCA_035493195.1 Caldimonas sp.
GCCGGCGGCAGCGTGCGGTCCTGCGGCGCGAACACGTGGCGCTCGAGGAAGTAGCCGGTCAGTCGAAGTGCGGCGAGCACATCGGCGGTCTCGACCGCGACCACTGCGCTCTTCAGGAATTCGGGCAACACGAGAAGTTTATCGCGGTACGGCGCTCCGGCCGCCGCCGAGACCGACCGTCCGCTCTTCGGCGATACATAGACGAGGTCCTCGGTGACGCCGGTCGCGGCGCACGCCGACAGATCGAGTCCGAATCCGAGATCGGACAGAAGTTGCAGCTCCCAGCGCGCGTAGGTCGCGGGCCACCGCCGCTCCGGCCCCTCGTCCAGTGCCAGCGCCGTGACGAACGCCAGCGTGTCGACGAACACCCGGGGCGCCGGCTCGCGCTCGGGCAGCGCGCCCTCGAGCATGGCGCACGCCGACGACAGCGCCGCCAGCCGGCCGGGGTCGTCGAGCGTCGCGGCGGCGTAGCCCGCGATCAGCTCGCAGGTCCAGTTGCCGAGGTGCTCCGACAGCCGGCCGCGCCAGCGCGCCGTGACGTGGTTGCCCGGCTGATAGACGCCGCGCGCGGTGCGGCCGTGAGCGCCGCGGGCGAGGCCCGAGTGGCGGCCGTGCTCGCGCGTCAGCAGGTTGACGATCGCGCCGTTCTCGCCGTGGCGCCGGGCGCTCAGCACCAGCCCCTCGTCGGCCCACTCCATCTAGACAGGCCGTGCGTCGCGTCGGCGCATCTCAGCCCTCGATCTCGAAGCCCAGCGCCTTGAGGCGTTTCTTGTTCTCGGTCCAGTTCGGCTCGACCCGCACCTCGAGGAAGAGATGGACGCGGCGCTCGAGCGCCTTCTCGAGCTGGGCGCGCGCGGCAGACCCAATCGACTTGATGCGCGCGCCGCCCTTGCCGAGCACGATCGGCCGCTGGCTCTCGCGTTCGACGATGATGACTTCCTCGATGCGGACCGAGCCGTCCTTCATCTCCTTCCACGACACCGGCTCGACCGCGAGCGCGTACGGCACCTCCTGGTGGAGCTGCATGAACGCCTGCTCGCGGGTGATCTCGGCGGCGAGCGCCCGCTCGGGGATCTCGGCGAGCTGGTCCTCGGGATAGAGCCAGGGGCCCGTCGGCGTCATCCGCCCGAGTGCCCGCTTGAGGTCGGCGACGCCGTCGCCGGTCAGCGCCGAGACCATGAAGATCTCGTCGAAGACACCCTCGTCGGCGAACCGCTTCGACATCGGCAGCAGGTGGTCGCGCCGCACGCGGTCGACCTTGTTGAGCGCGAGCAGCGCCTTCTTCCCGCGCCGCTCCTTCAATCCGGCCATCAGCGTCGCCGTGTCCTCGTCGACGAAGCCGTCGACGCGCTCGGCCTTGGCGGCGTCCACCAGCATCAGCACGACGTCCGAATCCTCGACCGCGCGCCACGCGGCGTCGACCATCGCCCGCTCGGGCACGCGCTTCGCGGTGAACACGCCCGGCGTGTCGAGGAAGATGATCTGCGCGTCGCCTTCGATGGCGATCGCCAGCACCCGCGCTCGCGTCGTCTGCACCTTCGGCGTCACGATCGATACCTTGGCGCCGACCATCTGGTTCAAGAGCGTCGACTTGCCGGCGTTCGGCGCGCCGCAGATCGCGACGTAGCCGCAGCGTTGATCGGTGGTCTCGCTCATGACGCTTCGCCGTTTGCTCCAAGTCGCTGCAGGAGCGCCGCCGCGGCCTCCTGCTCGGCGCCGCGCTTCGAGGTGCCCTCGCCCGAGGCGTCCTCCTCGCCGTTCAGCCGCACGGTGACGAAGAAGCGCGGCGCATGGTCCGGCCCCTCGCGGCTCGCGACCTCGTACTGCGGCAGACCGCGGCCGCGCGCCTGCGCCCATTCCTGCAAGCGGGTCTTGGCGTCACGCTGCGCGCCCTCGTCGCGGTCGACCATCGGTTTCCACGCGCGCTCGATGAACCTTTGCGCCGGGTCGATCCCGCCGTCAAGGAACACCGCGCCGATCAGCGCCTCGCACACGTCGGCGAGGATGCCGCGGTTGGTGCGCCCCGTCTCGGCATCGGACGAGGCGAATACGATGAACGGACCGAAGTCGAGGTCCTCGGCCACGTCGGCGAGCGCGTCGCGGCGGACCAGCGCGGTGTGCCGTCGCGACAGCTCGCCCTCGTCCGCCTCGGCGAAGCGCGCGAACAGCATTTCGGCCACCACCAGCCCGAGCACGCGGTCGCCCAGGAACTCGAGGCGCTCGTAGCTGCACGACGGCGGGCGCGCCGCGCTGCGGTGGGTCAGAGCTTCGGTCAGCAGGTCCGGATCGGCGAAGTGATGTCCGAGCGCGCCTTCGAGGCGCCGCACGTCGTGCGGATCCGTCACTTGATTCCCTGGAACAGGCGACTGTAGCGGATCGCGAACGGCCATTTCCAGAACTCGAGCAGACCGGCCGAGCCGTCGGTCGAGAAGAAGATGAACTCGGCCCGGCCGATCAGGTTCTCGAACGGAACCAGTCCCACGCCCTGGACCTCCGGCGGCACGCGCGAATCGAGCGAGTTATCGCGGTTGTCGCCCATGAAGAAGAAGTGGCCGGGCGGCACGACGAACACCTGGGTGTTGTCGAGTTGGCCTTGATCGCCCTGGATCTCGAGGATGCGATGCACCTTCCCGCCGGGAAGAGTCTCGTCGTACTGCGGCACCGCCATGACGCTGCCGTTCACCTGGCGATCGATGTAGTCGGGCACGCGCGCGCGCTTCACCGGCTCGCCGTTCACGTTGAGCACGCCGTTGATCATCTGCACGCGATCGCCGGGAAGCCCGACGAGCCGCTTGATGTAGTCGGTCTTGCCGTCGCGCGGCAGCTTGAAGACGATGACGTCGCCGCGCTGCGGCATGCTGGCGAGGATGCGCCCCGAGAACAGGTTCGGGCTGAACGGAATTGAATAGTGCGTGTAGCCGTAGGAGTACTTCGAGACGAACAGGTAGTCGCCGACCAGCAGCGTCGGCACCATCGACGCCGACGGGATGTTGAATGGCTCGTAGGCGAAGGTGCGGATGACGATGGCAATGAGACCGGCGTAGACGATGGTTTTGACCGTCTCGACCAAGCCGCCGGATTGCTTCACTGCCGCCATATCGCTCATCAACCTATTGAAACTCTGTGATTTTCACTCGCCGCGCGCGGGCCATGAAGCCAGCCGAGGCCCCGCGTGTCAAGGCGGGTCGCTACGGCACCGCCGCCCCCGGCGACACCGGCGCCTCGACCGGTACCATCTGGATGACGACGATCGCCTCGGCCATCGGCGGCTCGTCGGTGAGCGTGACGTGGATTTCCGGGCGCATGCCCGACGGCGTGAGTGCCGCGAGCCGCGCCGCGGCGCCGCCCGTCAGCAGCATGGTCGGCTGGCCGCCCGGCT
>DATJIM010000345.1:0-3244 GCA_035493195.1 Caldimonas sp.
CGGCTGGCTGAACTTCTACCTGAAGGGCGACCGCTACTCGCGCGCCAAGCTCAACGCCGACCTCGAGACGATCCGCGCGTACTACCAGAACCGCGGCTACCTCGAGATGGAGATCGAGTCGACGCAGGTGGCGATCTCTCCTGACAAGCAGGAGATCGCGATCACGATCAACGTCAAGGAAGGGCAGCCGTACACCGTCACCGGGGTCAAGCTCGAAGGCGACTACCTCGGCAAGGAGGACGACTTCCGCACGCTCGTGACGATCAAGCCCGGCGACCCGTATCGGGCGTCGGCGGTCGCCGAGACGACGCGCGCCTTCGTCGATCGCTTCGGCACCTTCGGCTATGCGTTCGCGAAGGTCGATTCCCGGCCCGAGATCGACCGCCTCAACGGCCGCGTCGTCGTCACCCTGGTCGCCGAGCCGCAGCGCCGTGTCTACGTGCGTCGGGTCAACATCGCCGGCAACACGCGAACGCGCGACGAGGTGATCCGGCGCGAGTTCCGCCAATTCGAGTCGTCGTGGTACGACGGCCGCAAGATCAAGCTGTCGCGCGACCGCGTCGACCGGCTCGGCTACTTCAGCGAGGTCAGCGTCGACACGACCGAGGTCCCCGGCTCCTCCGACCAGGTCGACATGACGGTCACGATCAAGGAGAAGCCGACCGGCAACCTCTCGCTCGGTGCCGGCTTCTCGTCGGCCGACAAGCTCTCGCTGACAGCGGCGATCAGGCAGGACAACATCTTCGGCTCGGGCAACTACCTCGGCGTCGAGGTCAACACGAGCAAGTACAACCGCACCCTCGTGCTGAGCACGGTCGACCCGTACTTCACGATCGACGGCATCTCGCGCGCGTTCGACATCTACTACCGCACCAGCCGCCCGATCAACAGCCAGGGCGAGGAATACAAGCTGGTGACGCCCGGCGTCGCGATCCGCTTCGGCGTCCCGTTCAGCGAGTACGACACCGTCTTCTTCGGCATCGGCGCCGAGCGCACCGAGATCAAGGGCGCGCAGGCGCTGCCGAACAGCTACTTCCTCTACCGCGAGCAGTTCGGCGAGACGAGCAGCTCGGTGCCGCTGACGATCGGCTGGACGCGCGACAACCGCGACAGTGCACTGGTGCCGACCGCCGGCCGCTACATGCGCGTCAACCTCGACTACGCGCCGCTCGGCGACGCCAAGTATTTCCGTGCCAACCTGCAGGGCCAGCAGTACATCTCGTTCACGCGCTCGTTTTCGTACGGCGTCAACGCCGAGATCGGCTACGGCAAGGGCCTCGGCGGCAAGCCGTACCCGATCTTCAAGAACTTCTACGGCGGCGGCCTCGGCACCGTGCGCGGCTTCGACCAGGGCTCGCTCGGGCCGGTCGACGTCACCGGCGCGTTCATCGGCGGCAACCGCCGCTTCAACCTGAACAACGAGCTCTATCTGCCGGTGCCGGGTGCCAACGCCGACCGAACGCTGCGCATCTTCATGTATCTCGACGCCGGCAACGTCTGGGGCGAGAACGAATCGCTGACCTTCGACAGCCTGCGCGCGTCGGCAGGGCTCGGCGTCAGCTGGGTCTCGCCGGTGGGCCCTCTGAAGCTCAGTTACGGAACGCCGATCAAGAAGAAGCCGGAAGATAGAATCCAGAAGCTTCAGTTTCAGATCGGGACTGCCTTCTGATGAACAGCCACATCGTCAAATCGCTGCTCGCCGCCGCGCTCGTCGCCGGCGCGAGCGCGACGGCTTCGGCGCAGGAGCTGAAGATCGGCTACGTCAACAGCGATCGCGTGCTGCGCGACGCTGCGCCTGCGAAGGCTGCCCAGGCCAAGCTCGAGGCGGAGTTCTCGAAGCGCGAGAAGGACCTCAACGAGCTCGCGAACAAGCTGAAGGCGGCGAGCGATCGGCTCGACAAGGACGCCCCCACGCTCGGCGAGGCCGAGCGGACGCGCCGCCAGCGCGAGCTCGTCGACCAGGACCGCGATCTGCAGCGGCGCCGCCGCGAGTTCCAGGAGGACCTCAGCCAGCGCAAGAACGAGGAACTGGCGACGGTCGTCGAGCGGACCAACCGCGTCATCAAGCAGATCTTCGAGACCGAGAAGTACGACCTCATCCTGCAGGAGGCGGTCTTCTGGAGCCCGAAGGTGGACATCACCGACAAGGTGATCAAGGCGCTCAACGCCCAGAGCGGCGGCAAGTAAAGGGCGCGGCCTCCAAGGCGATAGCGCGATGAGCGAAGTCCGGCTTCGCGACATCATCGAGCGGCTCGGCGGCGAACTGATCGGCGATGCCGCGACGCGCATCGATGCGATCGATCCGCTCGAGTCGGCGACGCCGTCGTCGATCTCGTTCCTGGCCAACCCGCTCTACGCCAAGCAGCTCGCGTCGACGGCGGCGGCGTGCGTCATCGTCGCGCCGGCGTTTCGCGACGCCGCGGCCGCGCGCGGCGCGGCGATCGTCGCTCCTGACCCGTACCTCTATTTCGCGCGCCTGACGCAGTGGTGGGCCGAGCGCACGCGGCCGCTCGAGCAGCGCGGCATCGACGAGCGCGCCGTGGTCGACCCGGCGGCGCGGATCGGCGCCGACGTCGCGATCGGTCCGTTCGCGGTCGTCGCTGCCGGTGCCGAGATCGGCGACGGCGCGACGATCGGCGCGCACGCGGTCGTCGAGCCGGGCTGCAGCGTCGGCGCCGGGACGCGGCTCGGTCCGCGCGTCGCCATCGTCGCCGCAACGCGGATCGGCGCGCGCTGCATCGTCCATGCCGGTGCGGTGCTCGGCGCCGACGGCTTCGGCTTCGCTCCCGACCAGGGACGCTGGGAGAAGATCGAGCAGCTCGGCCGCGTCGTCGTCGGCGACGACGTCGAGATCGGCGCCAACACCTGCATCGACCGTGGCGCGCTCGGCGACACGGTGATCGGCAACGGCGTCAAGATCGACAATCTCGTCATGATCGGCCACAACGTCAGGATCGGCGAGCACACGGCGATCGCCGGCTGCGTCGGCATCGCCGGGAGTGCCGTGATCGGCGCGCACTGCATGCTCGGCGGCGGCTCGGGCGTCAACGGTCACGTCACCATCACCGATCACGTCGTCATCGGCGGCGCGACGCAGGTCTCACGATCGATCGCCAAGCCGGGCTTCTACAGCGGCTCGTTCCCGTTCGACGACAATGCGTCGTGGGAGAAGAACGCGGCCACGCTGCGCAACCTGCACGCGCTCCGCGAGCGGGTCAGGGCGCTCGAGAGGACGCTCGAGAAG
>DATJIM010000346.1:0-11613 GCA_035493195.1 Caldimonas sp.
CGCCGGGGAGGGCCTCGCTGTGAAAGTACTCGCCACCGTTGTCCGCGCGGAGCGGAAGTCCCAGTGCGCTGACGTAGAGATTCCGGCTCGCTTGAGGATCTGGGGCGACAACCGCGAAGCCGGAAACGAATTCGATCTTCATCTGCCGCCCTCCTGCTGCCGCTTTGGCCTAACGCGATGCAGGGCGCACCTGCGCCGTACTCCGCCTCATTCTGCGCGCTAGCGGGGTCGGCTGCGACCTAACAAGGATCTGCTCGCCAGTGCTGCAAGCGTGCGGGATAGCAGAAAACGTTGAACGCACGGTTCCCGCAATTTGTCGCCGCGCAATCTTGCAGCGGGATACCGCTTCAGACTGATCTGCGACGCTCGACTTCGAGCGACGGATGTCGGTGGACGCCAAAAGCAGTCAACGACTGATTTCCAGGAGCCAGCAGCCGCTCTGCGTCGGGGACCGACTCCTCCAGCGAGGGCAGAGCCGTCATCGGCTCCATCTGTTCAGTGCGACCGAGAAGTCACTCCGGTTCCTCGTCCAGCAGATCGGCCTTGTGACGAACCTGCGCCCAGCGTTCGGCGTCGGCCAGGGCGGGCTTGCGGCGGGTGATCACCGGCCAGCGCACGGCGAGCCTGGCGTTGATCGCAAAGTACTGCTGCTGGTCCGCCGGCACGTCGTCGCCGCGGTAGATCGCATCGACCGGGCACTCTGGGATGCAGACTGCGCAGTCGATGCATTCGTCAGGATCGATGACGAGCATGTTCCGGCCTTCGCGGAAAGCGTCGACCGGGCACACGGCGACGCAGTCGGTGTACTTGCACTTGATGCACGACTCGGTGACGACGTGCGTCACGGCGACGAAGCCCCCTCGGTCGGCATCAAGTCGCGCGGCGGCTGCTCGGGGCGCCGATGCAGCTGATAGCCGTACCAGAGGCTTTGCGCGATGCGCTCGGCGAGTTCGTCCGCGCGCGCCTGCAGTGCGGCGTTCCCCTGCGCTGCCGTCGTCGTCCTGAAGACGCCGAGCCAGCGGGAAAAGTGCGCGGCGTCGAGACCGGGCAGGGCGCTGTGGACGGGCATCGGCGTGCCGCGATAGCGCCCGGTCCTGCGCAGCGCCGTCGACCAGAAGTCGACCATCTTGGGCAGGTGCCGGTCCCAGTCGCGCACGTGGCGCGCGAAGATCGGCCCGAGAACCTCGTCGTCGCGGATCCGCGAGTAGAAGTCGGCGACCAGGGCGACGACTTCGTCCTCGCCGCAGAGCTCGGCCTTCGTGCTCGCCTCGGTCGCGGTCGACGCCTGCGCTCGCTGCGGCGCACTCGATGATTCCATGCCGGTTCAGAGGATAGGCCGGGCCCACGAAACAGCGCTTGTGACAGCGCAAAGACCCCGTCGGCGCCGGCTCCTTGCCGGTGGCGTCGCAACGCGATCGGCCGCGCGATCATGCTTGGGCTTGGGCGCCAGCCCTCGCTGGCGTCGCCAACTCTCGTCGCATGAGGAGTCAAACGTGGAAGGTCCGATGTATCCGCAATGGTCGCTCGATCTCCAGCGCAAGCGTCAGGAACTCGCCCCTGAGGCAGCCGCCGCGTTCAAGGCGTTCAACGAAGCAGTGTTCGCCGACGGCGCCTTGCCGGCGAAGACCAAGGAGCTGATCGCCGTCGCCGTCGCGCACGTGACGCAGTGTCCGTACTGCATCCGCGGCCACACCCGCAGCGCGCTGCGCAAGGGCGCGACTCAGCAGGAGCTGATGGAGGCGATCTGGGTCGCCGCGGAGATGCGCGCCGGCGCCGCCTTCGCGCATTCGGCGCTCGCGCTCGACACGATGAATGCCGTCCACCAGCCCGGCGCAGGCTGACGCGAACGCCGGAGCGGCGTCACGAACGCTGCATCAGTACGCGGTCATCGCGGCACGATCGGAGGGTGCGTGTGCAGCGCGCCGTCGTCACCGCCGGCCCTGGCAATCTTCAGCCTGATCCGCTCGATCGCGCTCACCGGCTCGAGGCCTTTGGGGCACACCTCGGCGCAGTTCATGATCGTGCGGCAGCGAAACAGGCGATAGGCATCGTCGAGATCGTCGAGCCGCGCCTCGGTCGCCCGGTCGCGGCTGTCGAAGATGAAGCGATACGCCTGGATCAAGCCGGCCGGTCCGACGAACCTGTCCGGGTTCCACCAATACGAAGGGCACTGGCTGCTGCAGCACGCGCACAGGATGCACTCGTAGGCGCCGTTCAGCCGCTCGCGCTCCGCCGGCGACTGCAGTCGTTCCTTCTCGGGCGGCGGTTCCGGGTTGACGAGCCACGGCGTTACCGAGTGGTACTGCGCGAAGAAGCGAGTCATGTCGACGACCAGATCGCGGATCACCGGAAAGCCCGGCAATGGCCGCACGGTCACCGGCGAGCGAAGCGTGCGGACCGGAGTGATGCACGCCAAGCCATTGCGGCCGTTGATGTTCATCGCGTCGGAGCCGCAGACGCCCTCACGACACGACCTCCTGAACGACAGCGTGCTGTCCTGTGCCTTCACCGCCAGCAGCACGTCAAGCAGCATGTGGTGCGTGGCGCCCGGCTCGATCTCGTAGTCCTGCATGCGCGGCTGTGCGTCGCGTTCCGGGTCGAAGCGGAAGATCGACAGTCTCATCTTCGGATCAGGCATTCTCGATGCCGCGCTGGTCATGCCGCGAGCGGCAGCACGATCGCAAGTGTCCAGACGGCGAGGCCGACGAGAACCGCGGCCAGCGCGCCGAGCAGGAACCGGCGCAGAGCGGCCGGCCGGGCGTAGTCCAGGAGCACGTCACGGAGCCCTACCCACACGTGCGCGAGGAGCGCTGCTGAGAAGGCGAGCGTTGCGACCTGCAGCGCCGGGTTCTCGAAGCGGCTGCGCCACTCGGCATAGCCAGCGGGCGCGCGCAGCCAGAACGAGGCGAGCGCGAAGACCAGGAAAGCGAGGATGGCGACTGCGCTCACCCGCTGCACCAACCAGGCGCGGATGCCTGTGAAGGCGGTCGTGTTCACAGTAAAGCCCCCGCGGTGACGATCGCGACCACGGCGCCGCCGACATTGGCGACCCAGGCGCTTCGACGCGCGGCGGCAAGTGAGGAGCCGATCTGCAAGTCGCTCGCGAGATGGCGAAGGCCGGCGAGAACGTGGTGCGCGAGCGACCAGACCACGACGATCGCCGCTGCCTTGCCGAACGGCGAGACAAGCAACGCGTGAACGCGCGCGAAGCCGGCCGGGTCGCGCAGCGACAGATCGAGCAGCCAGGCCGCCGGCGGAACGCTCGCCGCAAGAACCACGCCGCTGATCCGGTGGCCGATCGAGGTCCACGCACCGACCGGCATGCCGATCCGGAGCACGTTCAGGAAGACAGGGCGTCGCGAGCTCATGGGCACGAAGGCGAACACTCGGCAATGAGTATGCCGTCTCAGCGTTGCCTCGATCTTCGATGAATCGGGATCCTGGCTCAGCACGCACGAGCGGCGAAAGTGCGGACTGCGCACCTCGCCGCGGAGAAGCTCGATGCTGTCCCGGAGGTCTGACTCGCTTGCCGTCACTCGACGTCGAATCGCACGGCTTGGAGAACCGAACCGCCTTGCGACGCTCACGTGCAGAACGCCATCCCGGAACTTCGCCTCCGCCTTCGGGTCGATTCCCGGCATGAAGGCGACCACCTGGACCGAATTTGGCGTGCTGCCGACGTTCCCCGCCGGGAAGGCCCCGCAGGTCGGGCCGCGGATGCTCGCCCCGACTCCGGGCAGGAGCACGTCTTCGAGATGCTTGCGAGCGACCCTGTTCAGAGGCGTCACGCCCCTTGAATCGCGGGGCTGCAGCACCTATTTTTTTCGTTCGGTAGGCGACCCGGCGGAGCGCGTCGGGCGGGCGAAGTTCTTGCCTATTTCGAACTGCGCGCCTGCTTCGACCGAGCCGTCTGGGTCGCGTGGAAAGGAGCGACCCATGACCAATTTGACGCAGCAGGTGAAGCAAGGTGCAGGGCAGGCGCTGGCGTCCTTGTCGCAAGGTTGGCGCGAGCTCCGGGCGCGCGCCGACAACGCGCTGACCCACTTCCAGGGTCGCCGTGCCGATGGCGACGAAGGCTCCGACAGCGAGTTGCCCTCGCTCGGCAGCTGGGGCTTCATGGTCGCCGACGTGGTCAACAGCAAAGACCGCGTCGTCGTGCGCCTCGAGGCGCCCGGGCTCAGCCACAAGGACTTCACCATCGAGCTGAAGGACAACGTGCTTTGCGTCGCTGGCGAGAAGCGGATCGAGCGCGAATCGAAGGACGACGGTCAGCACGTCTTCCAGTGCGCCTACGGCAAGTTCCGGCGCGACATCCCGCTGCCCGCACCGGTGGACCCGGATCGGGCGAAGGCGAACTATCGCGACGGCGTGCTCCGGATCACCTTGCCGAAGTCAGAGGGCGCCCAGCCGAGTCGCTTTGCCGTGCAAGTGAAGTGACAGTCTTTTCATCAGGAAAGGAGATCACGATGAAACCCTCGAAGGTGAGTGTGACCAAACCGGTCTTCATTGCAACGATCGCGGCCGCCGCGCTGGTCGCGGCCATTCCGGCGCAGGCCGACGAACAATACAGGGAAGACCGGGCGTACTGCATGTCGGGGCAGGCCAGCGAAGCGCGCGACCTTTGCCTGACGGAGGCTGCAGCGGCGCAAGCCGAACGGCAGCGTGGCGCGCATGCGATGTCGCACCGCAAGCACGCGAGCGGCATGCGAAGCGGCGACAACAGCGCCGAGAGCAAGGCGGCCGATGACAACACCAAGGCGGCCGACAGCGCCACTCGGTGAGGTTTCGGTGGCCGGACCTTCGCACCCTCGGTCGCTGACGGTGCCGAGGGTTCGGCCGGCTTCATGAATCCGACCCGTGCCCGCAGTTCCGGGCCGACGGCAGGGCCGAAGGCAAGCGACCTATAGTCGTCGCTCCATGTCCAGGCACAACGTGCACCCGGGGCGCGCTTCAACACGGAAGGGCACCATGAGCATTTCGTATCTCCAACCGTTCAAGGACAGGCTCTCGCGGCGATCGCGAATCCCGCCAGGAGCCGCGCTGGTTTTCGTGGTCGCCATGGGCGTGACCGCAAGTGCCTCGGCGCAAGCCACGGCGGCCCCGTCGCCGAATGCCACGCTCACCATCGGGATCGGTGTCGACCTCGACACGCTTGACCCGGCCCAGCAAACCACCACCACCGTGCAGAACGTGATCGACTACGGCCTGCAGACGCTGGTGGCCTTCGACACGCAGGGCAAGATCAAGCCGCTGCTCGCCACCTCTTGGGAGACGTCGAAGGACGGCCTGACGCTGACGCTGCAGCTGCGCCAGGGAGTGAAGTTCCACGACGGCACTCCCTTCAACGCCGAGGCAGCAGCGTTCTCCCTCGATCGCTTGATCAGTGGCAAGGTGAAGGTGCCGATCGGGGCAGGCTTCAAGTCGATCAAGAGCATCGAGGCGGTCAACCCAACCACCCTGGCCATCCACCTGAAGCAGCCCGATCCCAACCTCTTGCCAAACCTCTCGATCACGACGGCGTCGATCTTCTCGCAGGCGTCAGCCACCAAGGACGGCAACACGCCGACGAACATCGTTCGCCCGGTCGGCACGGGTCCGTACCAGTTCACGCGCTGGAACAAGGGCAGCGAGGTGGTCTACACGCGGGTCGACGACTACTGGGGGCCGAAGCCCTACTACAAGACCGTCAGCTTCAAGGTCATCCCGGAGGCGAACTCGCGCGAGGCCGGGTTGCTGGCCGGGCAGCTCGACATCGTCATGAACCCGCCGGTGACGGACCTGGCCGCCCTGTCGAACAACCCGGCGGTCAAGCTGCTCAAGGCGCCGAGCGACCGATCGGTCTTCATCGCGATCAACGTCACCAAGCCGCCGTTCGACAACGAGAAGGTTCGCCAGGCGCTCAACTACGCGGTCGACAAGGACGCGATCATCAAGAACGTGATGTTCGACTCGGTCAACCTGATGGACTCGCCGTTTCCCGCGTCGCTGACGGGCTATTGCAAGGTCGGCGCCTACAAGTACGACCCGGCCAAGGCGAAGCAGCTGCTGGCCGAAGCCGGCGTCAAGGACCTGAAGATCACCCTGGCCACGCCGACCGGCCGCTACATCCAGGACAGCCAGTTCGCCCAGGCCGTTTTCGGGTACCTGCGCAAGGTCGGGATCGAGGCCAACGTCCGCACCATGGACTGGCCGTCCTACGTGTCGGGCATCCAGCAGAAGGATGCGCCGTTCGAGCTGCACGTG
The DNA here is from genome assembly GCA_035493195.1 of Caldimonas sp. Classification (GTDB taxonomy): domain Bacteria; phylum Pseudomonadota; class Gammaproteobacteria; order Burkholderiales; family Burkholderiaceae_C; genus Schlegelella_A. Next base: position 6,244 of record DATJIM010000346.1, read on the forward strand.
CTCGGTTGGGCGCCCGGCGCGCTCGACGGCCCGACCCAGCTGCAGATGTTCACCGGGGCCACCATGCCGCCGAAAGGCCTCAACACCTCGTTCTTCTCCGATCCGGCAATCGACAGGCTGACCGCCGAAGCGGCATTGAACCTCGACGACGCCAGCCGCAACCAGCAGCTGTGCCAGATCCAGAAGGACGTCTGGCAAAAGGCGCCCTGGATCTTCCTGTGGAGCCAGACGCTGGTGCTGGGCTACAACTCCAAGATCGACGGCGTGTCCTACCTGCCGAACGAGAAGTTCGAGACGCTGGGCGCTCATCCCAAGCCTTGAGGCGATCGGCGCGCAAGCAGGGGCGGCAGCGACCCGGAACAGGAGGCCGCGTGGCGAGCTCCGGCGGATGAGCGGCTTTTCGAGCTACCTCGTGCGCCGCTTGGCCGCCGCGGTCATCACGCTGCTCGGCGTGATCCTCGTCATGGTGCTGCTCGTCCGCGCACTGCCGGGCGACGCCGCCAGGGTCATCGCCGGCCTGCAAGCCACCCCCGAACAAGTCGAACAAGTTCGACTCTCGCTGGGATTGGACCGACCGGTGCCGGTGCAATATTGGCGCTACGTGGTGAACGTGGCCCACGGCAGCCTCGGGACGTCTGCCCGGTTCGAGACATCGGTGCTCTCCGAGATCGGCCATCGGTTGCCCTACACGATCGTGCTGGCGGTCTGCGGCACGCTGTTCGGGGCGGTGTTCGGGATCGCGCTGGGGGTGCTCGCCGCCACCCACAAAGGCCGATGGTTCGATGCGTTGGGCTCCATGCTCGGCGTCGCCGGCATCTCGATGCCGGTGTACTGGCTGGGCATCCTGCTGATCGTGCTGTTCTCGGTGCAGCTCAGATGGCTGCCCATCGGCGGTGCCGACGGTCTCGCCAGCCTGGTGATGCCCACGATCACGCTCGGCGTCTTCTCCATGGCCGTGGTCTCCCGAATGACGCGCTCGACGATGCTCGACACGCTGGATCAGGACTACGTGCGCACCGTGCGCGCCAAGGGAGTCGCCGAGTGGGTGGCGGTGCGGCACGCGCTGCGCAACGCCTTCATTCCGATCCTGACGGTGATCGGCCTGCAGTTCGGCACGCTTCTCGGCGGCGCGGTGCTGACCGAAACGGTCTTCTCGTGGCCGGGAATCGGCCAATTGCTGGTGCTGTCGATCAACAACCGCGACTTCCCGCTGGTGCAGGGCATCGTCTTCGTGTTCGCGGCGATGTTCATCGTGCTGAACATCGTCACGGACCTCCTGTACTCGGTCGTCGATCCCCGCGTGAGGCTGTATCGGTGATGCCCGCCGTGGCCACCGTCGAGACACCCGCGACGCCGGAGGCGACGCGCACGTCGCTGAGGAAGCTCCGCACGTTCGCGCGCAACAAGGGCGCGCTGATCGGCGTCTTCATCCTGCTGTTCCTCGCCGCTGCAGCGATCTTCGCGCCGCTGCTGACCTCGTACGACCCGACCTCGCAGGACCTGTCGAGCGCGTTCCTGCCGCCGTCGTGGGAGCACCCGTTCGGCACCGACGATCTCGGCCAGGACATCCTCGCCCGCATCATGTACGGCGGGCGCTACACGTTGGCCATCGGCGCGGTGGCGGTGTTGATCGCCGCGATCGTCGGCGTGCCGCTCGGGCTGGTCTCCGGTTACGCGGGCGGCGCGACCGACATGGTGATCCAGCGGATCACCGACATCCTGCTGTCCTTCAATCCCTTTCTGCTGGCGCTCGTGCTGGTGGCCGTCTTCGGCGTCGGCATCGGGACGGTGACCATCGCTGCCGGCGTCGGCGTGATCCCGCAGTTCATCCGACTGACGCGCGGCCAGGCGCTGTCGTTGCGGGAAGAGGTGTATGTCGAGGCCGCGGTTGCCTTCGGAGAGGGCTCGCTCGCGATCCTGATCAGGCACGTGCTGCGCAACGCGCTGACGCCGATCATCGTCTACGCGACGCTGAACATCGGCGTGACGATCCTGGTCGCCGCGGGCCTCGGCTTTCTCGGCCTCGGCGTGCAGCCGCCGACTCCCGAGTGGGGAACGATGCTGGGCACGGCACGCTCGTTCATCTTCAAGGCGTCCTACCAGCTGACCTTCCCGGGCCTGACGATCTTCCTCGCCGTGCTGAGCTTCAATCTGGTCGGCGACGGACTGCGCGATGCGTTCGACCCGAGCCTTCGGGAGTAGCCGCGTGCCGGGTGAACACCGTGAGCCGCTGCTGTCGATCAAGGATCTGCGCGTCACGTTTCGCACCCGGACGGAATCGGTGCGCGCCGTCGACGGCGTGAGCTTCGACGTCTATCCGGGTGAGACGCTCGGCGTCGTGGGAGAGTCCGGGTCCGGCAAGAGCGTGACGATGCTCTCGGTGCTGCGACTCATCCCGCCGTCCAGTCGGGTCGAGACGTCCGGTCAGGTGCTGTTCGGTGGGCAGGATCTGCTGCAGGCCTCGAAGCGCGAGATCCGCCGGATTCGAGGCCAGCACATCGCATTGATTCCGCAGGACCCGATGACGTGCCTCGACCCGGTGCTGAAGGTGGGCCGGCAGGTGCGCGAGGCGATCGAGGCACACGAGAACGTCGCGGCGGGCGACGCCGACCGCCGCGGCGTCGAGCTGCTGGCCACGGTGGGAATACCGGAAGCCGGGCGACGCTACGCCCAGTTCCCGCACGAGTATTCCGGCGGCATGCGCCAGCGCGTCATGATCGCCATGGGCATCGCCAATGCGCCGTCGCTGCTGATCGCAGACGAGCCGACCACGGCTCTGGACGTGACGATCCAGGCGCAGATCATGGATGTGCTGCGCACGGCGCAGCGCGAAACCCGCGCGAGCATGGTGCTGATCAGCCACGACCTGGGGCTGATCGCCGAGATGGCCGACCGGGTCGTCGTGATGTACGCGGGGCACGTGGTGGAAGCCGCGGACGTCGACACGATCTTCTCGAGCCCCCGGCATCCGTACACCCTCGGACTCATCGGCAGCCTGCCACAGACGACGGGCAACGAGAAATGGTTGCGGCCCATTCCCGGCAGCCCGCCGGATCTGGCCAACGTGCCCTCCGGCTGCCCGTTCCACCCGCGCTGTTTCCTGTCACGCGGGCGAGAGGCGTGTCGCGACAGCCGGCCCGAACTCCGTGCGGTCGGCGCCGCCGAGCACCGCTCCGCCTGCCATTTCGCCGGCGAGCTGGAAGGAGCCGGCGTGCTGCTGGACGGCGGCCCTCACGAAGGCACAACGTGATGGCGGGCGACAGCCCGGCCCGCGGCCAGGTGATCCTGCGCGCCCGCGATCTCGTCAAGCACTTCCCGATCACTCAGGGCTTGTTCCACCGCACGGTCGGGCAGGTGCACGCACTCGACGGCGTGGAGCTCGACGTCGCGACCGGCGAGACGGTCGGCGTCGTCGGCGAGTCCGGGTGCGGCAAGACAACGCTGGGTCGCGCCCTGATCCGACTGATCGACCCCACCCGCGGCAGCGTCGAATTCAAGGGCCAGGACATCACCCGTCTTTCTCGCAGCCAGATGCGCAGCGTCCGACGCGGCATGCAGATCGTCTTCCAGAACCCGTACGCGTCGCTGGATCCGCGGATGACGGTGCTGAACCTCGTCGCCGAACCGCTTCGCGTGCATGGTTTGTACGAGCGCGTCGGAGGGCCGAAGCGAGTCGCCGAGCTGATGGAGATTGTCGGCCTGAGCCCGGCGCACGCGAGGCGCTACGCCCACGAGTTTTCCGGCGGTCAACGGCAGCGGATCGCCATCGCCCGGGCGCTGGCATTGAACCCTGACCTCCTGGTGCTCGATGAACCGGTCTCGGCGCTCGACGTGTCGATTCAGGCGCAGGTCGTCAACTTGCTCAAGCGCCTTCAGGACGAGTTCGAGCTGGCCTACCTGTTCATCGCTCATGACCTCACCGTCGTGCGCCACATCTCCGATCGGGTGGCGGTCATGTATCTCGGCAAGATCGTCGAAACCGGGACGCGGGAACAGATCTACGCCGAACCGAGCCATCCGTATACCCAGGCGCTCCTGTCCGCCGCGCCGGTGCCCGACCCGAAGGCACGCGCCGCGCGCAAACGCATCGTCCTGACCGGCGACGTGCCGAGCCCAGCCGATCCACCGTCCGGCTGTCGGTTCCGCACCCGCTGCTGGAAAGCACAGGACGTGTGCGCCAGGCAGGAACCCGAGCTGGTCGATCGCGGACAGGGCCACCCGGTGGCATGCCACTTCGCCGCCGTCGACAGGCGGGTGGCGCTGCCGGAAGTGTCCGCCTTGGCGCTGTCTGCTCGAGGTCGGGCGCGATAAGCCGACGATCGGCAGATGCACGGGCGCTTGTACCGCCGTCGGCCGATTCCGGTCGAACGACCGACCGCTTCGGGCGGGAAATCAGCGCGGCATGCGCGCCGCGGCCGCGACGTCGAGCGCGCCTTCGCCGCGTGCGATTGCCGCATCAAGCATCGCCGCCACGCCTGGAATGACGAGGAGATCGACGCCGCTGCGTTGCGCTTCCTCGATCATCAGTCGGACGTCCTTGCGCGCCATCGCGACTTCGAACGACGGTTTGCTCAGGTCGCCCGACTCGATGCGTGCCGCGCGCGCCGGCAGGAACTGGCCCGGGTTGAATTGCTTGAAGAGCGCAAATGCCTCGGCCGTCGGCACACCGACGGCGTGGGCCAGGCGATTGACATCGCCGAGCACGCCGAGGATGCCGAGCAGTGTCAGGTTGCCGAACAGCTTGAACGCGGCGGCGCGCTCCGGAGCTTCGCCGAGGTAAGCGACGGTGCCGGTCATCTTCTGCAGCTCGGGCAAGAGCGCATCGTGGCGCGCGCGCGCCCCCGAAACCAGCATGAGCCCTGTGCCCTCGAGAGCGTTTGACGGCGCCATGAACACCGGGGCATGGACGAGAGTGCGACCGCGGGCGTTCCAGCGCTTCACGCGCTCGGCGGTCGGCGTGACGGCGGTGGTCGTATGGTCGACGATCCACGTCGCCGGCGCGATCCGCTCGGCGAGGGGCTCGAGGACGGCGTCGACCGACGCGTCGTCGGCGAGCGAGAGGTGGAGGCGTTCGGCCCCGGCGAGCGCAGCAGCGGGGTCGGCGAATGCGCGCGCACCCTCAGTCTCGAGCACGCTCGCCTTCTCAGCGGTGCGGTTCCAGACGTTGACGTCGTTGCCGTTTGCGCGCATGCGGCGCACGAACCCCGAGCCCATCAGCCCGGTTCCGAAGAAGGCGATCTTCATCTTGTTCCATCCAGGAGGATCAGGATCTGAAGAGTAGCGAGTTGTCGCGGCGATGGGGATCGGGGAACTCGAGTTGAGCGACGATCCTATCGACAACTTCAAGTGACAACCGGCGGCAATCGGCCA
>DATJIM010000347.1:0-3129 GCA_035493195.1 Caldimonas sp.
CGCGATCGCCAGGGCAGCAGACAAGACGGGAGCCTGACGATGGCCTGGACGCACGACGAAATGGCGGCGCGCGCCGCCAAGGAGCTCCACGACGGCTTCTACGTGAACCTCGGGATCGGGCTGCCGACGCTGGTCGCCAACCACGTTCCCGACGGCATCGAGGTCTGGCTGCAAAGCGAGAACGGCATGCTCGGCATCGGCCCGTTTCCGACCGAGGACGAGGTCGACGCCGACCTGATCAACGCCGGCAAGCAGACGGTGACGACGCTGCCGGGCTCTTCGATCTTCGGCTCGCACGACTCGTTCGCCATGATCCGCGGCGGCAAGATCAACCTCTCGATCCTCGGCGCGATGCAGGTGAGCGAGCGCGGCGATCTCGCCAACTGGATGATCCCGGGCAAGATGGTCAAGGGCATGGGCGGCGCGATGGACCTCGTCGCCGGCGTCGAGCGCGTGCTGGTCCTGATGGAGCACGTCGCGCGCAAGAAGGACGGCACCTTCGACCTCAAGATCCTGCCGAAGTGCACGCTGCCGCTGACGGGCGTCGGCGTCGTCGACCGGATCATCACCGACCTCGCCGTCCTCGACGTCACGCCGCGCGGCCTGCAAGTGCAGGAAGTCGCCGAAGGCGTGTCGCGGGACGAGCTGCAGGCAAAGACCGGCGCGCCGCTGCTGTTCTGACCGAACGCCGGAGGCCGGGCGCGCCGCGGCCGGCGCCGCCTAGCTCTCCTGCTGGCGGCGCATCTCCTTGCGCTTCATGTCGAGATACTCGTTCTGGTCCATCTCGTGGAGCTGCTGCGCGTATCGCTCGGTGCTCGCGTACCACTCGCGGATCCGCTTCTCGGGCTGCTCGGCGGCCGGCAGCCCGTACGCCGACAGGTAGGCGTCGATCGCGAGGTAGTAGCGCATCGTGTTGCGCTCGAGCAGGCCGAGCACACCGGTCTGGTAGACCGGCTTGCCATCGGGCTTCTTGTCGAGCACCGTGAAGCCGACCTTGGCGCTGCCGAGCGTCGCCAGATACGTCTGCATTGCCATCTTGGCGGCGAACCCGTAGCCGTACGCGTACGACATGTGGATGACGGTGCGCTTCGGATCGATCGGCACCGCCTCGACCTGGATCCGGTAGTTCTTCGTGCTGAGGGGGCCTTCGTCGGCGCTCAGCAGCACCTGCAGATAGTCGGCGGTCGACGCACCGACGCGGTACTTGAAGTTGAGCTCGTAGGCGTCCTCGACCGGCTGGTCGAACTTGCGGCCGACGTTGAGGTTGATCATCTTCGGCGTCCCGCTGCTCGCCTTGCAGCGCTTGACGTTGAGATGCAGGATGAGAATGTCGCACCAGTGCTCGGGCGAGACGAGCGCCTGCTGCACCGTCGAATAGGGGTAGTCGACGATCGCGTAGACGTCGCCCTTCAGGTCGCCGGAGGCCTCCTTCGACTCGAGGACGAGCGGGCGGCCGAACTGGTTGTTCGCGAACTTGTCCTGCAGCGCCTCGTAGCGGGCCTTCAGCGTCGCTGCATCCTGCGCGAACGCAGCCGGCGACAGCGAGAGCGCGATCGCGACGGACGCCGCGAGCGCGCGCAAGAGCGATCGGAGGCTCATAGCCAGTACTCCCACATTCTCGAGAACGTCTCCTTCAACCGCGTCGAGAGCGGGCGCTTCCGCCAAGCCTCGAGCGTCACCTGGTCCGAGGCAGCGAGGTCGCGCGCGAAGGCATCGCGCATCTTGGCGCCGAAGTCGGTGCCGAGGATGACGGCGGTCAGCTCCTGGTTGTGTAGGAAGCTGCGCCAGTCGAGGTTGGTCGAGCCGACCGTCGACCAGACGCCGTCGATCACCGCCGTCTTCGCATGCAGGAGCGCGGCACGCCGCTCGTAGAGCTTGACGCCGCCCTCGAGCAGTTGCTCGTAGTGCGACCGGCCGGCGTGGAAGACGAGCGACGAATCGGTCGTGCTCGGCACGATCAGCTTGACGTCGACGCCGCGCTTGACGGCGTCGATGAGCGCCTGCATCAGCTGCGGGTCGGGGACGAAGTAGGCGTTGGTCAGCAGAATCTCGCTCTCGGCGCTGTTGATCGCCGAGATCAGCGTCACGTAGATCTGGCTGAACGGCTCGTCGGGCGAGCTGCCGATGGCGCGGACGACCTCGGGGCCGCGTGGCTGCAGCGGCGGAAAGTAGCGGCGCGGAGCCGGCGTCGGCCCCTTCTGCGCGCTCCAGGTCGCGAAGAAGAGCTTCTGCAGCTCGGCGACGACCGGTCCTTCGACGAGAAGGTCGGTGTCGCGCCACGGCAGCGCCTCCTTCTGGTCGCCGCCGCGCGAGCCGATGCTCGATCCGCTCGTGCTGCCCGCGCTCGGGCTGCTCGAGTAGACGCTGCTGATGTTGATGCCGCCGAGTACGGCGCTCGTGCCGTCGACGACGAGGAGCTTGCGGTGGTCGCGCTGGTTGACCTGCCACCCCGCCTTGGCGGCGAGCGGGTTCACCGGGTTGAAGTTGACGACTGCGACGCCGCCGTCTTGCAGGCGCTGGAAGTATTCCTTCGGCGTGCCGAGCGTGCCGACCGCGTCGTGGATCAGGTTGACCTGCACGCCGGCCTTCTGCTTGGCGATCAGCGCATCGGCGAGGCGCCGACCGACGTCGTCGTCCTCGAGGATGTACGTCTCCATGTTGATGCTGTCGCGCGCCGCAGCGATCAGGCGGAACATCGTCGCGTAGGTGTTCGGCCCGTCCTGGAGCAGCACGACGCGGTTGCCGACGACGAGCGGGCTGTCCGAGATCGCCTGCTCGAGCGCAAGGTGGCGCGAGAGAACGTCGCTGACGGTCCCGCTCGCCGCCTTGGCGATGATCTCGCGGCTGCGCTCGGACGAGAGGATGCGGCCGTTCGCCGCCTGCAGCTGCACGTTGGACGGGTCGACGGTCGCCATGTCGGGCGTGATCACCGGCAGCGAGCTGCAGCCCGCGAGCGCGATTGCCGCCGCCGTGCAGCCGCGCGCCAGCCAGCGTCGCGTCGATGTCATCGCCAGGGTCATCGGATCTCCATGCGTTTGGAAAACTGTCATCGGCGATCGCTCACGCCGCGGCGAGCGCGCGGGCCGCCTCGGTCACGAGCGTCGGACCGCGATAGATGAAGCCGGTGTA
>DATJIM010000348.1:0-3570 GCA_035493195.1 Caldimonas sp.
CGCGTCTGCAGGTCGAACGGCATGTCGCCGATCTCGTCGAGGAAGAGCGTGCCGCCGTCGGCCTGCTCGAAGCGGCCGCGCCGCGTCGTCTGCGCGCCGGTGAACGCGCCGCGCTCGTGGCCGAACAGCTCCGACTCGAGCAGATCCTTCGGGATCGCCGCGGTGTTGATCGCAACGAAGGGCCCGCTCGCGCGCGGGCTGTGCTTGTGCAGCGCGTTGGCGACGAGCTCCTTTCCGGTCCCCGACTCGCCGGTGATGAGGACGGTGACGATGCTCTGGCTGAGCCGCCCGATGGCGCGAAAGACGTCCTGCATCGCCGGTGCCTGGCCGAGGATCTCGGGCACCTCGGCAGCCGCAACATCTCGCGCGCCTTCGTGCAGGCTTTCCTCGACGGCGCGGCGGATGAGGTCGACCGCCTTCGGCACGTCGAACGGCTTGGTCAGATAGTCGAACGCTCCGCCCTGGAAAGCGCTCACCGCGCTGTCGAGGTCCGAGTACGCGGTCATGATGATGACCGGCAGGTCGCGGTGCTTCGACTTGATCGCGTTGAGCAGATCGATCCCCGAGCCGCCCGGCATGCGGATGTCGGAGACGAGCACCTGCGGCGCGCCGTCCTCGAGCGCGGCGAGGACGTCGCGCGAGTTGGTGAAGCTGCGGACCGCGAACTCCTCGCGCGTCAGCGCCTTCTCGAGCACGAAGCGGATCGATTGGTCGTCGTCGACGATCCAGATGGGTTTCATCCGCGCTCGCTCGTTTCGTTGCGGTCAGCTCAGCGGGATGACGATCCGAAAGATCGTCCGCCCTGGTTCGCTCTCGAACTCGACCGTGCCATGGTGCTGCTGGATGAAGCTTCGCGCGAGCGTCAGTCCGAGACCGGATCCTCCTTCGCGCCCGGAGACGAGGGGAAAGAAGATCCTCTCGCGCAGCGCTTCCGGAACCCCCGGCCCGTTGTCCTCGACATGCAATTCCAGTGCCAGACGATACCGGTGCTTGCCGAGCGTCACCTGGCGGACGACCCGGGTGCGCAGCACGATGCGCGCGTCGCCCGCCTCGATCCGCGCCGACAGCGACTCGGCCGCATTGCGAACGATGTTGAGGAGCGCCTGGATCAGCTGCTCGCGGTCGCCGCTGAACTCGGGGATCGAGGTGTCGTAGTCGCGCACGGTCGCGAGGCCACGCGGGAACTCGGCCAGGATCAGCGCACGGACGCGCTCGCAGACCTCGTGGATGTTGACCGTGTCGACGACATGCGGTCTGCGGTGCGGCGCAAGCAGGCGATCGACGAGCAGCTGCAGCCGGTCGGCCTCCTTGATGATCACCTGCGTGTACTCGGTGAGCGATCGCTCGTCGATCTCCATCTCGAGCAGCTGCGCCGCGCCGCGGATGCCGCCCAGCGGGTTCTTGATCTCGTGGGCGAGGTTTCGGATCAGCTCGCGCGACGCCTCGGCGTGCTCGAGCGCGCGTTCCTCGCGGTCGTGGCGGTGCTGCTGCTCGATCTCCACGATCTCGAAAACGACACTCGACGAGCCGTCCATCTGGTTGACGGTGACGTGCACCGGCAGGCCCTCGCTCACCGCCGGTCGTTTCAGCACCGCCTCGAGCCGGCTGGTTGCGAACGCGTTGCTGCTGACGGCGGCGGCCGTCTCGCGCACCGCTCCCGGGTCGACGAACCAGTCGAAGAAAGGCGTCTTCGACATGCTTCGGCGCGACAGGCCGAGGACGGTCTCGAACGACGAATTGGCGAACTCGCACTCTCCCGCGGGAGTGACGATGGCGACCATCGTCGCGAGCAGGTCGAGCGCGGCGTGCGCCTCGCCCGCCGGCGTCGAAGGCGCGGCCGGCGCGATCACTGGGCCGGCGGCGGCAGCTTCTGGATTTCGCGGCGAAGAGCGGCGATGTCGATCTGCTTGCGTTCGATCGCCGAGCGCATCTCCGCGACCCGGTCGAGGTACTTCTGGTAGTTCTTCTCGTCGCCCAGACGCTCGGGCTGGCCGCCGTTGAATTCCTTCTCCATCGCGGCGAGCTTCGTTTCCTCGGACTTGAGTTCGTTCTCGAGGATCCGGCGGGCGTCGCTGTCGCGCTGCCTCTGCGCGACCGGATCGACCTTGATTCCCGACGCCGTGGTCGCGGTCGTCGTCGCCGTGCTCGTGCGCGGACGCGTCGACTGGATCACCGTCACCGGCGCGCCTTCGACCTTGCGACAGCCCATCTTCTCGGCCTCGCGCGGCGTGATCGTGTTGCGGTAGTCGTTGCCCGGGCAACGGTAGAGAACGGTCGAGTCGACCGTGTCGACGGGGGAGGCCGCAGCCGCCGAGCCCGCAGCGCCGGCGAGGATGGCGACGGCACAGAAGCGGGGGATGGTGCGCAGGCTCATGCAGGTCTCCTGACCGTCAACGTCCAGCCAGGCTGCGGCGCCGACAGGGTTGCCGATTGTCCTCCGAGTCGCGAGCGCAGCCGCTTGAGCGGTGCCAACGAAAAGGGGACGGCAACGCCGTCCCCGCTAAAAAGTGCCGAAGGCTACAGGGAATAGTACATGTCGAACTCGACCGGATGCGTCGTCATCCGGAAGCGCGTGACTTCCTGCTGCTTCAGTTCGATGTATGCGTCGATCAGGCCGTCGGTGAAGACGCCGCCCTTGGTCAGGAAGCCGCGACCCTTGTCGAGGTAGTCGAGCGCCTGGTCGAGGCTCGAGCAGACCGTCGGGATCTTGGCGTCCTCTTCCGGCGGCAGATGGTAGAGGTCCTTGGTCGCCGCCTCGCCCGGGTGGATCTTGTTCTCGACGCCGTCGAGGCCGGCCATCAGCATCGCCGCGAACGCGAAGTACGGGTTGGCTTGCGGGTCCGGAAAGCGGACCTCGATCCGACGCCCCTTCGGGTTGGAGACGTACGGGATCCGCACCGATGCCGAGCGGTTGCGCGAGCTGTATGCGAGCTTGACCGGCGCCTCGAAGCCGGGCACCAGTCGCTTGTAGCTGTTCGTTCCCGGGTTCGTGATCGCGTTCAGCGCGCGCGCGTGCTTGATGATGCCGCCGATGTAGTAGAGCGCGAACTGCGACAGCCCCGCATAGCCGTCGCCGGCGAACAGGTTCTTGCCGTCCTTCCACACCGACTGGTGCACGTGCATGCCGGAGCCGTTGTCGCCGACGATCGGCTTGGGCATGAAGGTCGCGGTCTTGCCGTACGAGTGGGCGACGTTCTGGATCACGTACTACTGCACCTGCAGCCAGTCGGCGCGCTGCACGAGCGTCGAGAACTTCGTGCCGATCTCCATCTGGCCGGCGTTGCCGACCTCGTGGTGGTGGACCTCGACCGGCACGCCGAGCGACTCGAGGATCAGGCACATCTCCGAACGCATGTCCTGGAACGAGTCGATCGGCGGCGTCGGGAAGTAGCCGCCCTTGACGGTCGGCCGGTAGCCGTGGTTGCCGTTCTCGTACTGCTTGCCGGTGTTCCAGGCGCCCTCTTCGGAATCGATCTCGCAGAACGAGCCCTTCATCTCGACGCTCCAGCGGACGCTGTCGAAGACGAAGAACTCGGGCTCCGGGCCGAAGTAGGCGGCGTCGCCGAGGCC
>DATJIM010000349.1:0-2303 GCA_035493195.1 Caldimonas sp.
TTGCACGAAACACGTTGCGTGCCGCTCGATGCAGGATCGGGACGGCAGGGCACCCTGCTTTGCGCAAGTAAAGGAGGAGGGCCGGCCGTTCAGGCCAGGCCCGGGGGACATGGAGCAAAGCAGGGTGCCCTGCCGTCCCGATCCCGTGCCGCTGATTGCGGCCGTCGACAGCTCAGCGCTGCGCCGCCCGCGCGATCTTGTGGATCAGCTGCGTCGCGAGCTGCTCGGTGGCGACGGAACGGTCGAGAGGCGAGCGCGAGAGCCCCGACGTCGCGTAGTGCAGGTTCTCCCAGATCACTGCCGTCGCCGGATGCGCGTCGAGGATCGCGCGCAAGGCGGGGCCCGGCAGCGGCGCCGAGAGCAGCGTCTCGATCTGGCGGACCAGCGAGCGGTACTGGCCGGCGCCGACGGCGCGCGTGCTCACCTCGACGCGCTCGAGCAGCCGCGCCAGTGCGATCAGCGTCTCGAGGCGCGTGTACAGGGGTTCGGTGCTGGGAGCTGCCATCGGATCGGACCCGTGCCCCGCGTCGCAGGGCCACGTCGCGAACCTGAGGCCGCACGCCGCGACTTCAAGCCTCAGCCGCCGGCCGCGCGGGCCGGCTGCTCCCAGCCGCCGCCGAGCGCCTTGATCAGGAACACCGACGTCAGCAGGCGCTGCCCGGAGAGCTGCGCCGCGAGCCGCTCGGCGGCGAGCAGCGACTGCTGCGCAGTGATGACGTCGAGATACGTCGTCGCGCCGCCTTCGTAGCGCGCGCTCGCCAGCTCGAGGACGCGCCGCGCGGTCTCTACCGCGATGCGCGCCTGCGCGTCGGCACGCTCGAGCGAAGCGAGGCCGGTGATGCCGTCTTCGACTTCCTGCATCGCCGTCAGCACGACGCGCCGGTAGGTCGCGACGGTAGCGTCGTAGTTGGCGCGCGCGAACTCGACGTTGGCGTCGAGGCGGCCGCCCTGGAAAACCGGCTGCACGAGGCTCGCGCCGAGCGACCAGACCAGGCTCGGCGCGTCGAACAGGCCGCCGAAGACGCGGCTCTCGCCACCGCCGAGCGCGCTGATCGTGATGCTTGGGTAGTAGGCCGCCTTGGCAACGCCGATCTGCGCGTTGGCCGCGGCCATCGCGCGCTCGGCCGAGGCGACGTCGGGACGGCGCTCGAGCACGTCGGACGGCACGCCGAGCGGCACCGCCGGCGGCACCAGCTCGCGCAGGTCGGGCGCGAGCGTGAACGAAGGCGCCGGCGTTCCGGTCAGCGTCGCGACCGCGTGTTCGAACGGACCGCGCTGGCGGCGCAGCACCTCGACCTGCGTGCGCGTCGTGTCGAGCAGCGCCTGCTGCTGGGCGACGTCGAGCCCCGACGCGGCGCCGAGGTCGTGGCGCGTGCGGACGAACTCGAGCGAGCGGCCTTGCAGCTCGAGCGATCGGCCGACGACGTCGAGCTCGATGTCGATCGCGCGCAGGTTGAAGTACGCGGTCGCGAGGTCGGTGCCGAGCAGCAGCCGAGTGTTCTCGAGGTCGGCCGCGGCCTGCTCGGCGCTCGCGCGCGCGCCTTCGATCGTGCGCCGGACTCGGCCGGCGAGATCGACCTCGTAGCTGACCGCGAGCGTCGGCGTGAAGTCGTCCTGCACGGTCGCGAAGTTCGGCGCGCCGTAGTTGCTGAGCGGCCGGTTCGCCGAGATGCGCTGGCGCGCGACGCGGGCGGCGAGGCTCGCGCTCGGCAGCTGTCCCGACTCGGCCGAGGCGACGACCGCGCGCGCCTGCGCGAGCCGCGCGCTCGCGATCGCGAGCGTGGGGCTCTGCGAGAGTGCCTGCGCCTGCAGCGCATCGAGGCGCGGGTCGGCGAAGCGCTGCCACCACGCTCCCTTGGCTTGCGCGTCGCTCGGCGTCGCGACGCGCCAGGGCTCCTCGAGCTGCCACGCCGGCGGCATCTCGACCGCGGGGCGGACGTAGTCGGGGCCGGCGGCGCAGCCGGCGAGCGCGACGACGACGAGCGCGGCGGCCGCGCGCGTGCAGCGTGCCGTCACGGCAGCGACTTCGACGCCGCCGCGCCGCCGCCGCGCGGCGCGCTCGCCGCCGCGTCGTCGCCGATCGCGATCGCGTCGCCTTCGGCGAGCGAATCCGACGGGTTGACGACGAGCCGGTCGCCGTCGGCGACGCCGCCGAGCACCTCGATGGATTCGCCGAGGTTGCGGCCGAGCGTCACCGGCTTGAGACGAACGCGATGATCGGCGTCGACCAGGGCGACCCGAGTTCCCTCGCCGCGAAAGAGCAGCACGTTGGTCGGCACGACGAGCGTCTTCGCACCGGCGAG
>DATJIM010000350.1:0-27379 GCA_035493195.1 Caldimonas sp.
AACCGCTACGACCCGCGCTACTACCAGCGCTGGGACCAGGACCAGCGCCGCTACATGCCGGGTGACCACTTCGGCAACGACTGGCGCGGCCGCGGCGCCGGCCCTTCGCACGATTGGTACCGTGGCAGCTACCTGCCGCACCAATACAACGGCCGCAACTACGTCGTCGACGACTGGCGCGCGCATCACCTGTACGCGCCGCCGAGCGGCTACCACTGGGTGCAGTCGCCTGGCGGCGACTACGTCCTTGCGGCGATCGCGACCGGCCTGATCGCGGCGATCCTGCTCAACCAGTGACGCCGGATCGCATCGCGCGCGGCCATGCGCCGCGCGCGGTGCTCACTCGGGCTTCGCGCCCGAGTCCTTGACGACCTTCGCCCACTTCGCGATCTCGGCTCGCTGCCACGCAGCGAGCTCGTCGGGAGTCGAGCCGACCGGGTCGAGCCCGATGTCGGTCAGCCGCTTCGCGACGTCGGGCGAGACGAGGATCTTCTTCACCTCGGCCTGCAGACGGTCGACGACGGCGCGCGGCGTTCCGGTCGGCGCGAACAGCGCGAACCACGACACCGCCTCGAAGCCCGGCAGGCCCTGCTCGGCGATGGTCGGGATGTCGGGCGCGGCGGGCGATCGCTTGAGGCTCGTCACGCCGAGCGCGCGCAGCTTTCCTTCCTTCACGAGCGGCAGGCTCGACGGCATGTTGTCGAACATCATCGTCACGCGGCCGCCGAGCAGGTCGGGAATCGCGCTCGCGCGGCCCTTGTACGGCACGTGCGTCATGTCGATCCCGGTCATGGTCTTGAAGAGCTCGCCCGAGACGTGGATCGACGTTCCCGAGCCCGCCGACGCGAATGTCATCTTGCCCTCGCGCTTGCCGAGCGCGATCAGCTCGGCGACGCTCTTCGCCGGGACGTCGTTGTGGACGACGAGGAGGTTGGGCGTCGTCGCGAGCAGCGTCACGGGCGCGAAGTCCTTGACCATGTCGTACGGCATCTTCGGATAGAGCGCGCCGTTGATCGCGTGCGTGCCGACCGTGCCGACGACGATCGTCGTGCCGTCGGGAAGCGCCTTGGCGACGAAGTCGGCGCCGGTGTTGCCGCCGGCGCCCGGCTTGTTGTCGACGATCACCTGCGTGTTCCACGCCGGCGCGAGCCGATCGGCGATCAGCCGCGCGAGGATGTCGGGCGCGCCGCCGGGCGTGAAGGTGACGACGATGTGGATCGGCTTGTTCGCGGTCTGTGCGCGCGACGCGGAAGCGACGACCATCGCGGCGAGCGCGACGAAGATCACGAGGGTGGCGCGGGCGGCGGTGCGAGGCATCGGTCGGCTCCCTTGGTGCGGCGATCGAGATTATTCGGCGCCGTCGCAGCGCGATGCGGCGGGTTTCCCCGCGAACGTGCATCATCTCGGGCATGACGACCTTCGCCCTGCGCCTCTCGCTTGCGTTGCGCGTGGCGGCTGCTGCGTCGCTCCTCGCGACGCTCGCCGCGTGCGGGCTGTTCAAGGGCAACGAGGAGGTGCAGGCGATCGTCAACAAGCGCGTCATCGGCATGTCGGTCGGCGACTTCTTCGACCGCTACGGACGTCCCCGCACGCGCAGCGAAAAACCCGACGGCGGCATGGAATACGACTGGATCTCGGCGGTGCCGTACGCCCGGCCCGGCGTCGAGGGCCTCGACGAGCGCGTCTGCAAGCTCGCGCTGACGAGCGACCGGCGCGGTCGCATCGACAGCGTCGTCGTGCGCTACGACGCGCAGGGAATGAAGAGCACTTCGCGGTGCGGCGAGATCTTCGCCGAAGGCTGAGCCTCGGTCGACCGTGACGCGAGAAGCGGCGCGCAGCGGCACCACCGACGTCGTCGTCGTCGGCGCGGGGATCGGCGGCCTGACGCTCGCGCTCGCGCTCGAGCGCGCCGGGATCGCGTGTCGCGTCTACGACGCCGCCGCCGATCTGCAGCCGCTCGGCGTCGGCATCAACGTGCTGCCGCACGCGACCGCGATCCTCGAGACGCTCGGCGTCCTCGACGCGCTCGAGCGCGTTGCCGTCGTGACGCGCGAGGCGGCGTTCTTCAACCGCTTCGGCCAGCTCGTCTATGCCGAGCCGGCAGGGCGCTTCGCCGGCCACGCGACGCCGCAGCTCTCGATCCACCGCGGCGACCTGCAGGCGGTGCTGCTCGCGGCGGTGCGCGAGCGCATCGGCGCCGATGCGGTCGTCGCCGGCCATACCTGCGTCGGCGTCGACGACCGCGGCGATCACGGTGCCCGGGTCCGCTTTCGCGCACCGTCGGGAGCGCCGCTTCCCGATGTCGAAGGCGCCGTCGTCGTCGGCTGTGACGGCATCCATTCCGCGGTGCGCAGACATCTGCATCCCGACGAGGGCCCGCCGCGCTGGTCGGGAGTCAACATGTGGCGCGGCGTCGTCGCGCACGCGCCCTTTCTGAGCGGCGCGACGATGGTCCGCGCCGGCTGGCTCTCGGTCGGCAAGATGGTGATCTATCCGATCCGCGACGCGATCGATCGCGAAGGCCGCCAGCTCGTCAACTGGGTCGCCGAGCTCGAAGCGGACGCGCCGGTGCAGCGCGACTGGACCGCACGCGGCCGCCTCGACGACTTCCTGCCTCGCTTTGCCGAGTGGCGCTTCGACTGGCTCGACGTCGTCGGGCTGATCCGCTCGACCGAGACGGTGCTCGCGTATCCGATGGTCGACCAGGACCCACTGCCGCGCTGGAGCTTCGGCCACGTCACGCTGCTCGGCGATGCCGCGCATCCGATGGTGCCGCGCGGCTCGAACGGCGCCGGCCAGGCGATCCTCGACGCCGTCTGCCTCGCCGAGCGCTTGGCCGCACGCGGCGTCGGCGCCGCAGCGCTTGCCGAATACGATGCGATCCGCAATCCGGCGACCGCGAAGATCGTGCTCGCGAACCGAAGCACGCCGCCCGACGCGATCCTGCGCGAGGTGCACGAGCGCAGCGGCGACAAGCCGTTCGCCCGCATCGAGGACGTCGTGTCGCACGACGAGCTCGCCCGCATCGCCGAGCGCTACAAGGAGATCGCCGGCCTGCGCGCGCCGACGCGCTGAAGGTTCGATTCACCACCGAGGAGAGACCGCTTGCAATCCATCGCGTCGCTTCGCCGCAGAAGGCTCGTCGTCACGCTCGCCGCGGGAACGTTCGCGGCGACGCCGCTCGGGCGCGCTGTCGCCCAGTCGTGGCCAGGCAAGCCGGTGCGCATCGTCGTCCCGTTCACTCCCGGCACCGGAATGGACATCCTCGCGCGCACGCTCGCGCCGCACTTCCAGGCGGCGTGGGGGCAGACGATCGTCGTCGAGAACCGCCCGGGTGCGTCGGGCAACCTGGGCGCCAACGCCGTCGCCAAGGCGCCGGCGGACGGCCTGACACTGCTGATGGGAGTCAACACGCTCGTCATCAACCCGGCGCTCTACGACAACATGGGCTACGACCCGCTCAAGGACCTCGCGCCGATCGGCCTCTGCGCCACCGGCTCGTTCCTGCTCGTCGCGAGCGCGTCGTCGAAGCTGCGCTCGGTCGACGAGCTCGTCCGCGAAGCGCGCGCGCGCCCCGGCAAGCTCGACTACGCGTCGCCCGGAATCGCGACACCGCACCACATGGCGATGGAGCTGTTCAAGCTCGAGGCCAAGGTCTCGATCACGCACATCCCGTTCTCGGGCACCGCGGGCGCGGTCAACGCAGTGCTGTCGGGCGACGTCCCGCTGATGTTCCTGCCGGTGCACGTCGCGATGGCGCAGGTCAAGGGCGGCAGGCTCGTTGTCCTCGCCGCGGCCGGCAACCGCCGCTCGACGCTCGCCCCCGACGTGCCGACGCTCGCCGAGCTCGGCTACCCCGGCGTCCTCGCCGAGCTCTGGTACGGCATGCTCGCTCCCGCGGCGACGCCGCGCGAGATCGTCGCGCGGATCCACGACGACATGACGAAGGCGCTCGCGCTTCCCGAAGTGAAGAGCGCTCTCGCTGCACAGGGCATGGAGGTCGCGCCGAGCTCGCCCGAGGAGATGGCGACGCTGATGCGGCGCGACGCCGCGCGCTGGGCCGCCGTCGTCAAGCGGCAAGGCATCAAGGCGCAGTAGGCACCAGGCATGAACGCCGATCGCAGCGCGTGGCCCCGTCTCGAGTACGCGGCGTGGCGCGACACCGGCGCGACGCTGCACCGCTGGACACAGATCGTCGGCAAGGTACGGCTCGCGCTGACGCCTTGGCTCAACCATGGTTGGCAGGTGCCTCTCTACGTCACCGCGCGCGGCCTCGGCACGTCGGCGATCCACGTCGGCAGCGGCGACGCGTTCGAGGTCGACTTCGACTTCGTCGACCACCGCCTCGTCGTGCGCAGCTCGCGCGCAGCCGAACGCGGTTTCGCGCTCGCGCCGATGGCGGTCGCGGAGTTCCACCGCCGCTTCTTCGCCGAGCTCGCGGAGATCGGCGTCGACGTCGCGATCCACGGCGCGCCGAACGAGGTGGACGACGCGACGCCGTTCGCCGAAGACACGGCGCACGCGAGCTACGACGCGGCGGCGGTCGGCTTGTTCTTCCGCGCGCTCGCGCACGCCGACCGCGTGCTGCGACGCTTTCGCACCGGCTTTCTCGGCAAGGCGAGCCCGGTGCATTTCTTCTGGGGCAGCTTCGACCTCGCAGTGACGCGCTTCTCGGGACGCACCGCACCGCGCCACCCGGGTGGCATCCCGCACCTGCCCGACGACGTCGTCCGCGAGGCGTATTCGCACGAAGTCAGCAGCGCCGGTTTCTGGCCCGGCAACGACGCCTTCCCCGAAGCGGCGTTCTTCGCCTATGCGTATCCGCAACCGGAGGGCTACGCGAACGCCGCCGTCGAGCCGGCGGGCGCGCGCTGGTCGCCCGCGTTCGGCGAATGGCTGCTTGCATACGACGAAGTGCGCCGTGCGCGCGATCCGGAAGCGACCCTGCTCGCGTTCCTGTCTTCGACCCACCGCGCCGCCGCGACGCTGGCGAGCTGGGACCCCGCGCTCGATTGCGCGATCGGCGAGCCCCGGGTCCCGCGGCGCATCTGACGCCAACGCGAGGCGCGCACGCAGCAGCAGTGCACGCTAGCTCCGCAGAGGTTGTGCACAGCCTTGTTCAACGCCTGCTGTGGACAACGCAGCCGACGCGGCACGCGAGCTGAAGGCGGTGGCCGCCGAAGGGCTGGTGACGATCGTGCCCGAGGAGACGCGGCACGACGCCGGCCGCGATCTGATCGGTCGCTCGCCGGCGCACGCGTGCGCTGAGCGGAGCCGGCGCGCGGACCGCGCTCAGCCCCAGAACGGCTCGGCGTCGACGACGTCGCGCAGGTGCTTCGTACAGCGCGCGACGGCGTCGGGCTGCTGCGCCTTCAGCCAGCCGACGTTGAACCAGGCGCGCGGATCGCCGTGTTCGACGATCTGGTGCGCGAGCGAGCTCGCGACGACGAGGTCCATGAAGCTGCCGAGCGCGTCCTGCGCTGGCTCGAGCGTCCTCACGAACCGCTTGACGCCGCGCTCCTTGTAGAGCGGCGCGACGAGCTCGGCGAGGTAGCGCAAGCGCTTCAGCCGCTTGCGAACCGCGTGCCGCGACGGCTCGTCGAGCTCGTCGAAGCGCGCCGCGTCGTGGCGCAATCGCTTGTGCAGCTTGTCGAGGCGGCGCGCGACGAAGCGACCCGGGTCGTCGCCATCGCGCACCGCCCGCTCGGGGCTCGGTTCGAGGACGAACTCGAGGAGGTCGAGCAGCGCGTGCTGGAACGCCGGCGCGCGCACCGCCGCGACGGCGTCGACGTCGCCGGCTTCGGCGGCGAGGGCGGGCGCCGGCGATCCGGCGGCGCGCAGCCGCTGCTGCAGCGACGCCGCGACGGTCTCGCGGTCGCGCAGCACGCCGAGCGCGCGGAAGAGCGCGTCGGCCGGCGCTTGCCAGGCGTCGCCGAGCGCGCCGCGCCAGGCGCCGAGCTCGCGACGCAACGTGCGCAGCCGCCGCAGGCCGACACGCAGCTGGTGGATCGCTTCGGCATCGGCGTCGGCGTCGGCGACGACGCTGGCGTTGGCGAGCACCTGGTCGAGGCAGCTCTGCAGCATCGCGCGAAAGAGCGCGGCGCCGCCGGCCGCGGCTTCGAGCTGGGGCCGGCGCGCCTTGGTCGCGCGCGCAGCGTCGGGGTCGGCGAGGCGAGCGCCGCGCAACGCCTTGTGGATCGTCGAGACCCACATGCCATGCGCGTCGACGCTCGCGCGGCCGACCGCGATGAGGGCGCCGACGGCGCCATCCTTCAGCTCGACCTCGAGCTCGGCAAGCGGCAGCGAGCGCTCGCCGGCGCGGACGACGCCGCGATCGAGCGCGACCTCGAGCTCGGCGCCGTGCGTCTCGATCCTGAGCGCGGCGCGGCGGATCGCGGTCGCGAACACCGGCGCGAGCTGCGCGTCGGCATCGTCGCCGAGAGCGCGCTCGAGCAGCGGCGCGGCGGCGCTGCCGGCGTGCAGCGCGAGATCGGGCGACGGTGCGCGGCCGGCGGCCGGCGGCTCGAACGTCACCGTCTCCTCGAGCCGCTCGATCGGCGACGCTCCCTCGCCCTTGAGCGTCTGCTCCCAGACGCTTCCGGTGCGGCGCAGCCTGAGCGCGAGACCGGCGCGCGCGAGCCGGCGATCTGCGGTGTCGAAGTAGTGCGACTCGAGCACGAGTGTCTCCGCGCCGCGCGCGGCGAGCGTCGCTCCGACCGCCGTCGCGGCGGCCTCGGTCAAGCCGAGCTTGAGTTCGATCTCGGGCATGCCATCAAAGCGCCGGCAGCGCGCTCAACCAGAAGCGCAGTTGCGCGACCTTGATGTTGCCCTGGCGGTCGAAGTAGCGGCTTTGCCAGGCATCGGAGTCGAGCGAGAGCGTCGCCTCCGGCGCGCCGGGGGCGCGGGCGCGGTTCTGCAGCGTCCAGCGCCACGAGAAGTGGTCGTAGATGTCGAGCACGTGCGTCGCGTACGCGGCGGCGATCGCACGCTGGCCGCGGACGATGACGAGGTTCTCGTCGTTGTTGAACGACGCGCGGTGGCCGAGGTTGTGGCTGCCGGTCACGACGGCGCACGCCGGCGAGAACGGATCGACGACGATGATCTTGTCGTGCGTCACCGCGAAGCCGGCCGAGAGGATCTCCTTCTTCCAGCCGGGCGGGACGTCGTCGTCGAGCGCCTGCGCCTGAATGACACGCGGATCCTGCTTGCTGCCGGTGCCGTGCAGCTCGTAGGCGAACGACTCTGCGGCGGTGGGATTGGTCACGCAGCCGCGCACGAACAGGTTCTTGTTCGCCTTCTGCGCCGCTGCCGCCCAGGTGGCGACACTCGGCGAGCCGGGAAAGAAGACGAGGAAGAGGACCGCTTGCTGCGCGCCCGCGATCAGCTGCGCGACCTCCTTCATGTCAGGCGGCGGAACTTCCCTGGCGATCGATGCGCGCAGCTTGGGCGTGTTCGGCGAGAACCAGCTGGTCGCCTTCGCGCTGCCGGCGAACGCGATCGTCTTCGCCGTCGCACCCCACGTCCTCAGCGGTGCCGCCTGCAGCTTGGCCGGGTCGCCTCCGGCAGCGAGCGTGTCGGCGGCGAGCCGCTTCCAGTCGTCGAGGTAGCGACGCGCGAGCGCGGCGTCGTCGCAGACGATCGTGTTGTTCGTTTGCGCGCACAGGCCGGTCGAGGTCCAGTTGGTCGAGCCGAACAGCACGGCCTTCGCCGTGCCGTGGCGGTCGACGTAGACGACGTACTTGTTGTGGCCGATCTGGCCGTTGGCGAGCATGCGGTCGATCAGCTGGCCCGCCGTCTTCGCGAGCCGCAGGCGCGACGCCGCGTTGCCGTCGCTCAGCGCGCTCGCGCTCTGCGCGTCGCCGGCGTCCGGGTTCGAGAGGATCAGGTGCAGGCGCTTGCCGGCGCCTTCGAGCGCGCCGATCAGCTCGTCGTCGCCGAGCTCGTAGAGCGCCGCGTAGAGCGCGCCGCCGGCCCTGGCGCGGCCGACGAAGGCGAGCAGCGCCGGGATCATGTCGCCGGCGAGACTCGTTCGCAGCGCACCCTGCGGCTTGGCGATCGCGGCGAGCAGCTTCGACTTCGAGGCCTTGCCGCCGAACGCGTTCGAGACCCGCTGGGTCGAGATCAGGCCGCGGTTGAAGACCGCGGCGACGCCGGGCGCGACGACGGGCGAGATCGCGATCTCGTTCGAGACCACGAACGCCACCTTCATCGGTTTCAGCTTGCCGGGCGTGCCGGCGAGGGGAACGATCTTGTAGCGAAAGCGCCGCGAGCCGACGCGGTCGGCGACGAGGCGCGCGTACGGGTCCTTCCAGTAGAACTTCTGGACCGGGAACGACGCCGTCGTCTGCCCTCGCCTGGCGACAAAGCCCGGGAAGACCGCCATCGACGGCAACGGCGTCTCGGTGCCGGCGGCGTCGATCCGGTAGACGACAAAGCCCATGCAGCCGGCGAGCTTGGTGCCATAGCTCCAGGCGACGACGACGACGTCGTTGTCGCAGAAGGCGATGGCGTTCTGCATGCCGGCTCCCGTTGTCGGTCGAATCGCTCCAGTCTAGGAGTTTCCCGCACGCGCTCCGCGGGATTCCCGATATCCGGATTGCCGCCGGATCGCCAGAATGGGTCGACCAGAACGAGACAGGAGACGACTCTCATGGGCATCACACGACGCGACCTTCTGCAGACGGTCGGGGCCGCCGGCCTCGCCTCGCTCGCCGGCACGTCCCGCGCGCAGGCCGGGACGCTGAAGATCTCGCACCAGTTCCCCGGCGGCACGATCAACGAAGGCGACTTCCGCGATCGCCTCTGCCGGCGCTTCGCCGCCGACATCGAGAAGCGCAGCAACGGCGCGTTGAAGGCGCAGGTCTATCCCGGCTCGTCGCTGATGAAGACGGTGGCCCAGTTCTCGGCGATGCGCAAGGGTGCGCTCGACATCAGCCTGTATCCGCTCTCGTACGCCGGCGGCGAGGTGCCCGAGACCAACATCGGCCTGATGCCGGCGCTGGTGCCGAGCTACGACGTCGGCGCGGCGTGGAAGACGAGCGACGTCGGCAAGCAGCTCACCAAGGTGCTCGACGAGAAGGGCATCATCGTCCTCAGCTGGATTTGGCAGGCCGGCGGCGTCGCCAGCCGCGCCGCGCCGCTGGTGCAGCCCGAGGACGCCAAGGGCATGAAGGTGCGCGGCGGCAGCCGCGAGATGGACATGATGCTCAAGCAGGCCGGAGCTTCGGTGATCACGCTGCCGTCGAACGAGATCTACGCGGCGATGCAGACCGGCGCGATGGACGCGGCGATGACCTCCTCGACGAGCTTCATCTCGTTCAAGCTCGAGGAGATCGCCAAGCATTTGACGAGCGGCCGCAACAAGGCGTACTGGTTCATGTTCGAGCCGCTCCTGATGTCCAAGGAGGTCTTCGCCAAGCTGCCGAAGGCGCAGCAGGACATCGTCATGGCGGTCGGCGCCGAGCAGGAGAAGTTCGCGACCGACGCCGCCAAGGCCGACGACAAGATCGCCGCCGACGTCTACGCCAAGGCCGGCGCCAAGGTCTGGGACCTCGACGAGGCGACGGTGAAGAAGTGGCAGGCGATCGCGCGCGATACCGCCTGGAAGGACTACGGCGCACGCGGCGAAACCGAGGCCGCACTCCTCAAGTCGGCCCAGAAGCTGATCGCGTGAGCGGCCCCGCACGGCCGCTCCGTCCCGCCTGGCGGGACCGCGCGCAGCGCGAGGGTGCCCCGTTGAGCGGGCCGCTCGCCGGCGCCGCGAGCGCACGCGCGGCAGCGGCCGACGCGGCGCTCGACGTCGCCACCGACGCCGAGGTCGCGCCGGCCGGCACCGCGTCGGCCTTCACCCTCGCCATCGATCCGGCGACGCCGCGCGCGCTGCTGCCGCTCGCGCGCGCGCTCGCGCAGGTCAATCGCGTGATGACCGCGATCGGCATGCTCGCGCTGCTCGCCGCGTCGGTCGTGTTGACGTCGAGCGTTCTCACCCGTTACTTCCTCCATGCGTCGACCGACTGGCAGGACGAGACGGCGGTCTTCCTCCTCGTCGGCGCGACCTTCCTGTGCGGCGCGTTCGTGCAGTCGATCCGCGGCCACGTCGGCATCGAGGCGGTTTCCACGTTGCTATCGAGGCGAGCGAACGCGATGCGAAGCGTCGCGGTCGACGCGCTCTGCCTCGCGTTCTGCGGCTTCTTCGCGTGGAAGTCGTGGACGCTGCTGCACGAGGCGTGGGTCGACAAGCAGACGACGTCGTCGACGTGGGGGCCGCCGCTCTGGATCCCGTACGTGCTGATGGCGGCCGGAATGACGCTGCTGACGCTGCAGCTCGTGATCCACGTCGTCGCCAGCGCCAACCGCGTGCGCGAGATCGCGAGAGGCGGCTGATGTCGATGCTCGCGCTCGGGCTGACCTTCACCGCGGTCACGCTGCTGTTCCTGATGTCGGGCGCGCCGATCGCGTTCGGACTCGGCGCGGTCGCGGTCGTCTTCATGGCCTTCTTCATGCCGGCGGCGTCGCTCGACACGATCACGCAGAACGTCTACGAGGAGATGGCGTCGATCACGCTGCTGTCGATCCCGCTCTTCATCCTGAAAGGCGCGGCGATCGGGCGATCGCGCGCCGGCCAGGACCTCTACGCGGCGCTGCATGCTTGGATGGGCCGCATCCCCGGCGGCCTCGGCATCGCCAACGTCTTCGCGTGCGCGCTGTTCGCGGCGATGGCCGGGTCGAGCCCGGCCACGTGCTCGGCGATCGGGTCGGCAGGCATCCCCGAAATGCGCAAGCGCGGCTACTCGCCGGGCTTCGCCGCCGGGATCATCGCCGCCGGCGGCACGCTCGGCATCCTGCTGCCGCCGTCGATCACGATGATCCTGTACGCGGTCGCCGCCGAGCAATCGCTCGGCCGGCTGTTCCTCGCCGGCATCGGGCCGGGGCTTCTTCTCGTCGGCCTCTTCGCGGCCTACGCGATGCTGCGTTACCGCCGCGAGCACAAGAGCGCGCTGGCGGCGCACTCGACGCACGGCACCGCGTCGGCGCTGCTCGACGTCGACCGCTTCACGCTGCGCGAGAAGGTCGAGATGCTGCCGCGCGTGCTGCCGTTCGTGATCCTGCTGATCGGCGTCATGATCGCGCTCTACGGCGGCTTCGCGACGCCGTCCGAGACCGCGGGGCTCGGCGCGCTCCTCGCACTGATCCTGATCGCGATCGTCTACGGCGTGTGGCGCATCAAGGATGTCGCCCCGATCCTCTCGGCGACGCTGAAGGAGTCGACGATGCTGATGTTCATCATCGGCATGTCGCTGCTCTTCTCGTACGTGATGAGCTACCTCCACATCAGCCAGTCGATGGCGCAATGGATCGTCGCGGTCCACCTCTCGAAGTGGCTGCTGCTGGCGGCGATCCTGCTGCTCGTCATCGTGCTCGGCTTCTTCCTGCCGCCGGTGAGCATCATCCTGATGACGGCGCCGATCATCCTGCCGCCGCTGAAGGCCGCGGGGTTCGACCTGATCTGGTTCGGCGTGCTGATGACGATCGTCATGGAGGCAGGGCTCATCCATCCTCCGGTGGGCCTCAACATCTTCGTCATCAAGAACATCGCGCCCGACATCCCACTCGGCGCGATCATCTGGGGCGTGCTGCCGTTCGTCGTGCTGATGTTCGTCGCCGTCGTGACGATCTGCGTGCTGCCCCAGATCGCGACTGCACTGCCCGACGCGGTGATGGCGCCCATGGCCGGCGCGGTGCCCGGGCACTGAGGCGCGAACGGCACGCTCGCTGGCTCGGCGATCCCGGGCGAGGAGCCGCCGTGCCACCGCGGCAAAGGCCGCCTCATGGCCCGTCCGGTCGGTCGCGCGCAACGAGCGCCAGGTACGGCGCGACCTCGCGGCCGGCGAGCGGCTTGACCATGACGCGCAGCCTGTTCGTGCGCCGACCCATCTCGAGCGGCCCGCGCTCGCGCACCTGCCGATAGCCCGAACGCTCCCAGAAGCGCTCGGCGCGCGTGTTGCCGACGACGACGCCGAGGCGGATCCAGTGCGCGCCGCGCCTGACCATCCACTCCTCGAGCTCGCGGTACATCGCGTGCGCGGCGCCGCTGCCGTGCAACGCCGTCGCGACGATGAAGAGCCCGAGGTGCCAGACGTGCTCGGCGATGAAATCGCCGACGATCGTCGCCATCGCGACGAGCTCGCCGTCGCCGCCGAACCAGCCGAGCAGGAGCATCTCGCGATACGCCATCTCCGGCGGCGGCACGTCGCGGAACTCGCGCTCGCCTTCGTCGGCGCGCGGCGGCTCGCCGTTCACCTCGAGGAAGTACGCGTGGTTGGCGTCGAAGAAGCGCTGCAGCGCAGGGATGTCGCGCTCGACGAGGACGCGCAGCTCCCAGCGTTGCGCTTGCGAGCGATCGTCGGCCACGCGCGGGCGCCCTCCTTCAGCGCTGGCGCGGATCGAGCGCGTCGCGCAAGCCGTCGCCGAGGACGTTGAACGCGAGCACGAGGACGAAGATCGCGAGCCCCGGCCAGATCGCCATCCACGGCGCGTTGTCGACGTAGTTCTTGGCGACGTTGAGCATGCTGCCCCAGCTCGGCGCCGGCGGCTGCTGGCCGAGGCCGAGGAACGACAGGCTCGCCTCGGCGATGATCGCCGCCGCGGTCGCGAGCGTCGCCTGGACGAGCACCGGCGCGAGGATGTTCGGCAACACGTGCCGCCACGCGATCCGAAACGGCGGGTTGCCGAGCGCGCGCGCTGCCTCGATGTAGTCCTCGACCTTGACGTTGATCACCTGGCCTCGCGTCAGGCGGACGAAGATCGGCGTCGCCGAAACGCCGATCGCGATCATCGCGTTGGTGAGGTTCGGGCCGAGGAACGCGGCAAGCGCGATCGCGAGGATCAGGAACGGGCAGGCGAGGAACGCATCGGTGATGCGCGAGATCAGGGCGTCGACGAAGCCGCCGGCGAACCCGGCGGCGAGCCCGATCGGCACGCCGAGCGCAAGCGAGATCGAGACCGAGACGACGCCGGCCATCAGCGACGCGCGCGTTCCCCAGATCACGCGCGAGAGGACGTCGCGGCCGATGTCGTCGGTACCGAACCAGTGCTCCGCCGAAGGCGCCTTGCGGATCGCGCTCCAGCTCGTCTCGACCGGATCGAACGGCGCCAGCCACGGGGCGAGGACCGCGATCGCGACGAACGCGACAACGACGACGAGGCCGACCATCGCGCCGCGGCGACGGCGCAGCCGCCGCCAGGCGCGGCGCCAGGCGCCGTCGCCGGCCCGCGACGACGAGGCGTCGGCGCGAACGACCGGGAGCACGGCGGCCATCGACGTCTCCTTGCTCAGCGCCGCAGCCGCGGATTGACCGCGACGTAGGCGAGATCGGCGAACAGGTTGAGCGCGATGTACGCGCTCGCGGTGACGAGGACGACGCCTTGCACGACCGCGTAGTCGCGATTGAAGACGGCGTCGACGATCAGCTTGCCGAAGCCCGGGATCGTGAAGACCTGCTCGGTGAGCACCGCGCCCGAGAGGAGCGTTCCGAACTCGAGCGCGCCGAGCGTGATGATCGGCGTCAGGGCGTTGCGCAGGCTGTGCTTGAGGACGACGACGCGCTCGCTGAGCCCCTTGGCGCGCGCGGTGCGAACGTAGTCGGCGTTGAGCACCTGCAGCATCGCGCTCCTCGTGTGCCGCATCAGCACCGCGGCGATCGCGTTGCCGAGCACGAACGCCGGCATGATCATGGCGGCGAGGTTGGCGCGCAGGTCTTCGAACGGGCTGACGTAGCCCGACGCCGGCAGCCAGCCGAGCTGCACCGAGAAGAGCAGGATGAGCAGGATGCCGAGCCAGAAGTTCGGCGTCGACAACCCCCAGAGCGCGAACGCGTTCGCCGCGGCGTCCCACGCGCTGCCGCGGCCGACGGCAGAGACGATCCCCGCCGGAATGCCGATCGCGAGTGCGATCGCGAACGCCAGCAGCGCGAGCTCGATCGTCACCGGCAGCTTCTGCACGACGAGGTCGAGCACCGGCTGCTGCGTCCGCACCGACTCGCCGAGGTCGCCCTTCAGCACGCCGCCGACCCAGTACGCGTAGCGAACCGGCAGCGGATCGTCGAGGTGCAGCTTCTTGTGCAGGTACGCGACGACGTTGGCGTCGCGCTCCTCTCCGGCGAGGATCACCGCCGGATCGCCCGGCAGCAGCTGCTGCAGGCCGAAGATCAGCATCGACACGAAGACCAGCGTCGGGACGATCGTCGCGATGCGCTTGATCAGGAAGTCGAGCATGGCGTCCTTCGGCTTGGCGCGACGTCGATCAGCGTGCGTCGGTGAGCTTCAGCCCCGTCACGCGCAGCAGCCCGTCGGGAATGCTTCGCATCCCGGTCAGCTTGGTGTTGTAGGCCCACAGCCAGTTGCGGTGATAAAGGTAGACGATCGGCCGGTCCTTGAGCACGCGCGCCGCGATCTGCTCGTAGACCTTCTTGCGCTCGGCGGGATCGCGCTCGCTGCGCGACTTGTTGAGGAGCGCGTCGACTTCGGGCACGCAGTAGCCGGCGTAGTTGAGCGGCTGCTTGCAGGCGTCGAAGCTGTAGAGGTTGCCGTCGGGGTCGGCGCGGCCGCTCCAGGCCAGCACGTACGCCTCGAAGTCGCCCTTGTCGGCCATGTTGAGCGACGTCGCGAATTCGGTCGACTGGATCTTGACGTCGAAGCCGGCCTCGCGCGTCATCGCCTGGACGACGAGCGCGATCCGCTGCGCGTCCGAGGTCGTCGGCGTGACGAGCGTGAAGCTCGGCTTCGGCACGCCGGCTTCCTTGAGCAGCGCCTTCGCGCGCGCGATGTCGCGCTTCGGGATCGGCACGTTCTTCGCGTAGAAGGCGTTCGTCGGCGCGACCCACTGGTTGCCGACGGTGGCCTCGTTGTCCATCACGACCTGGACGATGCCGGCGCGGTCGAGCGAGAGCTCGAACGCCTCGCGCACGCGCGCGTCCTTGCCGAGCGGGTTCTGCTGCGCCTTCTCGCTCTTGCCGACGTTGATCGTGATGCCCTGGTAGCCGATCTCGGTGATCTTGGCGACCTTGAAGTTCTTCTCCTTCGAGAGCTTCTCGACGTCGGAAGGCGCCATCCGCTCGATGATGTCGAACTGCCCCGAGCGCAGGTTGGCGAGGCGCACCGTCGCGTCGACGATCGGCGTGTAGACGACCTTGTCGACGTGGACGTTCGCCTTGTCCCAGTAGTTCGGGTAGCGCTCGAGCGTGATCCGGTCCTGCGCGACGCGCTCGGCGAACTTGAACGGCCCCGAGCAGACCGGGTGCGCGCCGAAGTTCGCCCCGGCCGCCTGCGCCGCCTTCGGCGAGACCATCATGCCGGCTCGGTCGGCGAGCGCGGCGAGCACCGGCGAGAACGGCGCCGAGAGGTTGAGCCGCACCGTCGCCGGGTCGACGACGTCGACGCTCGTCACCGGCCGCAGCTCGCCGCTGCGGTTCGAGCCCGCCATCGTCTTGTGGCGCTCGATGTTGAACTTGACCGCGGCGGCGTCGAGCTTCTCGCCGTCGTGGAACGTGACGTCGGTGCGCAGCTTGATCGTGAGCTGCTTGCTGTCGGCCGACCACGCATAGCTCGTCGCGAGCTGCGGCACGATGTTGAGCTTCTCGTCGATGTCGAACAGCTTGTCGCAGAGCGCGGCGAAGACGATCCGGCCGACGAAGGTGCGCGCGAGCGTCGGGTCAAGGACGTCGGGATCCTCGGCGAGGCCGACGCGCAGGGTCTGCGCGTGCGCTGCGGTCGCAGCGACGAGGGCGAGCGCGGCGCCGGCGAGCGTGCGGCGGATGGAGCGAAGCGGCAATCGGATCATGGTCGTGGAACCTCCGGAACGGCAGCGGATGGAACGGTCGGCGTGCTCGCGCGCGCGGCAAGCGATGCCTCGATGCGCGCCTCGATCTCGTCGCGATGCAGCAACCCGACCGGGTCGCGGCTGCTCGCGAGGCAGGCGATGAACGGCTGGAAGCGCTCGAAGCTCTTGTCGTAGAGACGGCGCAGCTCGTCGATCGGCTCGGCGTGGTCGTCGACGCGAAGATCGAGGCGGGCGTAATCGTCGTCGCCGTGCAGACGAAGCGCGGCGGCCTGCTTGCCGCGCCTGTCGCCGCCGGCGGCGTCGCCTGCCGCCATCGCGGCGAGCAGCCGTTCGCCGAGCGGCCGGCCGCGCGCGGCGACGAACGCAGCGATCGTCGCCTCGAGCACCTCGGGGCCGGCGAGCATGTTGCCGGCGACGCTGAAGTCGTCGTGCACCGCGTGGCCGCACCAGTCGATGCACTGCTCGCCGGTCCACGCCGCCGGCCGGCCCCGCGCGCCGACGACGTGCAGCTGGCGCTGCGCACGTCCTTCGTCGACGGCAGTCAGTCGCTGCACGACGTCTTCGGGCGAGACGCCGGAGGCGAGCAGCGCGATCCCCTGCGGACCATAGAGCGGGTTCAGCAGCGCCTGCGTCGAGAGCGCGCCGACCGTGCGCCGCGTGTGCACGCAAAGCGCGCCGACGGCGAAGAAGCGGCTCGCGATCGCGACGCCGAAGGTGCCGTCGTCGTCGCGCGCAACGATCGACCACGTCATCGCGCCGCCTCCGGCAGGAATCGCTCGAGAACGCGCGCCGCATGCAGCGCCTCGCGCTGCGCACCGAACGCGATCTGCTGCCGGCAGCTCGTGCCGTCGGCGACGACGATCGCGGCCGGCTCGGCACGGATCGCCGGCAACAGGCTCGCTTCGGCCATCGCCGTCGAGACCTCGCGGTGACGCGCTTCGTAGCCGAACGTGCCCGCCATGCCGCAGCACGACGTCTCGACGAGCCTCGGCTTGGCGCCGGGGACGAGCGCGAGGACGTCGACGATCGGCTGCGCGGCCGCGAACGCCTTCTGATGGCAGTGCGCGTGGACGAGGATCGGCTCCGAGGCAGAGGCGAAGGCGACCGAGAAGCGCGCTGCATTCGCCTCGCGCGCAATGAACTCCTCGAACAGGAGCGCGTGTCTTGCGACCGTGTCGGCCTTCGCGCCGAGGCGAAGCGCGAGCGCTTCGTCGCGAAGCGTCAGCAGGCACGACGGCTCGAGGCCGACGATCGCGACGCCGGCGGCGGCGAACGGCAGCAGGGCGTCGAGAAGTGCGTCGGCGCGTGCGCGCGCGCCGTCGACGTCGCCGGTCGTCAGCAGCGTGCGGCCGCAGCAGTGGTGGCCGCGTGCCTTGGCGAGCGTGTGCACCGTGTAGCCGGCGGCGTTCAACACGCGCACCGCGGCGATCGCGTTCTCGCGCTCGAATGCGCCGTTGAAGGTGTCGACGAAGAGCACCGCCGCCTTGCCGCCGCTTCGTGCCGCGGCGATCGTCGCGTCCGCGGTCGCGAACAGGCGCGGGTCGTGCGCACGCCAGAACGTGTCGCTTCGCCAGCGCGGCAGCGCGCGGTCGCGGGCGAAGCCGAACAGCCGCTCGCGCAGCATCGCCGCCCCAGGCAGCGCGGCGAGCGCGTTGGCGATCGGCGCGATCGGCGCGAGCATGTGCGCGAGCTCGGGCAGATCGCCGACGACACGGTCCTTGAGCGAGCGACCGTGACGCTTCGCGTGCTGCGCGAGGACCTCGATCTTCATCCGCGCCATGTCGACGCCGGTCGGGCACTCGCGCTTGCAGCCTTTGCAGCTCACGCACAGATCCAGCGCGTCGAGCACGGCGGCGTCGGCGTTGCCGGCGTCGCCGAGCTGTCCCGAGAGCGCGAGCCTGAGCGTGTTCGCGCGACCTCGCGTCAGGTGCTCCTCGTCGCGCGTGACGCGAAAGCTCGGGCACATCGTGCCGGCGTCGAACTTGCGGCAGTGGCCGTTGTTGTTGCACATCTCGACGGCCTTGGCGAAGCCGCCGGTGCTGTCGCCGCCGGTTCCCGGCGCGCCGACCCGCTCGGTGCGCGCGTCGTTCTGCACGTCCCAAGCCGACCAGTCGAGCGCCGGTGTGAGCGCGATCGTCCGGTACGGCGCGGGCGCCGACGGCGGCGGGAAGCGGAAGAGCGCGCCGTCGTCCATCCGCGGCGGGTCGACGATCTTGCCGGGGTTGAAGACGCCCTCGGGATCGAGCTCGTCCTTGATCGCGCGAAACGCCGCCGTCAGCGCCGGTCCGAACTGCCAGGCGATCCACTCGCCGCGGCACAGGCCATCGCCATGCTCGCCGCTGTAAGCGCCCTTGTAGGTGCGAACGAGCGCCGAAGCTTCCTCGGCGATCGCGCGCATCTTCGCCGCGCCGTCGCGGCGCATGTCGAGGATCGGCCGCACGTGCAGCGTGCCGACCGACGCGTGCGCGTACCACGTGCCGCGCGTGCCGTGGCGCGTGAACACCTCGGTCAGCGCGTCGGTGTAGTCGGCGAGGTGCTCGAGCGGGACGGCGCAGTCCTCGATGAAGCTCACCGGCTTGCCGTCGCCCTTCAGGCTCATCATGATGTTGAGCCCGGCCTTGCGGACGTCCCACAGGCGCTTCTGCGCGCCGTCGTCGACGAGCTCGACGACGCTGCCGGGCTCGCCGCGGTCGGCCATCAGCTCGCGCAGCTGCGCGAGCCGCGCTACAAGCGGCGCCTTCTCGTCGCCTGCGAATTCGACGAGCAGGATCGCCGCCGGCGCGCCGATCAAGGCAGCGCGCATCGTGGCCGCGAAGGCGGGATTGGCAAGCGCGAGCTCGACCATCGTGCGGTCGACGAGCTCGACCGCGGTGGGCCGCAGCGTGACGATGTGCTGCGCCGCCGCCATCGCGGCGCGAAACGTCCTGAAGTTGACGACGCCGAGCACCTTGGCCGCGGGCAACGGCGAGAGCTGGAGCGTCAGCTCGCGCGACCACGCGAGCGTCCCCTCGGAGCCGACGAGCAGGTGCGCGAGGTTGACGCTGCCGTCGTCGGAGTAGGGCTTCTCGCTCTGCGGATGGAAGACGTCGAGGTTGTAGCCGCCGACGCGGCGCAACACCTTCGGCCAGTGCGCCTCGATCTCGGCGCGATGGCGGCCGGCGAGCTCGCGAACGAACGCACCGATCGTCGCCGCACGGCCCGCGCTCGCAGCGACGGGGCCGAAGTCGACCTCGCCGCCGTCGGCCAGTCGCGCGCGGATGCCGAGCACGTTGTGCACCATGTTGCCGTACGCGATCGAGCGCGAGCCGCACGAGTTGTTGCCCGCCATCCCGCCGATCGTCGCCTGCGCGCTCGTCGAGACGTCGACCGGGAACCAGAGGCCCGTCTTCTTCAGCGCCGCATTGAGGTCGTCGAGGACGAGGCCGGGCTCGACCGTCGCCGTGCGCCGGTCGGCGTCGACCGCGAGGATCCGGCGCAGATGCCGCGTCGCGTCGATGACGAGCGCCGCGCCCGTCGTCTGCCCGCACTGGCTCGTTCCGGCGCCGCGCGGCAGCACCGGGACGCTGAGCGAGCGCGCGATCGCGATCGCGGCGGCGACGTCGGCGTCGTTCGTCGGCACGAACGCGCCGGCGGGGAAGATCTGGTAGATCGACGCGTCGGTCGCATAGCGGCCGCGCGAAGCGGCGTCGAACAGGACCTCGCCGGCGGTCTCTGCGCGCAGCCGCCGCGCGAGCTCGAAGAGCACCTCGGCGTCGGGCAGGCGCGTGCCTTTCGGACCGGGCGGTGCCGCGAGTCGTTCGGGACGTTCGATCAGCATCGCGGTGGCACGGCAGGACGCTCGATTCTGCTGCGATCGCGCCGATGCCGCCGCGGCCGGCCGCTAGGACAAACGCCGAACGGACCCGTTCCCGCCCCCTCTTCCGGAATGCAAGAATCGGCGGCGACAAGACGACACACGATGCTCGACCTCGACTTCCACCCGACCGGCCGCCACTTCCTGCAGATCCCGGGGCCGAGCCCGGTCCCCGACCGCATCCTGCGGGCGATGAGCCTGCCGACGATCGACCACCGCGGCCCCGAGTTCGGCGTGCTCGGCAAACAGGTCCTCACCGGGCTGCGCAAGGTTTTCCAGACGCGCCATCCGGTCGTCGTCTACGCGTCGTCGGGAACGGGCGCGTGGGAGGGCGCTCTCGTCAACACGCTGTCGCCCGGCGACGCGGTGCTGATGGTCGAGACCGGCCACTTCGCCGGGCTCTGGCAGCGCATGGCCGCGCGGCTCGGCCTCGCGCCCGAGATCCTCTGCGCACCGGGCCCCGACGCGGTCCTGCCCGAAGCTCCGCACTGGCGGCAGGCCGCGCGTCCCGAGCAGATCGAGGAGCGGCTGCGCCGCGACCGCGAGAAGAAGATCAAGGCGGTCTGCGTCGTCCACAACGAGACGTCGACCGGCGCGACCTCCGACATCGCTGCCGTGCGCAAGGCGATCGACGCCGCCGGCCATCCGGCGCTCCTGCTCGTCGACTCGATCTCCGGGCTCGCGTGCGCCGACCTCCGCCACGACGAGTGGGGCATCGACGTCACCATCGGCGGCTCGCAGAAGGGACTGATGCTGCCGCCGGGGATCGCCTTCAACGCCGTCTCGCCGCGCGCGCTCGAGGCGACGAAGAGCGCGCAGCTCGCGCGCGCGTACTGGGCGTGGGACGAGATCATCGCAATGAACGCCGACGGCTACTGGCCGTCGACGCCGAACACCAACCTGCTCTACGGCCTCGCCGAATCGCTCGACATGCTGCTCGGCGAAGGGCTCGCCGACGTCTTCGCGCGCCACGATCGCTGGGCCGCCGGCGTCCGCGCCGCGGTCGAGGCGTGGCAGCTGCCGATCCAGTGCGCCGATCCGGCACGCCGCTCGCCGGTGCTGACCGGAGTGCTGCTGCCGGCGGGAGTCGACGCCGACGCGGTGCGTCGCCTGATCTATGAACGCTTCGACGTCTCGCTCGGCACCGGCCTCGGCAAGGTGAAGGGCCGGATGTTCCGCATCGGCCACCTCGGCGACAGCAACGACGCGACGCTGATCGCGACGATCGCCGCTTGCGAGATGGGGCTCAAGCTCGCCGGCGTCGCGCTCGCGGCGAGCGGCGTGCAGGCGGCGATGGACCACTTCGCGAACCACCCGGCGCCGGGCGCGCTCGCGCGCGCGACTTCGCGCGCGCGGCCTGAAACCGTGACTTCGGTGCAGCAACGATGAGCCTGCGGCGATTCCTCCACGAGAGCCTCGAGGACATCCTCGCCGAGTGGGAGAAGGAAGGCGGACTGCCGCCGACCGGACAGACGGCACGGCGGCTGCACTTCGAACAGGTGCTGCGCGCCGTCGCCGACGAGATGAACCGGATGTCGGCGAGCGCGGCGACCGCAGCTGCAGCCGCAGCTGCGGCTGTCGCCGACGACGCGCCGCGGCGGGTCGAGCCCGGCGAGTCGCCGCACTCGCACGCCGGCCAGCTCGTCGACGACTACGCGTCGCTGCGCGCCTCGGTGCTGCGCCAGTGGCGGCTGAAGCATCCGTCGCCGAGCGCCGCCGATCTCGACGAGCTGGTCCACTTCAACGAGGCGATGGACCGCAGCCTCGCCGAGCTGAGCGCGACGTTCTCGCCATCGCAGTCGCAGCCGAACGCGCTCTTCCTCGGCGTCCTCAACCACGAGCTGCGCACGCTCGTCGCCTCGATCCTGATGTCGGCGCAGGTGCTGACACACCGCAGCGCGCCCGGCTCGCCCGAGGGCAAGGCGGCGCAGCGGATCCTGCGCAGCTGCGAGCAGCTGCGCCAGACGCTCGACGCTCTCTCCGACTTCACCAAGGTCCGTCTCGGCTCGGCGATCGAGCTCGATCGCGTCGACGGCGACGTCGGCGTGCTTTGCCGGCAGGCGCTCGACGAGTACGCGCGGATCGACCGCGAGCGCAGTGTCCGGCTCTCGTCCGACGGCGACCTGCACGGCACCTGGGACGCGCCGCGGATCCGCGAGGCCGTCCGCGGCCTGATCGCCAACGCCGCCCGCCTCGCGTCGCGCGGCTCGGCGGTGACGATCGTCGTCGATGGCCACGACGCCGACGAGGTCAAGGTCACGGTGCACGGCGACGGCACGCCGATCGACCTCGACACGCTGCGCACGATCTTCGATCCGGTCGCGCGCGTCGAGTCGGACAACCCGACCTACGCCGGCCTCGGCCTCGGCCTGTTCATCGTCCGCAAGGTCGTCGACGCGCATGGCGGCCAGGTCAGCGTCGACGCTTCGGAAGAGCACGGAACGACGTTCACCGTCGTCCTGCCGCGCCGGCCGTAGCGCTAGCGGCGGTAGAAGAGGTCGACCAGCATCATTCCGGTCGGCGGGAAGTAGGTGACAAGCAGGAGCACCGCGACCAGGATCGCGATGTACCAGATGTTGACCTTGGTGACCTCCCAGACGCTCGCGCGCGCGATCGAGCTCGCCACCATCAGCACGCTCGCGACCGGCGGCGTCTGCTGACCGATGCCGAGGTTGATCGTCACGATGAGGCCGAAGTGCACCGGGTCGATGCCGACCGAGCGCACCAGCGGCATCACGATCGGAACGACGAGGATGATCGCCGCCGCCGAGTGCAGGAACATGCCGAGGAAGAGGAACAGCACGTTGAGCAGCGCGAGCACGAGCCACTTGTTCGACGTGAACTCGGCGACCATGCGGGCGAGCTGCTGCGGCGCCTGGATCTCGCTCAGGTAGGTGCCGAGGAGCGCGCTCGTCGCGACGAGCAGCATCACGATCGCGGTCTGGACGCCGCCGTCGACGACGGCCTTGCGAAGCTGGCGCAGGTCGAGCTCGCGGTAGACGAGCAGGCCGATCGCGAGCGAGGCGACGACGGCGAGCGCGGCCCCCTCGGTCGCGGTGACGATGCCCCCGAAGATGCCGCCGAGGATCACCACCGGGAGCAGAAATGCCCAGAGCGCCTGCTTGAACGTCGTCCACACCGCGGCGACCGAGAACGCTGCCTCGCGCGGCAAGTCGTAGCGGCGCGCAAGCATGTAGGCGACCCCCATCAGGCCGGCGGCACCGATCAGGCCCGGGACGATGCCGGCGACAAACAGCTGCACGACCGACGTCTCGGCCATCACCGCGTACAGGATCATCGGGATCGACGGCGGAATGATCACCGCGAGCGTCGCCGC
This sequence comes from Caldimonas sp., assembly GCA_035493195.1. Taxonomy (GTDB): domain Bacteria; phylum Pseudomonadota; class Gammaproteobacteria; order Burkholderiales; family Burkholderiaceae_C; genus Schlegelella_A. The sequence continues at coordinate 23,029 of DATJIM010000350.1, forward strand.
CGACGACATGCTCGCCGCCGCATACGGCCTCGGATAGCCCTTGCCGATCATTCCCGGAATGAGGATCGAGCCGAGCGCGGCGACGTCGGCGACCGCCGAGCCGGAGATCTCGGCGAAGAACAGCGACGCGCCGATCGAGACCTGGGCGAGGCCGCCGCGGATCCAGCCGAACAGCGACGCCGCGAACGCGATCAGGCGACGCGAGATCCCCGACGCATTCATGATCGCGCCGGCGAGGATGAAGAGCGGGATCGCGAGCAGCGGAAAGCTGGTCGCGCCGTTGTAGGTGACGACGGCGACATTGGGGAGCGAATCGGCGCCGTGGCTGACGAGCATCGCGACGACCGCGACGATGCCGAGCGCGACGGCGATCGGCACCTCGATCAGCACGAGCGCGAGCACGGCCGCGAACAGGACAACCATCGCCATCGGCGTCTTCCTCAGTGGAGGCCGTCGGAGAGCGCCGACGCCTGCGCCGCCGCCGCCCCGGCCGGACGCAGCAGGGCGAAGAGGTGCGCGACCTCGGCGAGAAGGATCAGCGCGCACGAGATCGGGATCACCGACTGCACGATCGCCATCGAGATCGCGGGAACGCTGACGAGCGTCTCGCCGGCGATGATCGGCAGGATCGACGCGCCGACCCAGCCGAGCAGCGCGAAGAACGCGATGACGAGCAGCTGCGCGACGATGCGCAGCGCGCGTTGCGTCGCCGGCGATGCCTGCTCGACGAGCTCGGGGCAGCTGATGTGCGCGCGGTAGACCGACGCCAGCGCCGAGCCGTAGAACGTCAGCCAGGCGAGCAGCACCGACGCGACCTCGTCGTACCACGCGAGCGAGCGCCCGAACGCCCGAAAGACGACTCCGAGCGTCACCTCGACGGCGAGGACGACGACGAGGACGATGACGACGAGCTCGAGCGCGCTGCCGTAGCGCCGGCGAAAGCGCCCGAGCGCGCCCTGCGGCGCCGGGTCGGCGTGCATGCGGCTACTTGTTGCGCAGCGCCGCGGCCTGGTCGATCAGCGCCTTGGCGCCGCCGACCTCGGTCGCGAACTCGTCGTAGATCGGCTTGCTGGCGGCGACGAACGCGTCCTTGTCGACGTCGTTGACCTGCATGCCCGCCTGCTTGAGCTTGCCGAGCAGCTCGGTCTCCTCCTTGGCGGCGAGCTCGTAGACGAACGCCTGCGTCTCCTTCGCGGTGTCTTCCATCACCTTGCGGACGTCGGCGGGGAGCGTCGCCCACTTGCGCGTGCTGACGATCAGGTACGACGGCGTGTAGACGTGGCCCGACATCGACAGGTACTTCTGCACCTCCTGGAGCTTGGCGGAATAGATCTGCGTGAGCGGGTTCTCCTGGCCGTCCATGACGCCGGTCTGCAGCGCGGTGAAGAGCTCGGAGAACTTCATCGGGCTCGGGTTGGCACCGTACGCCTGGAACATCTTGACCCGCCATTTGCCCTCGGGGACGCGCAGCTTGATGCCCTCGAGGTCCTTCGGGACACGGATCGGCCGCTTGTTGTTGGTGATCTGGCGATAACCGTTCTCCCAGACCGCGATCACCTTCAGGCCCTTCTTCTCGGCCTCGGGCGCGAGCTTCGGCCAGAACACCGCCTGCTCGATCCGCTTCATGTGCTCGCGGTCCTTGACGAGATACGGCAGCTCGAAGATGCCGAAGAGGTCGACCTCCGAGCTCATGACTGTGGACGGCAGCACCATGTCGAGCGTGCCGAGCTTGACCTTCTGCAGCATCTCCTTGTCGCCGCCGAGCTGGCTCGATCCGTAGACGACGACCTTGACCTTGCCGGCGAGCCTGGCGTTGACGCGCTTGGCGTACTCCTCGGTGCTCGCGGCGAGCAGCGACCCCGGCTCGCCGACGTGGCCGAGCTTGATCTCGGTCTGCGCGAACGCCGACGCGCTGCCGCCGAGCAGCGCGGCAGCGGCGATGGCGGCGAGCCAGCGCCGACGAGGGGCGAGGATGGAAGTCATGCGATGGGTCCTTTGCAGGGCGAGGGAGCGGGACGAAGCGTTCGGCTTCGGACCATTTTGGCCGCGCCCCCAGCGACTCCCGATAGAGGTTTTCCGGACCGCCGCGGCCGACCGGAGCGCCGACGCCCTGGCGGTTGATCCGCTGCTCCGTCCCCTCGAGCCTCACGGCGAGGCCGTCGGCGCGCGACCGTTCGGTCACCTGGCGCAGCCGTCGTCGAGCCGGCCGATGAGGATGACGTCGCTGCCGTGCGCGAGCGCTGCCGAAGGGAACAGCGGATCGATCCCCCGGCACTCCATGCCCGCGGTGCGGCGCCCTTGCGCCGCACGATCGCCTCGGCTACGGAATGCGCTGGCGCTGCTTGCAGGTGAACGCGTACCCGGTCTCGACGGTGCGGCGAAACGTCAGCAGGTCGCAGCCGCCGTCGACGATCGTGCGGTGGATGCGAAGGACGTCGTCGCCGCGCCGGTTCGGTCCCGGCTCGGTGGTCAGGAGCGCGCTGTAGCCGGCCTCCTTGGCGAGGCCGATCAGGGTGTCGTCGTACCAGCCGCTCGGCCACGCGAGGTACGGCACCGGCTTGCCGAGGCGCTGCTCGAGGACGCGCTTCGATTCGCTCAGCTCGTTCAGTGCGTCGCGCCTGCCCTCTTCCTTGGACGGTCCCTCCACCCAGGTGACGAGGTTGTTGTTCGGGTCCCACGGATGCGAGACGGTGTGCGAGTAGACCTCGTAGCGCGGGTTGGCAGAGAGCCGCTCGATGTCGCTCCAGTCGAGGTAGAGGCCGCCGATGCCGTTGCCGGTGATGATCCAGAACGACGCCTTCAGCTTGTGCTTGTCGAGGACCGGCATCGCGTCGAGGACGCTTCGCCAGCCGTCCTCGAACGTCAGCACCACCGACTTCGGCGGCAGCGTCGCCTCGCCCTTCATGTGGCGAACGAGGTCCGCGATGCCGACCGTGACGAAGCCCTCGTCGGCGAGCAGCTCCATCTGCTCGGCGAAGTGCGCGGCGGTGATCGCGGTCGCTCCTTCGGCACGGTTGTCGCTGACGACCTCGTGATAGACGAGCACCGTGACGCCTGCGCCCTGCGGTGCGACCGGAGGCGGCGCGGATTTCGGGGTCGCGGCGACGGCAGCGAGCGAAGCGAGGCAGAAGGCGCCGCACGCGATCGGCGCGCGCATGCGTCGGAGGAGTCGGGCTGCGAGCGATGGATTCGTCGTCATGGCTGGGCGAGCGGCGCTCGCGTCGGCTGCCGGGGCGAGGGATTGTTGGCGAGCGGCTGCGCGCGGCAGGTCAGCAGGTGTGACCAAACCTGTCGAAACGCGCACGCCGTCGCAGCGGGCGCGAAAGGCTGCACACTCGGTCGATGGCGACGGTCGGATCCATGCTCCGCGCAGGCGCGCTCGCGGCGTTCGCATTCGCGCTCACCGCCTGCGAGCGGACGCCGACGATCGTGCTGCGCACCGACGACGCGGCGCTGCTTGCGCAAGGCGAGGCGCTCTACGCGAGGCACTGCGCGGCGTGCCACGGCGCGCGCCTCGAAGGCCAGCCGCGCTGGCGCGAGCGCGACCCGAAGACCGGCCGGATGCCGGCGCCGCCGCACGATGCCACGGGCCACACCTGGCACCACCCCGACCAGCTGCTGTTCGACATCACCAAGCTCGGCATCGCCAAGGCGGTGAAGCTGAAGGACTACGACTCGGCGATGCCGGCGTTCGGCGGCGTGCTGAACGACGCCGAGATCGTCGCCGTGCTGTCGTGGATCAAGGCGCAGTGGCCGCCGGAGATCCGGCAGCACCAGGCCGAGGTCGACGCCGCGGCGCGGCGCGATCGCTAGCCGGATCGACGCGCGCCGAAGTGCGTCGCCATCAGCCCTCGGCGACCGCGTGGTCGGCCATCAGCTCGAGTGCGCGGACGAGCGCCGAGTGGTCGAGGTCGGCCATGCCGTTCGCCGCGCACGACTGCATCAGCTGCGCCGCGTTCGCGGTCTGCGGCAGCGCGACGCCGAGCTCGCGGGCGCCCTGCAGCGCCAGGCCGAGGTCTTTCTGGTGCAGCTTGATGCGAAAGCCCGGCGCGAACGTGCGCTTGATCATCCGCTCGCCGTGGACCTCGAGGATGCGGCTCGCGGCGAAGCCGCCCATCAGCGCTTGCCGCACCTTCGCCGGATCGGCGCCGGCGCGGCTCGCGAACACGAGCGCCTCGCCGACCGCCGCGATGTTGAGCGCGACGATGATCTGATTGGCGACCTTCGTCGTCTGGCCGTCACCGTTGCCGCCGACCAGGGTGATGTTCTTGCCCATCTTCTCGAGCAGCGGCTTGACGCGCTCGAACACCGCGGGCTCGGCGCCGCACATGATCGTCAGCGACGCCGCCTT
>DATJIM010000351.1:0-3886 GCA_035493195.1 Caldimonas sp.
TCGACGAGCCGAAGGGCGATCCCGGCAATCCGCTCGACCGCGCCGAGATCGAGAGCAAGGCCGAACGGCTCGCCGCTTACCGCGACGGCGCGAGTAGCGCCGAGATGCGACGCGCGATCGCGCGCATCCGCGCGCTGCGCAAGACGCCGCGCGTCGGCTTCCTGCTCGCCTGAGGCGTCGACGTGCTCGCGCGCTCGTACCTCTTCGTTCCCGCCGACCGCCCCGAGCGCTACGCGAAGGCGCTCGCGAGCGGCGCCGACGTGGTCATCGTCGACCTCGAGGACGCGGTCGCGCCTGCCGCCAAGGCCGGCGCACGCGCGGCGCTCGCGGCGTGGCTCGACGCCGGCGGCAGCGGCATCGCGGTGCGCATCAACGACGCCGCGAGCGCTGCGTTTGTCGACGACCTTGCGCTCGTCGCCCGTCCCGGCGTCGCTGCGGTCGTCGTGCCGAAGGCCGAGCGCCCCGCCGACCTCACGCATGTCCGCGCCGCGGCGCCGCACGCCGCGCTCGTGCCGCTGATCGAGACCGCGGCCGGCATCGACCGCGCCCGCGAGATCGCGAACGCGCCCGGCGTCGTCCGGCTCGCGTTCGGCTCGATCGACCTGCAGCTCGACCTCGGCATCGAGGAAAGCGAAGGCGGCGACGAGCTGCTCGTCTTTCGCGCCGAGCTCGTCCTGGCGTCGCGACTCGCCGCACTCGACGCGCCGGTCGACGGCGTCAGCGCGGCGATTGACGACGCCACCGCGGTCGAGGCCGACGCGCGGCGCGCACGCCGGCTCGGCTTCGGCGCCAAGCTCTGCATCCACCCGCGCCAGGTCGCCGCCGTCCACGCCGCGTTCGCCCCGAGCGCGGCCGAGCTCGCGTGGGCCGACCGCGTCGTCGCCGCGGTCGCCGCTGCCCACGGCGGCGCTGTCGCGGTCGACGGCAAGATGGTCGACAAGCCGGTGGTGCTTCGCGCCGAGGCGCTGCTCGCGCGCAGGGGGCGCTGACGCCAGCGCGCGATCCGGCGTCAGTGCGCCATCAGGCGCGGCAGCCAGAGCGACATCGTCGGCCAGTAGGTGACGAGACCGAGGAAGACGAGCATCGTCAGCAGCCAGGGCCAGACCGCGACCGTCAGCTCGGTGATTCCCATCTTCGTGATGCCGGAGGCGACGTAGAGGTTGAGGCCGACCGGCGGATGGCACATGCCGACCTCCATGTTGACGACGATCAGGATGCCGAAGTGGACCGGGTCGACGCCGAGCTTGACCGCGACCGGGAACAGGATCGGCGCCATGATGAGGACGATCGACGACGGCTCCATCACGTTGCCGGCGATCAGCAGCAGCAGGTTGACGACGAGGAGGAACCCGACCGGCCCGAGGCCCATCGTGATCAGCCAGTCGGCGAGCTGCTGCGGGATGCGCTCGTTCGAGAGCACGAACGAGAACAGCACCGCGTTGGTGATGATGTAGAGCAGCATCGCGCTCATGTTCGCCGACGCCAGCAGCACGCGCGGCACGTCCTTGATCGTCAGGTCGCGGTAGACGAAGACGGCGATGAAGAAGGAGTACACCGCCGCCATCGCCGCGGCTTCTGTCGGCGTGAAGAGGCCTGTGTAGATCCCGCCCATGACGACGACGATCAAGAGCAGGCCCCAGACCGACTTGCGAAACGCGGTGAAGCGCTCGGCCCAGCTCGCGCGCGGCTGGCGCGGATAGTTGTTCTTGCGAGCGCGGTACCAGGTCGTGAGGCCGAGCATCGTCGCGAGAAGGATGCCCGGGACGACGCCGGCGATGAAGAGCTGGCCGACCGAGGTGTTCGTCGACACCGAGTACATCACCATCACGATCGACGGCGGAATCAGGATGCCGAGCGCGCCCGAGGTGGTGATGACGCCGGCGCCGAAGCGCGGCGGGAAGCCCGCCTTGACCATCGCCGGCATCAGGATCGAGCCGATCGCGATCACGCACGCCGGCGACGACCCCGAGAGCGCCGCGAAGAGCGCGCAAGCGAGCACCGCCGCGAGGCCGAGGCCGCCGTTCCAGTGCCCGACGAGCGAGGTCGCGAAGGCGATCATCCGCCGCGCGACGCCGCCGTGGGTGAGAAAGTTGCCGGCGAGGATGAAGAACGGGATCGCCATGATCTCGAAGTTCTCGAGTCCGGTGAAGAGCTTGAGCGCGACCGATTGCGCCGGCACCTCGGTGAAGCCGAAGATGAACGTGAGCACCGTCAGTCCGAGCGCGATCGAGACCGGCATGCCGGTCAGCATCAGGGCGACGAGCAGGCCGAACAGGATGATTCCGTTCATGGCTTGGCGGGCGCGGTGTCGAGCGGAGTGACCTCGTCGAGCCCTTCGACGAAGGCGTGGTCGTGCTTGGGCAGCTCGCCGGTGCGCGAGAAGCTCCAGGCGACCTGCAGGAAGCGAAAGCACATCAGTGCCGAGCCGAGCGGAATCGCGAGATAGATCACCCACGTCGGCCACTCGAGGTCGGGCGTCGTCGGCCCGGTGCTGAGGCCTTCGACGTCGAGCCCGATGGCGTGGAAGATCGCGTAATGGGCGCCGTTGTCCCAGACGAAGCGGGCGCCGAGGGCGGCGATCGTGCCGGTGAAGACGACTCCCGCGAGCAGGCCGAAGAGGACGAAGCGCGCCCGCGTCCGGCTCTGCATGCGGTTGATGAACACGTCGACGCCGACGTGGATCCCGGTGCGCACCCCGTACGCAGCACCGAACTTCGCCATCCAGACGAAGAGGTAGATCGTCGCCTCCTGTGCCCACGAGACGTTGAGCGAGAGCAGCCAGTCCTGCAGGCCGGGGATCGCCATCCCCGACAGGTAGCGGTGCACGACCGCGACGAAGACGATCACCGTCGCCACGCCCATCAGCGCGGCGATGAACCACTCCTCGAGGTGGTCGAGGACGCGGAGCGCTCGCACGCCCTCAGAGCTTGGCGGGGTCGAAGCCGGTCTCGTTGTAGACCGCGCGCAGGATCTCGCTGCCGACGCGCGGCTCCATCTCCTTGTGCACCTTCACCAGCGCGCGTTTCCAGGGCAGCTTCTGCGCCGGCGTCAGCGTCAGCACGTCGGTCTTGCCGGTCGCCTTGACCTTGGCGAGGGCGTCGTCGTTGTCCTTCTTCGCCTGGTCGTTGGTGAACTTGGTCGCCTCGGCCATCGCCTGCGTCAGCTGCGAACGGATGTCGGCCGGCAGGCCGTCCCAGAACTTCTTGTTGGCGACGACCGCATAGCCGACGAAGCCGTGGTCGGTGATCGTCACGTTCTTCTGCACCTCGTTCATCTTCTGCGTATAGAGGTTCGAGTGCGGGTTCTCGGTGCCGTCGACGACGCCGGTCTGCAACGCCTGGTAGACCTCGGAGAACGCCATCACCTGCGGGATCGCGCCGAGCGCGCGCATCTGCGCCTCGAGCACCTTCGAGCTCTGGATGCGCATCTTCAGACCCTTCAGGTCCTCGGGAAGAAGCATCTTGCGGTTCGACGAGAACGACTTGAAGCCGTTGTCCCAGAACGCGAGGCCGGTGATTCCCTTCGCCTCGAGCTTGGTCAGCAGGCCCTTGCCGACCGGCCCCTGCTGGACCTTGTGCAGCTCGTCGAAGCTGTCGAAGAGGTACGGGAAGTCGAACACCTCGAATTCCTTGACGCCGAGCGGCGCAAACTTGGAGAGCGACGGCGCGAGCATCTGCACCGAGCCGAGCTGCAGCGCCTCCATCTCCTCCTTGTCCTTGTAGAGCTGGCTGTTCGGATAGACCTGGACCTTGACGCGGCCCTTGGTCAGCTCGGCGGCGCGCTTGGCGAAGAACTCGGAGCCGTTGCCCTTGGGCGTGTCGTTGGCGACGACGTGGCTGAACTTGACGACGATCGGCGCCTGCGCATAGACGCGCGGCGCGGCGAC
>DATJIM010000352.1:0-10593 GCA_035493195.1 Caldimonas sp.
GCGGATCCGCTCCGGCGAGTCGCTCGCGATGACCTGGCCGTTGACCATCACCGTGATGCGGTCGGCGACCTTGAAGACCGCGTCCATGTCGTGCTCGATGAGGAGGATCGCGTGGTCGTCCTTCAGCGCGACGAGCAGCTCGAGCATGCGCCCGGTCTCCTCGCCGCCCATGCCGGCGAGCGGCTCATCGAGCAGGAGCGCGCGCGGCGACGTCGCCAGGCACATCGCGATCTCGAGCTGTCGCTTGGCGCCGTGGCTGAGCGTCGCGGCGACGCGGCGGGCGTCGCCGTCGAGCCCCGCGGCGGCGAGCACGCGACGCGCGACCTCGACGCCGCGCACGTCGTGCGACGCCGGCTGCCAGACGCGCCACGCGTGCGGCGCGCCCGCCTGCGCGGCGAGACGACAGTTCTCGAGGACGCTGAACTCGCCGAAGATCGTCGTGCGCTGGTAGCTGCGGCCGATCCCGGCGCGCGCGCGCCGCGGCTGCGGCCAGCGCGTGACGTCGTCGCCGGCGAAGCGGACGCTGCCGGCGCTCGGCGCGAGCTCGCCCGAGAGCATGTTGACAAGCGTCGACTTGCCCGCCCCGTTGGTGCCGATGACGGCGTGGATCTCGCCGACGCAGACGTCGAGCGTGACGTCGTCGACCGCGGCGAGGCCGCGAAAGCGGCGGCCGAGCCGGACCGCTTCGAGCAGCGGCCGCGCCGCGCTGTCGACGCGCGGCGCGGAGACTTCGGCGAGCACCGCGCTCATGCGCTTTTTCGCGCGGCGCGGGCCGTGCGCTCGCGCATCAGCGCACGCAGCTGCGCGCCGCTGCCGATCAGGCCGCGCGGCAGTGCGGCGACGAAGGCGATGATCGTGAGCCCGAGCGTCAGCTGCCAGTGCTGCGCGAGCGGACCGAGCAGCGCTTCCGACTGGAAGAGCTCCTTCAGCAGCGTGAACGCGACCGCGCCGACGACCGCGCCGCGCAGGCTCCCGATGCCGCCGAAGATCAGCATCAGCAGCACCGCACCCGACTCGTGCCACGACAGCAGCTCGGGGTTGACGGTGCCGTCCTTGACCGCGAGCAGGAAGCCGGCGAGGCCCGCGAGCGCGCCGGCGACGACGAAGGCGGCGAGCTTGTAGGGCGTCGTCGAGAAGCCGGCGGCGCGCATGCGCTGCTCGTTGACGCGAATGCCGGCGAGCGCATGACCGAAGCGCGACGCCAGCAGCATCGCGATGAACGCGTACGTCGCGACGAGCGCGGCGAGCACGATGTAGTAGAGCGCCGCGCGGTTGCCGAGGTCCACAAGCGTCGTCGCGCCGACCGCGAGCGTCGGCTTGGCGTAGAGGAAGATGCCGTCGCTGCCGCCCGCGGCCTTGGTGTCGTGGACGACGAAGTACGCCATCTGCGCGAACGCGAGCGTGACCATGATGAAGTAGACGCCGCGCGTGCGCAGGCTGAGCGCCCCGACGACCACTGCGTATGCCGCCGCCGCGAGGACGGCGAGCGGCAGCAGCCAAGCGATCGACGCGCCGTCGCTGCCCGACGCGAGCACCGTCGCGTACGCGCCGATGCCGAGGAATGCGGCGTGGCCGAGGCTGACGAGCCCGGTCGCGCCGACGAGAAGCTCGAGGCTGAGCGCGAAGATCGCATAGACCGCGATCCTCAGCACGAGATCCTGGCCGTACGGTGCGACGAAGAGCGGCAGCGCGGCGACGACGAGCGCCGCGGCCGCGGGGACGAGCCAGCCGCCGGGCTCGCGCCGGCCGATGTCGGGCAGCGCGCCGACGTCGGCGACGGTGTCCGCTGCGCTCGTCGCCGCGACGGCGTCAGAAGCCACGCTTCATCAGCCCTTCGGGCCGCCAGACCAGCACGATCGCCATCAGCAGGTAGATGCCGACGCCGCTCCACTCGGCGAAGAACACCTTGCCGAACGTGTCGACGAAGCCGACCAGGAGCGAGGCGATCAGCGCCCCGGTGATCGAGCCGATGCCGCCGATCACGACGACGACGAAGCAGATGATGAGCACGCTCGCGCCCATGTTCGGGTACACCGACGAGAGCGGCGCCGCGATCATGCCGGCGAGCGCGGCGAGCGCGACGCCGCCGGCGAAGACGATCCGGTACAGGCGGCGGATGTCGACGCCGAGGCCGCGCACCATGTCGCGGTTGCTTGCGCCGGCGCGGATCATCATGCCGAGCCGCGTCTTCTGCACGACCGCGTAGAGCGCGAGCGCGACGACGAGGCACGCCGCCGACGCGAAGACGCGGTACCACGGGTACTCCATCAGGCCGCCGAGACGAAAGCCGCCGCCGAGCCAAGACGGCGCCGGGACGCCGTGGACGTCGTTGCCGACCAGGATCGAGCGCAGCTCCTCGAAGACGAGGATGAGCGCGTACGTCAGCAGCACCTGCTGCAGATGGTCGCGCTCGTAGAGAAAGCTGAAGAACGCCCACTCGAGGACGTAACCGAAGATCGCGGCGAGCGCGACGCCGGCGACGAGCCGCGTCACGAACCAGTCGCCGAACCACGGCGCGAGCGCGAACGCGAGGTACGCGCCGAGCATGTAGAAGCTGCCGTGGGCGAGGTTGATGACGCCCATGATCCCGAAGATCAGCGTCAGCCCGCTCGCGACGAGGAAGAGCAGCAGCCCGTACTGGACCGCGTTCAGGCACTGGACGAGAAAGGTCGCGAGATCCATTGCATCAACTCCCTCTCCCCTCGCGCTGCGGGAGAGGGAGAGGACTCACATCTTGCAGCCGCGCGCCGGATCGGCGAGCGCCTTCACCGCGACCGAACGGAACTCGTTGTTGTTGCCCTTGACCTCGCGCAGGTACATGTCCTGCACCGGGTTGCCGGCCGCCGAGAGCGTGAACTTGCCGCGCGGGCTGTCGACCGGGGTCTTGCGCATCGCCGCCGCCAGCTGCTCGCGCTTGCCGAGGTCGCCGCCGACCGCCTTCAGGCCGTTGGCGAGGATCTGCGCCGCGTCGTAGCCCTGCACCGCGTAGACGTCGGGCTGCGACTTGTAGGCGATCGCGTAGGCCTTGCGGAACGCGTTGTTCTTCGGCGTGTCGAGGTTGTCGGCGTAGTGCAGCGTCGTCAGCATGTTCTGCGCCGATGCGCCCTGCGCCTCGAGCGTGCCGTCGGTCAGGAAGCCCGGGCCGTAGAGCGGGATCGTCTTGTTGAGCCCCGCGGCGGCGTAGTCCTTGACGAACTTGACGGCGCCGCCGCCGGCGAAGAACGCGTAGACCGCGTCGGGCTTCTGCGCCGCGATTTCGGTCAAGAGCGCCTGGAACTCGACTTGCGGGAACGGCAGCGTGAGGTCCTTGATCACCTTGCCGCCGTTCTTCTCGAGGCCTTCGGTGAAGCCCTTCGTCGACTCGGCGCCGGCCGCGTAGCCCCAGGTGATCGTCATCGCGCGCTTGACGCCCTTCTGGCCGGCGACGACGCCCATCGCGTAGCCCGGCTGCCAGTTCGAGAACGAGCTGCGCACGATGTTCGGCGCGCACATCGGGCCGGTGATCGCGTCGGCGCCGGCGTTGGGGATGACGAGCAGCGTGTTGTTGTCCTTGGCCGCCTTCGCCATCGCGAGCGCGACACCCGAGTGGACGGTGCCGACGAGGACGTCGACGTTGTCGCGCTTGATCAGCTTGTTGACGTTGTCGGTCGCCTTCGACGGCTCGGACTCGTCGTCGACCTTGAAGTACTGCACCTCGCGGCCGCCGAGCTTGCCGCCCTGCTCCTGCACGTAGAGCTTGAAGCCGTTCTCGATCGCGCTGCCGAGCGCGGCGTAGGTGCCGCTGTAGGGCAGCATGAGGCCGATCTTGATCGGCCCGGACGATTGCGCGAACGCCGTCGACGCGATCAGGGCGGTCGACAGCGCTGCCGCGCGAAGCAAGACGTGAGGCATGAAAGCTCCTGGGTGCGAACGCTGCGGCCTCGAGCCGCGCCGGTCCGGGACGCTACCCCGGCGGTGCGCCTGCGGCCATGCGTATTCACCAGAAGATCGCTCGCGTGCCTGCGCCGCGTTTCAGCGCGCTTCGGTGGAACTCCCGATGGGCCGCGGTGGGTTTTCGACAGCGCCGCTCGTGGATTCGATAGACGGAGCGACGCCGCTTCGGCAGCCTTGCCGTCACCAACAAGCGACGTGCGTCGCGACCGATGGAGAGCTCCGATGACCACCCCCGAATCCCGTGCGATCGACGCCGCGCGCGTCCGCGTGTCGCTGCTCTTCTCGCTCGCCGCTGCGGCCGTGCTCCCGGTCGGCTGCGGCGGCGATTCGGCGCCGGCGCCCGCTCCCGCGCCAGCGCCGGCTCCTGCACCGGCCGCGCTGACGTGCGACGACACGATGAAGACCGCGTTCGCGCCCGACGCGAACACGACCATCCTCGTCGTCAAGTCGTTCAAGGCGGGTGATCCGATCGCCTTGTCGGGGACGTCGGGAACGCCGCCGGCGGCAGCGAAGGATCTCTGCTTCGTCAAGCTCAACGTCGGTCCCGGCAACCCCGGGCCGGCAAGTGCGCCGTCGACCTCGCCCGGGATCGGCATGGAGATCTGGCTGCCGGCCCCCGCCGACTGGAACCAGAGGATCCACAACATGGGCGGCGGTGGCTGGGCCGGGGGCGCCAACTACCAGAACACGACGCTGATCGCGACGACCGGCAACGCTTCGACGGCGGCGAACGAGGGCTCGGTCGTCGGTGCGACCGACACCGGCCACAGCATCGGCAACGGCTCGTTCGCGATGAATCCGGACGGCACGATCAACTCGACGCTGTGGCAGGACTTCGCCGAGCGCAGTCTCCACGAGCTCGCGCTGAAGACGAAGGCGCTCGCCGCGGCGTACTACCTGAAGACGCAGCAGTACGCGTACTGGGACGGCTGCTCGACGGGTGGCCGCCAAGGCTACAAGATCATCCAGAACCACCCTGACGACTACAACGGCTATCTCGTCGGCGCGCCGGCGTTCAACTGGACCAAGTTCATCACCACCGAGCTCTACCCGCAGGTCGTCACCCAGCGCGACCTCGGCGGCACGGCGCTGACGACCGCGCAGCACAACCTGGTGAGCGGCAGCGCCGTCAGCGCGTGCGACGTCGTCGGCGGCCAGCACCTCGGCTACGTGCTCGATCCGCAGCAGTGCGCCTACGACCCGACGAGAGATGCATCGGTGCTCTGCGCCGGAACCGTCGGCAGTGGCGGTGTGGTCGGCACCAACGCCACCGCGGCGTGCGTCACGCCGGTCCAGGCGCAGGCGATGAACAAGTACTGGTTCGGTCAGACGCCCGACGGGTCGGTGCCGGATCCTGCCGCCAACAACGGCTTCAACGCGAATCTCACCGATGGCCAGCTCTGGTACGGGCTTGCGCGCGGCGCCAACATGACCGCGCTGGCAGGCGCCAATCCGTTCACGATCTCCTCCGACATGGTCGCGCTCGAGCTGCAGAACCCGACCCTCGCGACGACGAGCTTCCTCAACGCGACGGGCAACGGTGCCAACGGCTGGAAGACCCTGACCTACGGGCAGCTCGCCGACGCGTTCGCGCAGGGCATCGCGCTGCAGCCGTTCTTCGGCAACATCAACACCGACAACGCCGACCTGAGCGGTGCCAAGGCGGCCGCAGTCAAGATCGTGCAGTACCACGGCTCGGCGGACGTCTTGATCCCGACCCAGAACTCGGTCAACTACTACACGCGCGTCGCCAACCTCGACGGCGGCTTCGCCAAGACCCAGGCGTACGACCGGCTGTTCCTCATTCCCGGCATGGGGCACTGCTCGGGTGTCGGCACCGCACCGGGCACCGCGGGCCCCGCGGTGACCACGAGCAACTTCGCGCAACCGGCGGGCGGCCAGCTGTTCGGCGTGCTGAAGGCTTGGGTCGAGGGCGGCGCTGCTTCGGCGCCGGCGTCGGTGACGGTCACATCGCCCGACGCCACGAACAGCCAGCTGCTCTGCCCGTATCCGCAGAAGGCGACCTACAACGGCACCGGGGCGGTCAACGCCGCTGCCAGCTACACGTGCAAGTAGCCGCGGCCGCCTGAACGCCGCGCCGCGCTCAGCCGCGGCGTCGCGCCGCGAGCGGCGTGCGGCCGGTGCGCCGCCGGAACGCCTCGGTGAAGTGCGATTGGCTGGCGAAGCCGAGCGCGAGCGCGATCTCGCTGAGCGAGCGCGTCCCGTGCAACAGCGCTTCGGCGTGATCGATCCGGCGCGACAGCACGAAGCTGTGCGGCGTGACGGCGAAGGTCGACTTGAAGCGCTTCGAGAACGTGTACGGGCTCATCGCGACCTGCGCCGCGAGCCGCGCCACCGAGAGACCGGCACCGAGGTTCGCCTCGATGAAGTCGATCGTCGCCCGCGACTGCGCCGGCGAGAGCTTGCGGACGCTGGGCTCGGGCGCGCAGCGCTCGGCGTAGCACGCGCGCAGCCGCGCGAGCAGCGCGAGCGAGACGCCTTCGGCGAACAGCGGTCCGGACGGGCAGCCCGCGTCGACCTCGTTGCGCACACCGGCGAGCAGCCGCTCGAGGACGCCATCGCGGACCGCGAGCCGGGTCGAAAGGTCGACGAAGGCGCCATCGTCGTGCAGATAGCGGCGCGTGCGCTCCGGGTCGACGGCGATCGCGAGCACCTCGCCGGGCGTGCAGTCCCACCAGCCGTGGTCCATGCGAAAGCCGGCTGAGAACACGTCGACCTGGCCGGGCTCGAGGCGCAGGTCGAACACCGTGCGGCCCGAGCGAATCCGCGACAGGCCGCGTGAGCGCACGTGGACGAGCAAAAGCGGTTGCGGGTTGGTGCGATGCGCGACTTCGGCCTTGCGCATGTGCGGGTGCACCTCGAAGGGAAGACCCATCCAGTCGTTGACCGGCAGCGGCGCGAGCGGCTTGCCGTCGAGACCGATCACGTGGTCGTCTTCGAAGAGCGGAATGTGCGAGGCCATTTCAGGAGTGCGCGACGATGAAGCGGCCGGCCGCACGCGCCAGCGCCTCCGGCTGGTCGCGCTGCGGCGAGTGGCCGCACGCGCCGAGCACGAGCAACTCGGCGTGCGGCACGGCGCGCTGCACCGCTCGCACCTGCTCGAGCGTGCCGTACTCGTCCTCTTCGCCCTGGACCGCGAGCACCGGGCAGCGGATCGCGCGAATGTCGCGCTCGACGTTCCAGCCGCGAAACGCGGGCGACAGCCACACGTCGTTCCAGCCGTAGAAGGCGGAGTCAACGTCGGCGTGATGGCGCGCGAGACGCTCGCGCAGGGCGCCGCTTTCGTAAGCCTCGCGCGCCTTGGCGATGCTCGCGACGGAGACGTCCTCGACGAAGAGGTGAGGAGCCACCGCGACGACGCCTGCGGCTTCGTGGCGCGCCGCGTGCAGCAGCGCGATCGTGCCGCCGTCGCTGTGCCCGAACAGCCACGGCCGCGCGATGCCGACGCGGGCAAGGAGCGCGGGCAGCACGTCTTCCGCCTGGCGCGCCATGAAGTCGGGCTGCCAGTGCTCGCCGTGGGGGCGCGGCGTCGAGCGGCCGTAGCCCTGGCGCGAGAAGACGAAGCCGGCAAAGCCGTGCCGCTCGCAAAACGCGCGCGGGAACTCGCGCCACATCGAGACCGACCCCAGGCCTTCGTGGAGGAAGACGACGGTGGCCGCCGCTTCGTCGCGCGGTGCGCCGACCCACTCGTATTCGAGCCGGATCTCGCGCCCCTCTGCCGTTCTAAGCGAAGCGAAGGATCTCGTCGCCTCCGCGCCGCCGTTCACGTCGGGACCTTCGCTTCGCTCAGGGTGACAGCGCTAGGACGACGACGGAGAGCGCTCGCGCTCGCGCAGGCGGAAGCGCTGGATCTTGCCGGTCGCGGTCTTCGGCAGCTCGTCGATGAATTCGATCGCACGCGGATACTTGTACGGCGCGAGCTTCTCCTTGACGAACGCCTTCAGCTGCTCGTCGCCGACCTCGGCGCCGGGCTTGCGGACGACGAACGCCTTCGATTTCGTCAGGCCTTCGCCGTCTTCGATGCCGACCACGGCGCACTCGAGCACCCCCGGGTGCTGCATCAGCGTCGCCTCGACCTCGAACGGCGAGACCCACTGGCCGCTCACCTTCAGCATGTCGTCGCTGCGGCCGGAGTACGTGTAGTAGCCGTCGCGGTCGCGGACGTACTTGTCGCCGCTCTTCGTCCACTCGCCCTGGAAGGTCGTGCGCGATCGCGCACGATCGCCCCAGTACATCAGCGCCGCGCTCGGCCCTTTGATGTAGAGGTCGCCGACCTCGTCGTCGCCGACCGGGCGGCCGTCGTCGCCGCGCAGCTCGACGTCGTAGCCGGCGACGGGCTTGCCGGTGGTGCCGTAGCGGACGTCGCCGGGCCGGTTCGAGACGAAGATGTGCAGCATCTCGGTCGAGCCGATGCCGTCGACGATCGCGCAGCCGAAGTGACGCTCGAAGCGCTGGCCGATCTCGGCGGGGAGCGCCTCGCCCGCCGACGAGCAGATGCGCAGCGCGACGTCACTCTTTGCGGGAAGCGACGGCGACGCGAGCATGCCGGCGAATCCGGTCGGCGCGCCGAAGAAGATCGTCGGTTTGATCGACTTGCCGGTCGCGGCTGCCGCGGCGGCGCCCGTCCAGCGCCTGAAAACGGCGTCGGGCGTCGGCCGCTCGGCCATCAGGATGACGCTCGCGCCGACCGAGAGCGGGAACGTCAGCGCGTTGCCGAGTCCGTACGCGAAGTAGAGCTTCGCCGCCGAGAAGCAGACGTCGTCGTCGCGCAATGCGAGCACCCCCTTGCCGTACAGCTCGGCGGTCCACCACGCATTCGCGTGAGTGTGGACAGTGCCCTTGGGCTTGCCGGTCGAGCCCGACGAATAGAGCCAGAACGCCGGGTCGTCGCCGCGCGTCGGCGCCGCCGCAGCCATTGCCGCGTAGGTGCCGAGCAGCGACGCGAATGCGATCGCGCCCGGCAGCGCGTTGCCGGCACCGTCGCCTGCGACGATCGTGTGCTGCACCTCGTGGTCGCTGCGGCCGAGCGCGTGCGCGAGCGTCGGCGCGAGCGCCGCCGAGACGATCGCCGCCTGCGCGCGGCTGTTCGCGAGCATGTACGCGTAGTCGTCGGCGGTGAGCAGCGTGTTGACCGCGACTGGAACGACGCCCGCGTAGAGCGCGCCGAGGAAGGCGATCGGCCACTCGACGACGTCGTGCATGAGAAGCAGCACGCGCTCCTCGCGGCGGACCCCGAGCTTTGCGAGCGCCGTCGCGAAGCGGCGGGCGCGCTCGTCGAGTTCGCCGTACGTCAGGCTGCCGCGGTCGTCGACGTAGGCGATGCGCGCGGCGCGGCCGCGGTTGGCATCGAACAGGTGGCGCGCGAAGTTGAGCGGTTCGGGCGGCGACAGCATCGCAGGACAGTGAAAAGCCGGGGAGGGCGCACGATAGGTCGTTCGCGTCGGTGCGTCAAGCACTATACTGCATGTATGGGAGCCACCGTCAAAGATCCGTTCCTCCTCGCGCTCGGCGAGCGCGTCCGGCTGCTGCGGGCGCGCCGCGGCCTGACGCGCAAGTCGGTCGCGATCGCCTCGGGTGTCTCCGAACGCCACCTGGCCAACCTCGAGTACGGCATCGGCAACGCGTCGATCCTCGTCCTGCAGCAGGTCGCGACTGCGCTCGATTGCTCGCTGGCCGAACTCGTCGGCGACCTCAGCACGAGCTCGCCCGAGTGGCTGATGCTGCGCGAGCTGCTGCGCGGCAGGAGCGACGCCGAGCTGCGGCGTGCCCGGGTCGCGATCGCGACGCTCTTCGGCGTCGCCGGTGGCGATGCCGACCGCGGCCGGCGCATCGCGCTGATCGGGCTGCGCGGCGCCGGCAAGTCGTCGCTCGGCGCACGCCTCGCCGAGGCGCTCGACGTGCCGTTCGTCGAGCTGAGCCGCGAGATCGAGCGGATCGCCGGCGCCAGCATCCGGGAGATCCACGACCTCTACGGCAGCAACGCGTACCACCGCTACGAACGCCGCGCGCTCGACGAGACCGTGCGCACGCACGCCGCAGCGGTCATCGCGACGCCGGGCGGAATCGTCGCTGAGCCGGCGACCTTCAACGCGCTGCTCGGGCACTGCACGACGGTCTGGCTGCAGGCGTCGCCCGAAGAGCACATGGCTCGCGTCGCCGCGCAGGGGGACACGCGGCCGATGGCGCAGAGCCGCGAGGCGATGGCCGACCTGCGGCGCATCCTGGCCGGCCGATCGCCGTTCTACGCCAAGGCCGACGCCCGGTTCGACACGTCGGGGAAGACCGAGGACGAGAGCTTCGCCGGGCTGATCGAGCTGGTCAGCGGGCTGCTCGTCGACGGCGTCCGACGCGCCGGCGCAGGCAAGGCGACGCGATCGGGAGATGCGAAGCAAACTGCAGCTTCCGCTTGATCTCGCGAAGGATGATGCACTATCATGCAGGATTGGCGGCGCCGGCGTCGCCTTCCTTTCACGGAGACAGCCGATGGATCCCAGCGCTCCCCCTCGCGTCGACTACCGCACCGACCCGTCGCAGTACCGCCACTGGAAGCTCGCCGTCGAGGGCGACGTCGCGCGACTGACGCTCGACGTCGCCGAGGACGGCGGCATCCGCCCCGGCTACAAGCTCAAGCTCAACAGC
>DATJIM010000353.1:0-18701 GCA_035493195.1 Caldimonas sp.
GACGACGGTTCCGGACGACGGGCTTCAGCTCCGCTCGCTCGTCAAGGAAAGCGGCGAGATCGAGCTGTCGCTCGCGCGCGTTCCGACGCCGGCGCCGCAGGCGGACGAGGTCGTCGTCCGCGTCGAAGCGACGCCGATCAATCCGTCCGACATCGGCCTGCTGTTCGGCGCCGCCGATCTCGCGACGGTCGCGGTGCGCGGCAGCGGCGCGCAGACCGTCGTCACTGCGCGCATCCCGCTGGCGGCGATGCGGGCGATGGCGGGCCGCGTCGGTCAGTCGCTGGCGGTCGGCAATGAAGGCGCAGGCACGGTCGTCGCCGCCGGCGGCGGCGCTGCGGCGCAGGCGCTCCTTGGCCGCACCGTCGCCGTCCTCGGCGGCGCGATGTACTCGCAGCTGCGCACCGTCAAGGCCGACCTCTGCCTGCCGCTGCCGGCGGGAACGAGCGCCGCCGACGGCGCGTCGGCGTTCGTCAACCCGCTGACCGCCCTCGGCATGACCGAGACGATGCGGCGCGAAGGACACGGCGCGCTCGTCCACACCGCGGCGGCGTCGAACCTCGGCCAGATGCTGAACCGCGTCTGCCTCGCCGACGGCATCGGGCTCGTCAACGTGGTCCGTCGCGACGAGCACGTCGCGCTGCTGCGCGACGCCGGTGCGCGCCACGTCGTCAGCACGTCGTCGGCTTCGTTCGACGCCGAGCTCACCGAAGCGATCGCGGCGACCGGCGCGACGATCGCGTTCGACGCGATCGGCGGCGGTCGCCTCGCGGGCCGGATCCTCGCTGCGATGGAGTCTGCGCTTGCGCGCAACGCCAGCGAATACAGCCGCTACGGAACGTCGACGCTGAAGCAGGTCTATCTCTACGGCAGCCTCGACACGAGCCCGACCGAGATCGTGCGCAGCTTCGGCATGGCATGGGCGGTCGGCGGCTGGCTCGTTTTTCCGTTCCTGCAGCGGATCGGTGCCGACGCAGCGAACTCGCTGAAGGCGCGCGTCGCGCGCGAGCTGAAGACCACGTTCGCGAGCCGCTACACCCGCACCGTGTCGCTCGCCGCCGCTCTGCAGCCCGACGCGATCGCCGAGTACGGCCGACGTGCGACGGCGGCGAAGGTGCTGATCGATCCGAGTCGCTGACGCG
The DNA here is from genome assembly GCA_035493195.1 of Caldimonas sp. Taxonomy (GTDB): domain Bacteria; phylum Pseudomonadota; class Gammaproteobacteria; order Burkholderiales; family Burkholderiaceae_C; genus Schlegelella_A. Next base: position 1,140 of record DATJIM010000353.1, read on the forward strand.
ATTCAGGTCGTCGCGTTGCGCAGCGCGGCGATGGCTTGCCCGACCTCCGAGTTCGCTTCTGCCGCCATCGCCTTCGCAAGGGCCTCCGCTTCGCGGAGCGCCTCGCGCGCGTTCTCCGGATGCCCGAGCTCCTTCTCGATCGTGCCGCGAACGCAGACCAGCTTGCACAGCTCCTCGCGATCGCCGACTTCACGCAGCACCTCTTCACCGGCGCGCACCGAGGCGATCGCCTCGCTCGCGCGTCCTTCGCGCAGCAGCAGAGGAGCCATGCCGCCGAGCACGACGCCCTCGAGACGGCGGTAGCCGGCCTTGCGCGCGATCGCCAGCGCGAGCTCGTAGAGGGTCCGCGCTTCCTGCGGCCGACCCTCGTCGAAGCCGAGCTGGCCAAGCCGGCTGAGCGCGATCCCTTCGCTGCGCGGGTCGTTGACGTCGCGCGCCAGCGCGAGCGCGGCGTCGTAGTCGCGCCTTGCCTCGGCGCGGCGACCCTCGCTGTGCCAGAGGATCCCGCGGGTGACGAGGAGAAAGCCTTCATGGCGCCGGTTGCCGATCTCCCGCGCGATGACGAGCGCGCGCTCGAAGTTGTCGTGCGCCTCCGCGTTGCGGCCGCGCACCGCGCACATCGAAGCGACATTGCCGAGCGCGATCGCTTCGAGGCGCCGGTTGCCGACTTCGCGCTGGATCGCGAGCGCGGCGGCGAGATGCTCGTGCGCCGCGTCGATGTCGCCTTGCTCGCCGGCGATGTGCGCCATGTTCGCGCGGATCGCGCCTTCGAGGACGACGTCGCCGAGCTCGCGCGCGATCGCCAGCGCCTCGGTGAGATGGCGCTGCGCTTCGTTCACCTCGCCCGCCTCGGCCTCGAGAAGGCCGAGGCCGTCGAGGACCGCGCCTTCCTGGAGTCGATCGCCGGTCTCGCGAGCGATCGCGAGCGCCGCCGCAAAGTGCTCGCGGGCCTCATCGCTCCGGCCTTGTTCCCGTTGCAGGAGGGCGAGACCCGTGCGGATGGCGGCTTCCGTGACGCGATCGCCGGTCGTGCGAACGATCGCCAGCGCTGCGTCGAAGTGCTCCTTGGCTTCCGCCCTGCGCGACTGTTCGCGATCCAGATAGCCGAGCCGCGCCAGCGTCGCGCCTTCATGCTTGGCGTCGGCGGCGCCGCGCGCGAGCGTCAACGCCTCGCCCAGGCGCGCTCTCGCTTCATCGGTGCGACCGCTGCAGCGCAGCGCCTGCGCCAGCGTCATCGCCGCGGTCGCACGGTCGCCATCGGCGAGATCGGCGAGCGCGAGGACCTGCTCGCCGAGCGACGTCCCGAGGGCGTATGGGCCGTGGCGCGCCAGCACCTCCCAGGCGGCGCGGAACGCGGCGACGGCGGTGCTGCCGTCGCCGCGAACGACCGCCCGACGGCACGCCGCGACGAGGTTGTCGAGCTCGAGCCCGAGCACCCGCAGCGGCTTGACGGCGCCGGCTGCCGATAGCGCCGCGAGCGCAGCTTCGCTGCCGAAACCCGCGAAGTGGCGACCATGGCGCGTCTCGGCGCCGCGCTCCGCGGCGTCGCCGAGGCCTCGGAGCTTGTCGGCTGCGTATTCGCGGATGCTCAGGTACATCCCGAAGAACGGCTCGTCGAGGTCGTAGCGGCTCTGCGTCGCCGGCACCCAGCTGCGCAGGAAGCTCTTGTCCGCCAACGCCTGCACGACGTCCAGCGCCGCCGGCGCGTGCGGCCATGCGGAGAGATCGATCACCGCTTCCGCGGCCTCGAGCGTGAAGCCGCCCTCGAACACCGAGCACTGCGCGAGGGCGGCCTGCTCCCACGGCGTCAGCAGCTCCCACGACCAGTCGATCGCCGCGCGCAGCGTCGCCTGCCGCGCGGCCGCGCCGCGTGCGCCTGCGAGCAGGGCGAAGCGATCGCGCAAGCGCTCGACGAGCTGGCTCGGCGACAGCGCGCGCCCGCGCGCCGCGGCGAGCTCGATCGCGAGCGGCAGCCCGTCGAGCAGACGCACCACCTCCGCGACGGCGGCGCGGTTGCCGGCGCCGAGCGCGAAGTCGGGCCGCTGCGCCCGGGTGCGCGTCACGAACAGCTCGACGCCGTCGCGATCGATCGGCAGCGGATCGAGCGGAAAGACGACCTCGCCGGCGACGTGGAGCCGCTCGCGGCTGGTGACGATGAAGGTGGCGTCGGGTGCGCGGTCGAGCCAGCGTCCGACGGTCGCCCCAGCGTGCCCGACGACCTGCTCGAAGTTGTCGAGGACGACGAGGCAACGGCCGCGACCCGCGATCGCGTGGCCGAGCTGCGCGGCCGGCGCATCGCTGCCCGGCGGCACCTCGAGCGCCGACGCGACGGCGAAGTGGATGGCTTCCTCGGAACGCGCATCGGAGAGGTCGCAGAAGTAGACGCCGCCGGGCCAGTCGCCGAGCCACGTCGACGCGTACCGGCGGACGAGCCGCGTCTTGCCCATGCCTCCGGGGCCGAGCACGGTGACGAGGCGCGCACCGGCGTCGACCCGCGCCGCGAGATCGCGCAGCTCTGCCGTCCTGCCGACGAACGCGTCGCGCTCGGCGGGCAGGTTGTGGCGAACGTCGCGCAGCGGCCGCCATGCGTCGCCGACGCGCACCACCCGGTACGCCTTCTCGGCGTCGAGCGGAGGTTGGAACGGCGATGCCTGGCGCAGCCCGAGCTCGAGCAGCTCGATCGGCTCGTCGATTCCCTTCAGCCGGTAGTGACCATGCGACCGCAGCTCGGTGCCGTCGGGCAGCGCTTCGCCGATCGCGGTGCGCGCGTTCGTCGTCAGCAGCGTCTGGCCGCCGTGGGCGAGGCTCATCACGCGCGCCGCGACGGCCTTGGCGAGCCCTTCGACATCGAGCAGCTTCGCGCCGCGCGCGACGTCCTCCGGCGCGTTCTCGTGCAGGAACACGGAGCCGGCGTGAATCGCGACGCGGGCGCGCAGCGCGAGCTCATCGAGCGCTGCGTGGTAGTCGCAGGCGAACGCTGCCGCCGCGCCGGCGCGGTCGAACAGCGCGAAGAAGCCGTCGGTGTGGTCGATCTCGCGGCCGCCATGGCGCGCGAACAGCTCGCGCGCGCGCTTGTCGTGCACGACCCGGAGCGCCGACGCGCTCGCGTCGCCGAGCCGCTCGCTCAACGCCGTGCTGTCGACCAGATCGGTGAAGACCAGGGCGTGCTCGGACTGCGAGGAGACGCGACCGGCAGTCTTTGCGTCCGGGTCCGCCATGGGTGGGCGCCGAGGGGCAGCGACGCGAGCGTCGCGAGGCCGCGATTATTCCTCACCGCGTCGCGCGACGCGCTCGCGCGCGGATGCGCGCAAGAGGAGTCCGGGTCGGCGACGCGCTCGCCGCGCTAGGCGTTGAACTGCTGGCGCTGCGACGCCCAGGCCGTCGACGTCTCTTCGCGTCGCGGATCGGGGAACACGAACTGCCGCCAGCCGGTGCGCTCGAAGGGCTTCCATTGCCCTTCGGCTTGCGCGAGGCGCTCGCTGACGGCAAAGAGAACGGCGGGGTTGAAGCCGAGGCCGAGATGGCTGCCGACGACTTCGATGTTCTCCGACCGGCCGCTTTCGGCGACGACGCTGCATCGCCAGGGAACGATCTCGTCGCTTCGGCTGTAGATCGACGACGTCGGCACCGCCGGCAGCGGCTTGTCGGTGGCGTGCGGGTGGTGCAGCGGGCTGCCGAGCGTGACGACGCTGCGCACCGCCTGCGGCCGCTTCGCCGCGAGCGCGCTCGCGTAGAGGCCGCCCAGGCTCCAGCCGACGAGGCTCACCGTGCGACCGCTTTCGTCGGCCATTCGGTCGATGGTGTCGAGCATCGCGCGCTCGAAGCCCGCGCGCGGACCGATGTTGCGGCCCAGACCCCATCCCCGCGCGGCATGGCCGCGATCGCGCAGGACACCGCGCAGCATGCGCGTCGAGCCGTCGCCCGCGCCGAGGCCGGGAAGGACGAGCACGGCATGGCCGTCGCCGCGCGGCGCCATGCGCAACCACGGCAATGCCGCGAGGCCGGCGCCGAGCTCGACGCCGGCCCGCAGAGCGAGCTGGCGGAGCCGTCGCCCGTGGGCCTCGAGGTTCTGCGCCGATCGGTTCGTCTTCATCGCAGGGCTTCCTTTCTTGCTTGCGAACCTTTGCTCGCAAAGCTGCACGTTATGATGTTAACGGAATTGCGTTACGACCACAATGTTTCCGAACCTGCACCAGCTGAGGAGCCTGAAGACGCGCCAGCGCCTGCTCGAGGCCGCGCTCGAGCTGCTCGCGCAGCGCGGCGACCTCGGCGTGTCGCTGCAGGAAGTGGCGCGCCAGGCCGGCATGACGACGGGTGCCGTGCAGCACCACTTCGAGTCGATCGCCGGGCTGCGCAGCGAGGTCCTCTCGCGCCTGGTCGAATCGCTGGGCGAGGCCGACGGGTTCTGGCCCGACGCGACGTGGCCGCTCGAGCAACGCGCCGCGCACTTCGTGAGCGCGGCGTGGCGCCAGGTTTTCGGCGCGCCGCGCTTCGGCACGGCGTGGGCGGCGTTCCTCGGCGCGCGGGCCCAGAAGGCGACGCGCAGCCACGTCGTGCAGCGGCTGACGCCGATCATGGTCGGCATGGCGGAGCAGCTGCTGCACGCGTTTCCCGAGCTCGCCGCGCGCGCCGACGGTCGTCTGCGCGCCGAGTTCGTGCTCGCCGCGCTGCGCGGCATGGGCCTGGCTGCGCCGTTCTCTCCGCCGGGGTTCTTCGACCGCCACCTCGAGCTGCTCGGCGACTACCTCGTCACGTCTTGCCGAGAAGTCGCGCCGCCGCCTGCGCCCGCTCGAGCAGGCGCGGCGCGTTCGCGCGCTCGGCCCACGACGCGAACCCGGGCGTCGGGCCGTGCCAGCGCAGGGCCGAAGCGCGGCGGAAGAGCCGAGCGTCGCTACGCAGCGTCGCGAGACGCTTGAAGAGGAGCGCCTGTTCCTGCCGCTCGCCGAGGACGGCGGGCGGAAACGCCTCGATCGCACCGTGCCGGTTCAGCAGCCGCGCCGCGCCGACCGCGCCGATGCCGGCGATCCCCGGATAACCGTCGGCGACGTCGCCGACCAGCGCCAGCCAGTCGGGAATGAGGTGCGGTTCGACGCCGAACTTCGCGCGCACGCCGGCAGCGTCGCGCACGGTCTTCGCGCGGCGGTCGACCTGGACCACGCGGTCGTCGACGACGCACTGCGCGAGGTCCTTGTCGGGCGTCCAGATGCAGACCTTGTCGACATCGGCGTCGCGCGCGGCGATGCGCGCCGCCGACGCGAGCGCATCGTCGGCCTCGAGCTCGACCATCGGCCAGACGACGACGCCCATCGCCGCGAGCGCGTCCTCGAGCGGATGGAACTGCGCGAAGAGTGCCGGCTCGATCCCCGCGCCCGTCTTGTAGCCCGGCCAGAGCGCGTTGCGGAACGACTCGATCACATGGTCGGTGGCGACACCGACGTGCGTCTCGCCTTGCTCGAGGATCTGCAGCACCGACTGCAGCACGCCGACGACCGCGCCGAGCGGCGGGTCGGTCTTGTGGAACCGGCGCAGGCCGTGGAAGTGGCGGAACAGCTCGTACGTGCCGTCGACGAGGTGGACGATCATCGCCGCGGCCGGCGGATGCGCCCTAGATCCTGTTCTGCGGCGCCGGCGCGAGCGATGACGACGTGGTCGCCGAGCGCGGCACGAAGACGCCGATCGTTCCCGGCGGCGCGCCGCCCCAGAGCTTGCGCAGGTGAGTGCGTTCGTCGTCGAACTTGTCGACGACTCCGGCGATCTCGAGCTCGAGGTTGCGGAACACGTCGCGCACCGCGAGCAGCGACGCGTCGTTGGCTTCGATCTCGCGGCGAAGGTCGAGCGGCACGCCCTTCGGATAGAACTCGGCCTTCTCGGCGAGCGACTTGTGTTGCGCGAGCAGCTCGGCGAGGCGCGCGTTCGGCACGCGCAGCTTGACGACGACGGTCGCGATCTCCTCGACCTCGGCCTTGCGGTGCGCTGCCTCCGAAGGGAACCGGGTCAGCCAGCGCCGATCGTCGCGCTCGGCGGCGCGGCGGCAGTCGGTCGCGATGCTGGCCCAGCGCGCGTATTCGGCGCACGCCAACTCCTGTGCCGGCGAGAGCGCACTCGGCGGCGCGCACACCGGAGCGGGGCGCCCTGCGACGCGCGCTTCGGCCGTCGAACAATCGGTGCCTTGCGCGCGAACCGTCGCGGCAGCCGCGAGCGCCGCGACGGCCGCCGTCGCGAACGACGCGGCTCGACAGGTCACCTGGCAGCTGTTCATTCGACCTGCGACGATACCCGTCGCGCTGACAGCGGCCGCACCTCGAAGTGCGCAGGATTCGGCGCCGCGCCGGCCCGCGCGAGCAGGCGTCTCGCCCTAGCGTCGGACGCCGGCCGCGCGAAACCGTCGACCCCTCGTCACCGCTGAGCGGTCTGCGGCTGGCGCACCGGCAGCCGCCAGTTCGGGCGAACGTAGTGGCACGTGTAGCCGTTCGGATACTTCTCGAGGTAGTCCTGGTGCTCGGGCTCGGCTTGCCAGAAGGGGCCCGCGGGAGCGAGCTCGGTGACGACCTTGCCCGGCCACAGCCCCGACGCGTCGACGTCGGCGATCGTGTCCTCGGCGACGCGCTTCTGCTCGTCGTTGGTCGTGTAGATCGCCGAGCGGTAGCTCGCGCCGCGATCGTTGCCCTGTCGGTTCTTCGTCGTCGGGTCGTGGATCTGGAAGAAGAACTCGAGCAGCTGCCGGTACGAGAGGCGCTTCGGATCGAAGACGATCTCGATCGCCTCGGCGTGCGTGCCGTGGTTTCTGTACGTCGCGTTCGCCACGTCGCCGCCGCTGTAGCCGACGCGCGTCGCGACGACACCAGGCATCTTGCGGATCAGGTCCTGCATTCCCCAGAAGCAGCCGCCTGCGAGCACCGCGCGCTCGGTCGTGTCGTTCGTGCTCATCGCACTTCCTCCACCTGGTCGAGGTACGCGCTGTAGCCTTCCTTCGCCATGTCGTCGCGATGAATGAAGCGCAGGCTCGCCGAGTTGATGCAGTAGCGCAGGCCGCCGCGGTCGCGCGGGCCGTCGGGGAAGACGTGGCCGAGGTGGCTGTCGCCGTGCGCCGAGCGCACCTCGGTGCGGACCATCCCGTACGACGAGTCGTTCAGCTCCTTCACGTTGGCCGGCTCGATCGGCTTGGTGAAGCTCGGCCAGCCACACCCCGACTCGAACTTGTCGGCCGACGCGAACAGCGGCTCGCCCGAGACGATGTCGACGTAGATGCCGGGCTCGTGGTTGTGGAGAAGCTCGCCGGTGCCCGGGCGCTCGGTCGCGTTTTGCTGCGTCACGCGATACTGCTCGCCGGTCAGGCGCTTGATCGCTTCGGGTGTCTTCTGATACGTGGGCATGAGGTCTCCGTGGTCGCGGGTCGTGGTCGCGCCAGCCCGGCAAAGCTTACGCCCGCTGCCACTCGCACGCTCCGCCCTGTCCCTTTCTCCTGTTCGCGATGCCGTTTCCCGCTTCTTCCTCGCTGGCGCAATTGATCGAAGCTCCGGTGCGTCCGGGCACCGTCGAGTGGATCGGCGCGCGGCCGGCGCGCGGCGCGCCGATGCGCGTTCTCGATGCCGCCGAGCTCGTCGCCGGCAGGGGAATCGCCGGCGACCGCTACGGCAACGCCGGCGGCGCACGCCAAGTGACGCTCGTCGCGGCCGAGAGCCTCGCCGCGATCGCGAGCCACCTCGGCCTCGACGTCGTCGCGCCCGCGGCGCTGCGGCGCAACATCGTCGTGCGCGGAATCAATCTCGTCGCCCTCAAGGGACGAAGGGTTCGCATCGGCGAGGCGATCCTCGAGGTGTCCGGCGAATGTCACCCGTGCTCGCGGATCGAGGCCAGCCTCGGCACCGGCGGCTACAACGCCGCGCGCGGCCTCGGCGGGATCACGGCGCGCGTCGTCGAGGGCGGCACGGTGCGCCTCGGCGATCGCGTCGAGCCGGTCCGCGCCGCCTGAAGTGGCTCAGCAGCTCAGTTTCATCGATTCGATGCGGCCGCCGAAGCCGAGCTTCTCGGCGAGCGAGGGCTCGCGGCTGTCGGGAGTGAAGCCGACCCAGCGCGCCGACAGGAACTGCTTCTCGTAGAGCGTCAGCGTCGCACGTGGTCCGGTGACGATGCTCTTGATGTCGCGCTTGAGCTGCTGTGCGCTGCCCTTGTCGAGCGTCTGCAGCTCGACCGGTCCGATCAGCGTCAGCGAGTCGCCATTGAAGTTGCGGTCGCTGTAGAACGACGCCCAGCAGCCGCCTCGCATCTGCTCGCCCGCGCCCGAGGTCGGCAAGACGACGACTGCGTTGTCTACGGTCGACGACGCCGGTTCCCCGGTGCGCATGGAGGTGCATGCGGCAAGCGCGAACAGCGCCGCGAGCGCGGCGGCGGGCAAGACGAATCGGCGGGTCATGGACGTCTCCTGGGTGGCAACGATCGGCCCGGGCGATTGGCGTGCCCGCGACGCTCGCAGTGCACTCGCGCGCACGCTGATGCATGATTGCCGTCCGCTCGACCAGGAGGAAACAAGATGCGCAAGACCATGTTTGCCGCCGTCCTCGTCTCGACCGCTTTCGCCGCGCACGCCGCCGGCTTCACGCTGTCGAGCCCGACGATCAAGCCCGGCTCGACGCTCACGGACGCGCAGGTCTTCAAGGGGTTCGGCTGCGAGGGCAAGAACATCTCTCCAGCGCTGAAGTGGAGCGGCGCGCCCGCGGCAACGAAGAGCTACGCGGTCACCGTCTACGACCCCGACGCGCCGACCGGATCGGGCTGGTGGCACTGGGTCGTCTACAACATCCCGGCGACCGCGACCGAGCTTCCCGAAGGGGCCGGTGCCGTCGACGGCAAGGGGCAGCTTCCGGCAGGCGCTGCGCAGGGCAAGACCGACTTCGGCAGCGCCGGCTTCGGCGGCGCATGCCCGCCGCCGGGCGACAAGCCGCACCGCTACATCTTCACCGTCTACGCTCTGAAGACCGACAAGATCGACGTGCCGGCGGACGCCAGCGCCGCGCTGGTCGGCTTCATGATCCACGCCAACCAGCTCGGCAAGGCGAGCTTCGAAGCGAAGTACGGCCGCAAGAAGTGATGTGCTAGCCGTCAGGGCGCCTGGCGGCCGCCGCTGTCGCCGGCGTCGCCGTTGCGCAGCAGCAGCGTCATCAGCACCGCCGAGTCGACGCGCGCACTGAGCGAGAAAGGCTGGAACGCCCGCAGCACGACGAGCTGCCCGGGGCCGAGGCGGCGCACGCCGCCCGGCATCTGCACTTCGACGTCGCCTTCGAGGCAATGAATCGTGCATTCGTCGTCGACGTGGTGCTCGGGGATGTCGCGCCGTGCCGGCAGCACCAGGTGCAGCAGCTGGATGCGGTCGGTCTTGATCAGGCTCGTGCTGACCGAATCGTGCAGCGCCGGCCCGAGCGGGCGGATGTCGATGACGTCGAGCAGGTGAGCGTGCGGCAGGGCCATGGGTCCTCCAGCGGCGTCCGGAGCAAGCCCGGTGCCCGCGAGCCTAGCGCAGCCGGCGCCCCGATTGCCCGGACGGTCGGGCGGCGGGCTTGTGATCGACGACTTCGCCGACATCTACGGGGCTCCCATGAACCACCGATCCGACCCCGAGGACCGCATGTGGTCGCAGGCCGTCGAGCTGATTGCCGAGGCCGGGCGGCTGCATCGCCAGTTCTTCCGCCTTGCTGCCGTCGAGACCGCGCCAGCGTGGGAGCCGCCGATCGACGTCTTCGAGGACGAGCGTGAGATCGTCGTCGTCGTCGCGATGCCGGGAGTCGCCGCCGAGCGCATCCACGTCGCGCTCGACGGCGCCACGCTCGTCGTTCGCGGCACGCGGACGCTGCCCTTCGACGGCACACGCTATCGCCTGCGCCAGCTCGAGATTCCGTACGGCGCGTTCGAGCGCCGCTTCGCGCTGCCGTCCGGGAGGTTCGAGGTCGGCCGACCCGAGCTCGTGCAGGGCTGCCTCGTCCTCAGACTCGGCAAGCGAGAACGCTGACATGGCGACGATCCCCGAGCCTTCGCGCGTTCCCGAGTCGAGCGCACTTCTCGACGAACGCCGCGGCGACGAGCCGACGGCGAGCGCGCCCGCGGTCGGCGGCGCGTCGACGTCGACGCGCGCGCTTCCCGACGACGCGCTGATCATCCTCCCGGTCCGCAACCTCGTCCTCTTTCCGTCGACCGTGCTGCCGATCGGCCTCGGCCGCGAACGCTCGCAGGCCGCGGTGCAGGAAGCCGTGCGACTCGAAAAGCCGATCGGCGTGCTTCTGCAGACCAAGCCCGAGATCGACGAGCCCGCGCCCGACGAGCTGCACTGGGTCGGCACGAGCGCGGCGGTGCTGCGCTACGTCACTGCGCCCGACGGCGGCCACCACGTCGTCGCCCGCGGCCTCAGGCGCTTTCGCGTCCTCCAGTTCCTCGACGGCTGGCCGTTCGCGGTCGCTCGCGTCCAGTACATCGACGACGCCGATCGCAGCGACGCCGAGATCGAAGGCCGCGGGCGCGCGCTCAAGGAGCGCGCGCTCGAGACGCTGCAGCTCCTGCCGCAGGTGCCGCAGGAGATGGCGATCGCGCTGCAGGGGATCGACGATGCTGCGCAGCTCGCCAACGTCATCTCGAGCGTGCTCGACGTGCCGCCCGAGGAGAAGCAAACGCTTCTCGAGACCTTCGATCTGAAGTCGCGCCTCGATCGGCTGCTCGCGATCCTCGCCCGGCGGATCGAGGTGCTCAAAGTCTCGCGCGACGTCGCAGACCGCACGCGCGAGAACATCGGCGACGTCAACCGCAAGCACCTGCTGCGCGAGCAGATGCGAACGATCCAGAAGGAGCTCGGCGAAGGCGACGAGAACGCCGCCGAGCTCGCCGAGCTCGACAAGGCGATCGCCGACGCGCACATGCCCGAGGAGGTCGAGAAGGCCGCGCGGAAAGAATTGAAGCGTCTCGAACGCATGCCCGAGGCCGCCGGCGAGTACTCGATGGTGCGCACGTACCTCGACTGGCTGATCGAGCTGCCGTGGCAGGAAGAGGCGCCGCCGCCGATCGACATCGGCGAGGCGCGTCGCATCCTCGACGACGACCACTTCGGCCTCGACAAGATCAAGCGCCGCATCCTCGAGCATCTCGCGGTGCTCAAGCTCAACCCCGCGGGCAAGAGCCCGATCCTGTGCTTCGTCGGCCCGCCGGGGGTCGGCAAGACGTCGCTCGGCCAGAGCATCGCCAAGGCGACCGGCCGCAAGTTCGCGCGCATCAGCCTCGGCGGCGTCCACGACGAGGCCGAGATCCGTGGCCACCGCCGCACCTACATCGGCGCGCTGCCGGGCAACATCGTGCAGAACCTGCGCAAGGTCGGCACCCACAACGCGGTGATCATGCTCGACGAGGTCGACAAGCTCGGCGCCGGCGGCTTCCACGGCGATCCCGCGTCGGCCCTCCTCGAGGTCCTCGACCCCGAGCAGAACTCGACCTTCCGCGACACCTACCTCGCCGTCCCGGTCGACCTCTCGAAGGTGATGTTCGTCTGCACGGCGAACGTCCTCGACACGATTCCGGGTCCGCTGCGCGACCGCATGGAGATCATCCAGCTGCCCGGCTACACGGCGGAAGAGAAGCTGCAGATCGCGCGCCGCTACCTGCTGCCCCGCCAGCTCGCGGCGGCCGGCATCAGCGCCGAGCAGTGCGAGATCGGCGACGACGTGTTGATGGCGATCATCGGCGACTACACGCGCGAAGCGGGGGTTCGCAACCTCGAGCGCGAGATCGGCAGCGTCTGCCGCCATGTTGCCGTGCGCATCGCCGACGGCAGCGTGACGCGGATGACGGTCAGGGCGGACGATCTCCACGAGATCCTCGGCGCCAAGCGCTTCGAGGCCGAGGTCGCGATGCGCACCGGCGTTCCCGGGGTCGCGACCGGGCTCGCGTGGACGCCGGTCGGCGGCGACATCCTCTTCATCGAGGCGGCACGAACGCCGGGCGCGGGACGGCTCATTCTCACCGGCCAGCTCGGCGACGTCATGAAGGAGAGCGCGCAGGCGGCGCTGTCGCTCGTCAAGGCGCGCTCGGCGTCGCTCGGCGTCGCCGCCGACGGCCTCGAGAAGTCGGACATCCACGTCCACGTCCCGGCCGGCGCGACGCCGAAGGACGGCCCGAGCGCAGGCGTGGCGATGTTTGTCGCGCTGACGTCGCTGCTGACTGAGCGGCCGGTGCGAAGCGACATCGCAATGACCGGCGAGATCAGCCTGCGCGGGCTCGTGCTGCCGATCGGCGGCGTCAAGGAGAAGGTGCTCGCGGCGCTGCGCGCGGGCATCACGACGGTGATGCTGCCGGCGCGCAACCAGCGTGACCTCGAAGACATTCCTGCCGACGCGCGCACGCGCATCCGCATCGAGTGGCTCGAGACCGTCGACGACGCGCTTCGGATCGCTCTGACGCCGGCGGTGCACGCAGCCACTGCCTGAGCCGCCGCCGGCCTCGCGGGCACGGCGGATGCCGCGCCATGGACCCATCCGTTCAGGAGGTCTCCCATGGCAAATCGTTATCTGACTCCGTGGTCGGGATCGCGCCAGTGGCTCGGCGACCCGCTCTCCCAACTTCAGCGCGAGATCGATCGCGCCTTCGACGAAGCCTTCGGCGGCGGCAGTGGCCGCCCGGGCCAAGGCGGCGTGACGATGAGCGCGCCGCGCATCGACATGCACGAGGAAAACGGCGAGCTCTGTCTGCGCGCCGACCTGCCCGGCATGCAGCCGCAAGAGCTCGACGTCCGCGTCGACGGCGACATGCTGACGATCAGCGGCGAGCGCAAGAGCGAGCAGAACCGCAACGAGCGGGACTACCACGTCATGGAGCGCAGCCACGGGCGCTTCCATCGCAGCATCCAGCTGCCGTTCTCGCCGAATCCCGATGAAGTGCGCGCCGAGGTGCGGCACGGCGTCCTCGAGGTCCACATTCCGAAGCACGCGGCGCAGGAGCGCAGCCGTCGCATCCAGGTGCGCGGCGAGAGCGGCCAGGCATCGGGCGGCACGGCGATGACGCAGGCGGTCGGCGGCGGCGGCTCGAGCGGCGGCACTGGTTCGAGTGGCAGCAGTGGTTCGAGCGGCGGCGAGCGCGCGACGAGCGATGCGTCGAGCGCCGCGGTGTCGAGCGGCAATGTCGGCCAGGGCCCGGGCGGATCGAGCTCGTCGGCTCCCGGCACGGGCAGCGGTGCCAAGGGCGGCCAGGGCGGCGGCATGGCCGGAAGCGGTGGCGGCCCGACGACGGCACCCGCCGGCGAGAGCGCGTCGTCGCCTTCGACCTCCGGCGGTCGTTGATGCGCGCGCCGCGGCGACGATCGCCGCGGCGCTAAGCTCGCACGATCGTCACCACCGGCAGCGCCTGCTGCCCGCGGCCATGGTCACCACGATCGGTTCCGACACCCCGGTCTTCGTTGTCGGCGCCGGAATCATGGGCGCAGGAATCGCGCAGGTCGCGGCACAGGCCGGGCACGCGGTGCAGCTGTTCGACAGCCGCGAAGGTGCCGCCGCGAGCGCATGCGCCAAGCTCGCGGCGACGCTCGACGGCCTCGCCGCCAAGGGCAGGCTCGACGCTGCCGAAGCCAAGGCGATCGCCGCGCGCGTCGTCGCAGCGACGACGCTCGCCGACGCCGCGCGCGCCGGCGTCGTCGTCGAGGCGATCGTCGAGAGCCTCGATGCCAAGCGCGCGCTCTTTCGCGACCTCGAGGCGATCGTCGGCGAGCGAGCGATCCTGGCGTCGAACCCGTCGTCGATCTCGATCACCGCGCTCGCCAAGGAACTGCGATCGCCGGGCCGCTTCGTCGGCATGCACTTCTTCAACCCGGTGCCGCTGATGAAGCTCGTCGAGGTCGTCTCCGGCCTCGCGACCGACGCCGCCGCCGCCGCGGCGATCTTTGAGCTCGCGAAGCGCTGGGGCAAGACGCCAGTGCACGCGCGGTCGACGCCGGGCTTCATCGTCAACCGGATCGCGCGCCCGTACTACGCCGAGGCGCTCGCGCTGCTGCACGAGCGGCTCGCCGAACCGGCGACGATCGACGCGTGCCTGCGCGGCGCCGGCTTTCGCATGGGCCCGTGCGAGCTGATGGACCTGATCGGCCACGACACCAACTTCGCCGTCACGCAGTCGGTGTTCGACGCCAACTTCGGCGACAAGCGCTATCAGCCCTCGCTCGTGCAGCGCGAGATGGTCGACGGCGGTCTGCTCGGCCGCAAGTCGGGACGCGGCTTTTTCGCGTACCCGCCGGGCGCACCGTCGTCGCCTGCCGACGCGTTCGATGCGCGGCCGGTTCCTGCCGGCGCGATCGTCGCGCTGCACGGCCGCGGCGTCGCCGTCGATCGCTGGGCGGCGCGCCTCGTGGACGCTGACGTCCGCTTCGAAGCCGACCCGTCGAGTCGCTGGATGGGCCTGCAGACCGCCATCGGCGAGCTGCGCCTCAGCGACGGTCGCGCTGCGACGCGCGTCGCCGCCGAAGCGGGCGTGCGTGATCTCGCCGTGTTCGACCTCGCCATCGCTCCAGGCGGCGGCGAGCCTGGGACACCGCTCGCGGTCGCGTTCGCCGCGAGCGCATCGGCCGCGTGGCGCGAGCAGGCCGCCGAGTGGCTGCGCATCGCCGGCTGGCGACCGCAGCCGATCGGCGATTCGCCCGGGCTCGTCGTCGCGCGCACGATCGCGATGCTCGTCAACGAAGCGGCAGACGCGGTCCATCAGGGCGTCTGCACGGACGAGGGCGCCGACCTGGCGATGAAGCTCGGCGTTGCCTACCCCGCGGGGCCGTTCGAGTTCCTCGCGCGCTGGAACGCGACCGCGGTCGCATCGCTGATCGACCACCTCGATGCGCACTACCGCGGCGAGCGCTACCGCGTCAGTCCGGCGCTGCGCGATCGCGCCTGCCTGTCGCGGCTCGCGCCCGCCGCCTGACCGCGGCCGCGCCGATGCGACCGACCGGCAAGCTCGCGTCGGACAGCGTCCCGAGCTCGCGTCGGTCGAGGGAGCGACGTGCGTTTCGCGCGCTCAAGCGCGCGTTGCGCTGCCGACAATGCGCCACGCCAACTCTCGGCAAGCCAAGGAGAACTCAATGCGAACCAATCGAACCCCCGTCGCTCTCGTCTCGATGCTCGCGGCAGCCGCGCTGCTCGCGGCGTGCGAGAAGAAGACGACGACGGTCAGCGATACCCCGGGAAGCACGACCTCGACGACGACGTCGACGACCGTGACGCCGTCGCCGGCGGCGTCGGACGCGATGGCGACGACGAAGAGCACGATGGAAAACGCCGCGTCGGCGACCGAACGCGGGATGGCCAAGGCGGGCGACAAGCTCGACGACGCCGCGATCACGGGCAAGGTGAAGACCGCGCTGATCGCCGACCCCGACGTCAAGGCGCTGAAGATCGACGTCGACACCAAGGACAACGTCGTCACCCTGAACGGCACCGCCAACACGCAGGCGAGCGCCGACAAGGCGGTCACGATCGCCAAGGGCGTCGAGGGCGTGAAGTCGGTCGAGAACCGACTGACGGTCAAGCCCTGATCGACGACGTCAGCGTTCGCGCCGTGGCGCCGCAGCCGCGCCCGGCGCGGGCGCGACGGCCGGCGTCGCCGCCACCGTCTCGCCGGCGGCGAGCCCGAGCAGCCGCATCGCGTTGTCCTTCAGGATCAGCGGCCGCACGTCGTCCTTGAAGCCGGCCTCGGCGAAGTCCTTCAGCCAGCGGTCGGGCGTGATCAGCGGGAAGTCGCTGCCGAACAGGATCCGGTCCTTGAGCAGCGTGTTCGCGTACTGCACGAGCTGCGGCGGGAAGTACTTCGGGCTCCAGCCCGAGAGATCGATCCAGATGTTGGGCTTGTGCATGGCGAGCGAGATGGCCTCGTCCTGCCACGGCCACGACGGATGCGCGACGATGATCTGCATGTCGGGGAACGCGATCGCGACGTCCTCGAGCAGCATCGGGTTCGAGTTCTGCAACCGCAAGCCGCCGCCGCAGCGCATCCCAGAGCCGATCCCCGAGTGCCCGCTGTGGAAGACCGCGGGCAGCTTGTGCTCGGCGATGACTTCGTAGATCGGCCACGCCATCTTGTCGGCGGGCTCGAAGCCCTGCACCGTCGGATGGAACTTGAAGCCGCGGACACCGTACTCCTCGACGAGCTTTCTCGCTTCGCGCGCGCCGAACTTGCCCTTGTGCGGGTCGATCGAGCCGAACGCGATCATGATGTCGCTGTTCTTCTGCGCGGCCTCTGCGATCTCCTCGTTGGGGATCCGGCGCCGCCCCATCTGCGTCTCGGCGTCGACCGTGAAGTTGACGAAGCCGATCTTCTTCTCGCGGTAGTACGCGATCGTCTCGTCCATCGTCGGCCGCCGCGACGAGCGGAAGTACTTGTCGGCGGCGCGGTCGTACTCCTCGCCGTAGCTGTCGAACGGGTTGCGACATGAGACCTCGAGGTGGGTGTGCGTGTCGATGGCGATCAGCTCGGCGGTGTTCATGGCAAGACTCTCGTGCAGAGTGCGCACAAGCGCAGCTCGGATCGACGTTGTAAACCGGAATCGTCGCGACGTCCGCCGGACTTGGGTTAGGCTTTCGTCGAGGTCGCCAGGGGTGGTGTCGCCTCAGCCGGCAACGAGCACTCTATCTCGAGGCAACGACATGACCGATCGGTCGGCACGAGGAGACTTGTCGACCGAGGATCTGGCGATCCTGCTCGAGGTCACGCGGAGCCTCGCCGCGCCGTTCGATTTGATGTCGATGCTCGCCGCCGTCACGGCCGCAGCGCGTCAGGTGCTGCGCGCAGAGCGATCGTCGGTCTGGCTGCACGATGCGGCCGCCGGCGAGCTCGTGCTCGAGGTGTCGAGCGACATCCGGCACGTGCGCATTCCGGTCGGCCTCGGCCTCGTCGGCGCGTGCGCTCGCGATCGCCAGGTGCTCAACGTTCCGGATTGCTACGCCGATCCCCGCTTCGACCAGCAGGTCGATCGCCGCTCGGGCTATCGCACCCGCTGCAGCCTGACCCTGCCGCTGATCGACCATGCCGGCGCGCTGGTCGGCGTCATGCAGGTGCTCAATCGCATCGACGGCACGTTCCAAGCCGCCGACGAGCAGCTCGCGAGCGCGCTCGCGGCCCAGTGCGCGGTCGCGCTGCAGCGCGTGCAGATGATCGAGTCGATGGTCGAAGGCGAGAAGATGCGGCGCGAAATGGAGATGGCGCACGTCGTGCAGATGAGCACGCTTCCGCAGGCGATGCCGGAGGTCGCCGGCTACGACGTGCACGGCACCTTCCGGCCGGCCCTGTTGACGGGTGGCGATACCTTCGACCTCGCGCCCGTTGGCGATGGATTGCTCGTCGTGCTCGCAGACGCCACCGGCCACGGCATCGCGCCGGCGCTGTCGGTGACGCAGATGCATGCGATGCTGCGCATGGCGTTTCGCCTCGGCGCCGATCTCGAGACGGCCTTCGCGCATGTCAACGACCTGCTCGCCGAGACGCTCGCGGCGGATCGCTTCGTCACGGCGTTCATCGGCGTGCTCGACCCGCTCCGCCACGTCGTGCGCTACATCAGCGCGG